>CAYLTY010000128.1:0-22913 GCA_964386705.1 uncultured Planctomycetaceae bacterium
CATCGAGACCGGTACCGTCCATGTAGTCCGGGTAGTACGATCGCTCGTCAAGGCGAAGGCGTTTACCTGGGGTACAAAATGTCCGGCCGGCGTAGCGGTGTAGAAGTTGCAATACCCCGCCGTGCTTATTGAGGCAGTCATCGAGAATCGAAGCGGCTCCTCCACCGCTTCCGTCGATAACACTTTGCTGGGGGTACTCGTGCAGTTTATCCGCGAGAATTGACGTCGTAGCAGCCATGAGCATTACTCTTCAATGAGCCTGAACGAAACGTGTCGGTTCCGAAACACCTTCGAGAGACGAACGATGTTTTCACATTGCTAGAACACAAGGAAGCGGTCAAAGGACCGAGTTTGCCGAGGTTATAGCAAGGTGAGGAGCGTAAGGAAAAAGGTGGCAGGGGGGAATTGTGTTCGAGTTTGCGTAACACCCACGAGAGAAGGGAGATCGACCCAGCGGCAGGTCCTCCGAACAGTGGACTTGGGTCGTTCCGTGAAATCAGCGCTCTGGTCCCTTTTAATGAACAGATGCTCGTGCGACGCTACTTGCCATAGATTCATGATCCGCAGACACGTGACAACTTTCGATGTGCGTCGATCACAGACTGGCGGGGCAGAATCATCCGACTCAGGCGGATCTGGCAATGCAAACAGTTGTCGTTGTGATTGTCGAGGAGGACGGTTGTCGCTTGGGAATCTCGTTAGACGAGGAAGAGGCACTGACTCTCGTCGCGGTGACCTCTGAAGATCCGACGTGTTGGGGCGATGTGGTCGCCTATTGGCCGCGCTACCACACGCCGGCGGTGCCTGAATTCGCCGACAGTCTGGCGCTCGAACGTGTCGACTTTGCCGCTGCTCGGGGCACGTTGGACCAGCACGAGTCATGGGTGGTGATCGACCTGGTTCGCAGGCGAATCGCCACCGGCCCCGCTATGGAACCGATCGGCCGTGATCAAGCGTTTGCCATGGTGGTTGAGGAGTCCGGTAAGCAGCGCTGGCCGCTCAGCGTTCACCTGCCGCCGTGGTGGGAGATGTTCGAACAGACCGATCCCAGTGCGATGGACCGAGACCGCGAAACTCCGCTTACGGTCCGTCGAGTCAATCGCGAAGTGCTGTTCGGCGCAACATTGATCGAAGACCTGGCGAGGCGAATTCTGGACATCGTCGAGTCGGACGAGTGGCGATCGACGGGTGCGGGCGAGCAAGTGCGTGTGCGATACGATTTCACCCTGCGAGTGCACCGCGACTGGCTCATGACACCTCGCCAGGACCTGGCTGGCCAGATGCCGCGGCAGATGCTGCATGGAGCTGTCAGTTGGCTCGACCGAGTTGAATGGGCGCAGCGACTGCGGTTCGAAGACCAAAGGGAAATGATCGCAGTGCCGACCAGCGTTTCGGGCTACGACGAGGCGCCGATGGGCCGAGAAGAAGTCGTGATGTATTTCGACATGTGCCGCGAATTAATTGGCTCCGGCTGGGAGTGGTGCGCGGCGCAGGGAATCGTATTGCAGGACGTTGAGAGCCGTCTGCGGCGTGAGCACGACTTAGTGACATTTCTTACCGGGGTGAAGGATGAGTGGCTCACAAGTCCGTTCGAAGGAGGTTCGCCGCCGCAGTTCATCATCGAATGCAGCCGTCGCCGAGTCCCGCGCGGAATGGGTGTGGCCATCGCCGGGATGACCGAGCGTGAGGCCGATCGGCACGAGATCGATTGCGATTGTCCCATTTGCAACATGATGGCGGACGGGATGTTTGGAACGGCGTTCGTGGGCATCGACGGGCACCACCTCGAACTGGACGACGAGTTCGCATTTTCGCTGCACGAGACTCGCGAGGATTGGGAAGAACAGCAGCGCGAGTTTGCCCAAATGTCCGCCGACTTCGATCGCAAACAAGCCGAGCGTCAAGCTCGCGGCGAGACGGAACCGGACCCGTTCGTTTCGGCGTGGTCAGGGCACATCTCCGATGATCCTTTGCCGGGTGATCCCCAAGGACACCTGAAGCTGGCGTTTCTGCTCGCCGAAGTGGTCGGGATACTCCAATCTGCGGGTGCCCCGCGTGAAGACCTTCAAGCGCTCAATGAGAGTTTCAGCGCTTTCCGCAGTTGCGACCGCGCAGAGCTTCCGGATTGCGGCACGCAACTCAAAGAACAGTTGGAGGACATTGCGATTCGTTATCCAGAACTCGTTGCGCGCGTCGCCGACTTGCAAAGCCGCATTGACGAACAAATCCGTTCGCCGGCATGCGACAACGACCTGCCGTTCTGAGGACCCGATGGCCTCCACGAAACTAGCTGTGCCAAGCTTGTTCGTCCTATCACGGAGGCATCCGACGAAATCGCAAGTGCCCTGGTGATAAACGCAAACGGCTCGCCCCGAGTCATGGCGGCGAGCCGTTTGTAAATCTAGTCGGAGTGACAGGATTTGAACCTGCGACCCCCTGGTCCCAAACCAGGTGCTCTAGCCAAGCTGAGCTACACTCCGTGCCGAAGCGGGCGGGACTCTAGTGGCGAGTTCGAAACGCGTCAAACTCGGTTTCCCGTCCGCCTGTTGTGGCTATCAATTCACTTTAGAATTTGCGGCTTTCGATCGTGTCTTGTCCGTCTGTCGGTGGCCCGCACTCTCCGTGTGCAGGCATGTCGGCACACGGAGAGTGCCGACCACAAAGCAGCGGGCACAACATTCTCCGCCCAACAACAGGGTCGTTAAGCTGCTCCAACGCGGGTTCCAGACCGCGTGGGACGAAATAAGTTCACTCACCCAAGCAAAACAACTCGGACTTTGTGCGTAAGTAAATGCGGCTCTTCAGGATAACGGGCGTGGCTATGATCTCAGATTGAAAGTCGTTGCGGGCGACTTCCTGGTATTTGCGGCCGGCTTTCATCACGTGCACCACGCCTTGTTCGCTGGCGGCGAACAGCAGGTCGCCGCACAGCACGACTGACGCGGAAAAATCGCCGCCCAGCCGTTTTTGCCAGACGGGTTTGCCGGTCTGCGAGTCCGTGCAGGTCGCGATGCCATTGTCGTCAACGATGTAGACCAGGCCATCGTGGTACAGAGGCGAGGGCACATAGGGCATGCCGCGTTCGGTTTTCCAGACGGTGTGGCTGGAAGTGACGTCGCCCGCGCCGTCGGCTTTGACGCTCATCAGGGCGTAGGGCTTCGGGTAGCCGCCCGAGACGAAGATGCGATCGGCGGAGAACGCGACCGTATTGGCGGTGGTCTCCGCAGTAGGGCCGGAGCAACGCCAGAGTTCGCGGCCGGTGGTGGGCGAGTAACTCATCAGCCAGCCTGCTCCGCCGAGCACCAACTGGTCGCGACCCGCCACGTGAGGCACGATCGGCGTCGCGTAGGTGTCGACGTCCGGCCGACGCACGCGCCAGATGATCTCGCCCGTCTGGCGATGCACGGCGGCCATGAACGCGGCTTTGGTCTGGTCGTTGTCCGCACAGACGATGATCGCGTTTTGATACAGGGCAGGAGCCGGTCCATACCCATAGATCGCGTCATACGGGCCGACGTCGCGTTGCCAGAGCAGCTTGCCGTTGAGGTCCGTCGCGCTGAGCCACAACCGCTCATGATGGATGAAGCTGACGAAGACCCGCTCGCCATCGCACACGGGCGTTGACGACGCGTGCGAGTTCCGGCGATGCACCTTCTTCATGAGGCCGCCGTGATGCAGCATGACCTTCCACAATTGCTGCCCGTTGGAGCGGTCATAGGCGAGCAGCAGTGATTCTTCGGTCTGCTCATCGGCGGACGCGATGAAGATTTTCGAGTCCCAGAGGATGGGCGAAGCATGCCCTCGGCCGAGAACCGAAACCCTCCACTTCACGTTCTTGTCAGGACCGAACTCGGTCGGCGGGTTCGATGCCGGGGTGATGCCGTTGAGCTGCGGACCGCGCCACCACGGCCAGTCGGAAACCGCAGGCATCGGCTCAGGAAGAGCAGGGAACTGAGAAATGTCGCCGGTGATTTCGGTGAAGGGCTCGGATGTAAGGCCGCCGGAGCACGCAACGAACCAGAGTATGCAGAACACTGCCGCTCGGATGAAGTGAGCTCGGAAAGAAGATGCTTCCCGCAGAGGCGCAGAGAAGACATCCTTCGGCGTCAACCACAGCGGATCGGTACAGTTGCTCGTTCCGTACTCCAAAACTCTGCGAGCTCTGCGCCTCTGCGGGAAATTCCGGATTGCCGCTGGCGACTTCGACGCGGCTACGGCTGAAACGCAATCCGTATTCGAACGTTCTGACCGTGAGGCGATCAGCGATTTTCGTTTAGCCGGGGATGTGGGGCTCAAAATGGCCGGTCTCAGAGTTTGCCGTTGGATGTTCGCCGCGGAAGGCGAACTTCGATCCGCGTGCCTGACTGCAACTCGCTCCGCGCCGTAATGGTGCCGTGATGAGCTTCCACAATCGAGTGACAAATCGCCAAACCGAGACCGCTGCCTCCATCTGCTCGCGTACGGGACTGATCAACGCGGTAGAAACGGTCGAAGATGTGCGGCAGGTCGCCGTTTGGAATGCCGATACCGGTATCACTCACCTGCAGAATCGCGCACCCATTTTGAGCTTCGACGCGGACCTCAATCTGGCCGTTGTCATGGTTGTAGCGAATAGCGTTCGACAGCAGGTTCACCAGCACTTGGCTGAGCCGTTCGCGGTCGCCCTGTAGCCGTGTGGCTGTGAGCTCGGTCTTGATCGAAATGCCGCGTTCGTCGGCCAGCGGCTTGAGCAGTTCCACCGAGTCCTCAGCGACCATCGCCAGGTCCATTTCACGGAGGTTCACCGCGAGCTGACCGGAATCAAACCGGGCGAGCATCAGCAGCGAATCGATCAGCGACTTCATCCGCCGACCGGCTCGTTCACAGGCTTCAAACGCGCCACGGTATTCCTCTACCGAACGCGGGCGGCTGGTGGCGAACTCGGCCTGAGTGAGAATCACAGCCAGAGGGGTACGCAGTTCATGCGAAGCGTCTGCCGTGAAGCGTTTCTGGTGCTCGAACGCTGCCTGCAGACGGTCGAAGGTCTGATTCAGCACGCCCGCTAGTTCGCTGAGTTCGTTCTCGGTCGCGCCCAGATCAATGCGTTGCGAAAGATTTTCGGCGGAGATCGCGGCCGCGGAAGCGGACATCTTCGCGATCGGCTTGATGGCTCGACCGGACAACCACCAGCCGCCAATCAGGCCCACAGCCAGCACGCCGAGGCCGCTCATGCCCAGCACGAAGCCGCTGGTGCGTTGTTCGGCCAGATCCGCCTGCAGCGACTTCCCGACCAGCACGTGCGTGCCGAACCCGCTGACGTGAATCACCTCGCGCAACAGTCCGTTGGACCGACTGACGCGCGGCGGCACGGCATCACCTTCCACCTTCAGATCGGGGAACTCGATCGGAGGCGCGGAATCGGACTTCTGCCACACAATGCCGTCGCGGCCCCAGATAACGAAATACCAGTTTGGGCCTTTGTCGCTGTCGAAGAGATGATGAAACTCTTCCGGCAGGAACGGGCCAACGAGCGTCTCACCGGCTCGAGGAGCCCGCGGCGCGATCTCGATGACTCGCGGCTCAGGCATGGGAGGCGGCGAAGGAGTCCAGCCTCGTGAGCCGGATGACCGATTGTTCTGGGTGGATGCGGCAACCTCCGGCGGAGGGTTCCCCTGCGGACGGTCATTCGGCGGCGGAACATTGGCGAGTTGGTCGCTCGGCGGACGATTGCCGCCAGGCCTTTGCTCATTCGAGCCCCGTTGTTCACCCGGAACACGCGGTTCACCTGACCCGCGCTGCTCAGCCGTTCCGCGTTGATCCGGCCCTCGACGGAACCAGTTGGGCACCGGGAACAAACGCCGCACGCGAGATTGCAGTACCACGGCCGTGCGGTCGAGTTCCGCGTCGATCTGCTGCAGGCGGGTCTGCCACTGCAATTGGTATACGACACCGCCGAAGATCGACACCACGATCATCAGCACTACCGCGTGCCACGCCTGCAATCGCCATCGCAAAGACCGAACCATGCTCGCCGCCCCAAAAAAGCATCATTTGAAGCATTTTGCCAGCGAATTCTGAAACGACGATGAAAACCTCGGCCCAGAAACGCAAGTTCGTGGACTTTTGGGGTGTTGCAACGATCGTGCGGAGCTCCGCCAGTATCACTCCGCTTTCTGACTGGCCGATTGTTGAAACCTGGATGCAAGTTGAGTTGTGTGCGGAATTTCTAAGGGGTCTGAACTGTGAATCGTTCCTGCATTCGGTGTAACGCCGGTCGCTTTTGGCTGTGTATACGGGTAGGAATCGACCATGACACAGACGCCAACCACCCGTGCCAGCCTGCTGTTGCGGCTGCGTGATTCGCAGGATCACGAGGCGTGGGTTGAGTTTGTGTCGCTGTATGAGCCTGTGGCTTTTCGGTTGTTGCGACGGCATGGACTGCAGGACGCGGATGCTCGCGAAGTCATGCAGGAACTCTTCATGGCCGTGAGTCGCAGCATCGACCGCTGGGACCCGTCCAAAGAACGCGGGTCGTTTCGCGGTTGGCTGCGACGAGTGGCTCGCAACCTGGTCATCAACTGGTTGAAGCAACGTGATCGGCGAGTCACCGCGGCTGGCGGGTCTGAACTGCAACTCATGCTGAATCAACTGCCGGAAGATGCGTCGGCCGAGACTGCTGAGTTCGATCAGGAACTGCGGCGAGCGTTGTTCCATCAAGCTGCCGAACGAGTGCAGCGCGAAGTTCACGCCACCACCTGGCAAGCGTTCTGGGAAACCGGCGTGTTGGGAACTTCTCCAGCCGAGGCCGCTCAGAAGCTCGGCATGCAGGTGGGAGCGGTGCGAGTCGCCAAGTGTCGCGTGCTGGTTCGACTACAGGTTGCGGTGAATGAATTGGAGAAGCTCACATGAACCCTCAATGCTCAGTGGCTCTGCTGGAATCTGCGTTAGCGGGGGGCCTGCCAACAGATAAAGAAGCCGCGTTGCATCAGCATCTGGAAGAGTGCGCGGAATGCAGTGCGACTCTGGAACGCATGGCGGGCGGAGCAGAATGGTGTCGTGAGGCGGCGAAGCTGCTCGTAGCCGATGACTTGGATGCAACACTGCCGCCGCGCGAAGAATGGTCGGACATCGACTTCACCGTCGAGCATCTTGAACCGTCAGATGAGCCCAACGTGCTCGGTCGCTTGGGTGGCTACGACGTGCTGGAGATCGTCGGTCGCGGCGGCATGGGAGTCGTGCTGAAAGGCTTCGATAAGGAACTCAAGCGGTGCGTGGCGATCAAGGTACTCGCGCCGCATCTGGCTCAAAGTTCGTTGGCGAAAAAACGATTTGCTCGAGAAGCACAAGCTGCGGCTGCGGTCGTGCACCCGCACGTGCTGGCCATTCATCAGGTGCAGGCCAGCGGTCGTTTGCCGTTCCTGGTGATGCCGCTCGTGGCGGGAGAATCATTGGCTCAAAGGTTGGCGGCGCAAGGTGCGTTGGAGTTGAAAGAGATCCTGCGCATCGGGATGCAAGCTGCGGCCGGTCTCGCCGCCGCTCATGAGCAAGGTCTGGTGCATCGCGATGTGAAGCCCGCGAACATTCTTTTGGAAAAGGGAGTGGAGCGCGCGGTGCTGACGGACTTCGGTCTGGCGCGGGCGGCGGATGACGCCACGCTCACTCAGGGCGGCATCGCGGGGACGCCTCAGTATATGTCGCCCGAGCAAGCGCGCGGTGAACAACTCGATGCCCGCTCGGATCTTTTCAGTCTCGGCAGCGTGCTCTACGAAATGGCCAGCGGTGTTTCGCCGTTCCGAGCGAACTCCACCATCGCCACTGTGCGACGAGTCGTTGATGAGGCACCGCAAGCATTGGGTTCGCTCAATCCTGAATTGCCGCCATGGTTCATCTCCATCGTGGATCGCCTGTTGGAGAAAGATCCCGCGCGGCGCTTCAGCTCGGCGCAGGAAGTCAGTGATCTACTCGAACAATGCCTCGCGCACCTGCAGCAGCCTGCAACGTCGCCGTTGCCGGCCATGTTGATGAAGCCGCCTCATCGTTACTGGTGGTCGCGACTGGCGACTCGCCAGGGGTTCTTCGAACTGCTGGCATTCCTGGGAATCAGCGCACTGATAGCGTTTGTGCTGGGCACGCAGCCACCCGAGATTGCGGGCGAATGGTCCGGCGATGAGTGGGGACAGGTCGTTCTGAAGAAGGTCAACGACAACGAATACACCGGCACCTACAGCGACACGTTCGGTATAGAGAAGGGTGAGATCCAACTCAAATGGTCGCGGATCGAACGGCGTTACAACGGCACCTGGCGCGAGGGGGATGCGCGTTCCGGGGAGATCTCCGTGCGGACGGTGGGTGAAGAAATCCGAGGCGGCTGGACCACCAGTTCCGATTCGAAAATCAATCCGTCGACGCCGCATCTCTCAGACCTCGCGTGGACTCGAGGTCCCGCAAAGGCAGCCAAAGGTTCGCCGCCGAACGTCTCCTATCGAATGGCGCTCATGCCGAAGTTGCAGCTTGAGAAATCGGAAGCGGCATTGGAGAAAACGCAGGCTCAAGATGCTTGGTTCCACGATACATCCACAGCAGAGTTCCGCATAAAAACAGCGCGAGTGGATGCCTTGAAGGCCGAGATCGCGAGCTTCAAAGTCGCGTGGGCTAAGCATGAACTGACCATCGCGCAGCATAAGTCCGGCGATCTTTCCGATCGCGAGTTCAACATCGCTCTGAGTGAGATCAACACCGCCGAAGTGAAGTTGCGGGCAACTCAGGCCTGGGCAGAACATCGTGCGGGCACTCGTGCCTTCGGTGCGGTCCAAGAGCGTCTGATCCGCGCGAACAATCAGGCGCCATGGCCCTGGTTTGACATCGACACCAATCGCGAGATCACCAGCTTCGACGGTTTCGCAGGTGAAGACTTTACGGCCGATGTGGACTTCTCGGCCGGTGTAGAGCTGGGCCATGGTGGGCTGGGCACAGCCGGGGAAACGGGCTTTGGGTCAGTATCGTTGGAGGATGCTCAATGGGATGCGATTACTCCCGAGCAATTAGTCGAGGCTTTGAAGCGTGCGACCGTGGATTCCATTCGCACCGAAGGCGCCTTACCGAAGACTTATGGTTTCAGCACTCGGGCGGGCGGCATGGGCCTGCTGCAAATCGTCAGGTATCACGATCAGCCTCGCGGAGTAGAGATTCGATACAAGCTGTTCCTGCCTGTTGAGCGGAAGACGCAGCACGGTTTTGCTCCTGTCGTGGAAGTGACTCTTCAGGATCCGGGGAAGGGAAGTCACCCCTCAACCTTCCTGGATCTGGAGACGGGGCAGACGGGTTCCAAAGAGCTGATCCTTGGACGCAAGAAGATCTTCAACTGGGCGCTGAATGCTGGCATGGATCTGGAGTTCTCTGGCTTCAGTCCGAACGAGGGTCTACAGGGTTGGCGCATGCTCGTGACCTCTGTCGACGACAGTAAGTGGGACACTGCGACCGCCGAAGAAATCCAGAGCCACTGGCTTCTGTCTGACGACTTCAAGCCGAAGCAGTCCAAGGGTGATGCACTCGACCCCGTCCTCACGGACCCCGAGGAACTGGCCATGTTTGAGGCACCTCAGAGCTTCAAATCAGGCACGTACTTCATTCGCACGTCCAGCAACAGTCGTGGGATTCTGCGGGTCAGTGTCAGCGATAAGCCGTACGGCGTGCGGATTCGCTACAAGCTCATTCGATCCAAGGATTGGGATGAGCGGATCAAGGTGATTCAGTCTGGGAGGGGTTCGAAGCTGCCCGCGGGTTATGAGCCAGAACGCAATGAGCTGATTCTGGAGAATGCTGCACCGTCATTTGTATGGTTCGATCTCGACACCGGAAAGTCGTTTTCGGCCCAGGATGCTTTCCCGAATCGCAAGGATGAAGAGATCTCTGACGAGGAATACCGGCAATGGCGCGACAAGAACGGTGTGGATGTCGCAGCGTTCATCGAAGCGGATGGCACTGGTGGCTTACGGTCGCTGGACCCGCAGTTCGCGGCCTACCCACTTAAAGAGCTGCAATGGCACGAGGTGCACGGCTCGCTGCTGAACGATCTGGTGAAGGCTCACTGGAAAGAGGCTTGCCACACGATGATCTCGGACGGAAAGTCGTCCGCGACTTACATCTTCAAGACCGGGGCGGGACGTCACGGCCTCTTGCAGATCACGGGACTCAGGTCGGATCCCCGAGGCGTCTCAGTTCGTTACGCGCTGGCTAGAACCGAAGCTGCGATCAAGACTCCGGTCCCAAAGCCGCCAGGTCTTGAATTCGGTCCCGTGATCGAACGAGTGCTCCCCTATAGCGCGCCATGCTGCCAGCAGTACTTCCAGTTCCGCAGCGCGCAAGTGCTGGTTGTCGGAAATGGACCAGGAACAACCGATGAGGAGTTCGAACGCGACCGCAAGTACATTGACTACGAAGCGGGTGGCGCTGACATTTCGTTAGGGAGTAACGCGGGCATTCAACTCGTCGGTGAAGGCTGCATTTTCACTCAGGACCTTCAGGACCTGAAGTGGGATACCATGACGGCTGAACGTGCCGCGAATTCCATGAAGCATGCGAACTTTACGTTTGGTGTAGTGGAACCCGCCGTAAAAGACTTGCCCGCGACTTATCTATTCAAGACATCTCGAGGGGATATCGGCATCCTGGAACTCTTGGGGATTGTTGATAACGAACGCGGCGTCAGTGGCAGCAAGCGGATCGGTCGTGGATTGAAGTTCCGCTACAAGCTGGTGAAGCACGCGAACTCGAATGCCTACCTCAGCGATGGTGTGGCGTGGAACTTCGGCCGCCGGCTTCGCGTTCAAACTGATAATCGCGCGGCAAACAAAGTCGTTGAGGCTGAACCACGTCAGATCTTTCGTGTTCAGGCCACTCATCGCGTGACTGTGTTGGCTTACTCGTCCGACGGCAAGCTGCTGGCAACGGGGGGCGAACCTGACACCGTCAGCTTGATCGATGCTCAAACTGGCAAGGCCGTCTCGACGGTGAAGCTCTTGACCGCGGATGAGGAAGCCATTCTCGCCAACAAAGAAGTTCAAAACGCCCGGACGCGATCGACCGACGCCATGGCGCTAGCGTTCTCTCCCGATTCGAGCACCTTGGCCGTCGGCAGCAGGCTGGGTCAGGTGAAGCTCTTCGACGTACGCACAGGGCAGTTGAAACGATCGTTCGACGGCGTGGAGCGCGTGACGGAAGATGGCAACAAGAAACTCCTGCCAGAGTTCCTGAAGCTGCCGCTGGCCCACGACAACGTGTGGGCGCTGGCGTTCTCAAAAGACGGCAACCTGCTGGTCACTTGCGGCGAAGCGATCGATTATCAGCAGGATGGCGTCCGACGTCTGGGACATGGTCCGACTTCGGGGCTGATCAAAGTCTGGGACGCCAAGTCGGGCGAACTGATGTGCGATCTGAAAGATGAACACAGCGGCCAGGTCGTGCAGATCGGGTTCTCGCGGGATGGGTCTGTTTTCGGGAGTGCCGGTCCTTGGTATCCCGGCGTGGGCACGCCCGGCACGGGAGTCAAACTCTGGGACCTGGTAGACACCAAAGTCACGAAGGTGCTGCTGATTCCCAACGGACACCTCGGCGGCGGCAGCCCATTGAGTTTCGCCTTCTCTCCCGATGGGAAACGTATCGCGGTTGGTGTGATGCAGTATGACAAGAGCACCGATGTCACCAGTGGCTCGATCAACCTGTACGCTGCTGGTGGCGTGCTCGAAGCAAGCTGGGAGGTGCCGCGTGCCGTGCGTCCGATCTCCTTCAGTCCCGACGGAACGACGGTTGCCGCCTTGACCGGCAACACGGCGCTAACCCTGTGGGATGTCAGAACCGGCGCGACGCAACGGCAGATTTCTGTGCCTGATCCATCGGGCACCGTTAAGTGGGAATTTTTCTCTTTCGATCCGCAAGGCAAGACCTTGGCGGTCGGCGGCATCGACGCCGACAAGCGGGGCTTTACCACTGTCTGGAGTTTGCAACCAGAGTCCGTTGTTGCGCCGCAGGAGTAACGTGACACGGAACGGTCTTAGTCGTTGGAGCGACGGTGGAAACTCTATTCCTTGTCCACCGTCGAGCGGCCCAGTGCCACATCGAACTCGCTGACGGCGGGAATCAGCATGGCCAGCGTCGTAAAGCCGTAGGCCAGCATGATCGAGACGCACACGCCGAGCGTACCTTTCAGCAGATAGGTGGTGATGGCGTAGAACGTCAGGAAGGGCAGGGCCCCGCCAGCGAGCCGCAGGGCGGACGACGGGTTGCGATATGTCAGCGACTGCACCAGGGCCAGACTTCCAGCCACGATGAAGACCAGAAACGCCTGAATCTGAGTGCCGAAGGAGCCTTGAGCTTCGACCAGCAGCACCATCAGCACAAAGATGCCGACGAAGAGGAAGAACATCGTCCCGAGGCTGTTGGCAATTGCTGAGCGGGAACTGCCGAATCCCATGCCGGAATGCACTCCCAGCATCGCCGAGAATCCAACCAGCGTGAGCAGTCCGACGATCAGATAGGTCGCGTCTTCCGCTGACAGGATACCGCTGGTCGCGAACCAGATGGTCAGCAGCACGGGCACCAGCAGCAGTTCCTTGGTGTTCCACAACACGCCACCGAGCTTGCCGTACACGAATTCTTTGGAGGAGATGTCCGTCGCGATGATCAAGTCGAGCGTCTTCATGTCACGTTCGGTGGTGATTGATGTCACCGCCTGAGCGTTGATCAACATGAGGGCCAGAATGCCGAGCCCTCCAAACACAAACGCAGCGGGTGACACAAAGCCCAGCATGCGCTCTTCACCGCCTTGCAGGATGGATTGATAGAACGCCGCCGCCGCGATCAGCACATAAATGAGCTTGATGAAGGCGATCTTGCGGCCGTAGGCGCGAGTCATGATTTCACGCCAGATGACCGGGTTCTTCCAGATGCGTCGATGCCGCACGACCTCTTTGGCCTGCGGAGATTCATCACCGCTCGCGGGCAACTCCTTCTCGGCCGGTGGTCCGACATGGAAGGCGCGCGACGGATTCCAGACTCGCAGTTGTTTGATCGCGACTGCATTCAATGTGATGGCCAGTAAGACTAGTGCTGATACGGAACCGAGAGCGGAAACCGTGGCTGTGCCCAGGCGAGTAGAATCCGCCAGTGGCGTCATGACATCGGCCAACGCCCGATAAGGGTTCAGCAAAGACGCGGCTTGCCCTAACGCGCTGCCCGCAGGACTGAAGGCCAGTACGGCCTCCAGGACGGCCAGATACACCACAATGCCCAGCACGCCGAGGGCTAAAGTTTGAAAGGTCTTTTCACGCCAGAACGCGACGAAGGCACCCCAGCTTCCCGATAACACAGATGCCGCCACGCAGATGCCGATCAGCCAGGCGACTTGAGCGAAATCCACTCCGCCCATCAGCTGGATCAGCGCAAACACGGGCACGGATGCCAGAATCAAAGTTCCGACTTGCAGCAGTCCGGCCAGCAGCTTGCCGAGCACGATCTCGTGATTGCTCAGATCCGTCATCAGCAGCAGGATCAGCGTCTGGCGGTCTTTCTCCTGCGCGACGTTGCCGGCCGTGAACAGCAGTGAGAAGAACAGGATCAACGTCAGCTGCACAAACCCCAGGATCTGGAAGACCAGACTTCCGAAGTTGGCCACTTCCGAGATGCCCTTCAGCAGCTGAAACCCGATCGTCGTCTGGTAGGCCGTGTAGATGAGAACGAAGAACAGACCGACGTAGCCCGACCGCACGGCATAGTGCCGGAACTGACGGGGCAACGTGAGCGCTTCACGGCTGAAGATAGGACCGGCGAACAAGGTCAATTCCTGCAGAGATTGAACACAGAAGAACACTAAGTCGGTAAGTCGCCCACAGGCAAAACGTTCCCGCGAGTGGTCGGGGATTATACGCCGCAGGCGGGCCGGGTCGATCCTGGCGACGGCGGAACCACTCGAACGCGGTCAGAGCCGCAGCGGCAAACTCTTCTTGGTGGATCGGGGCGCGCCGGACTATAAGGCGGCCCCTCCTTTGGCGGGCTCCGCCTGCGATTCGTGCTGCCAGAAGCAGACGGGTTTCCCAACCCGCCACGTGAAAGTCCCACCTCACTGCTGATGCACAATTCCCCCTTCTCCAGTTTTACATGGAAGATTCCGGCTGCCTTCATCCGCTGGCCAGCCTGGGTGTTGCTGTGCGCTTGCCTGCTGAGTCTCACGGGCTGCGGAAAGGCGGTGCAAAACCTTGCTACGGAAGAGCTTGTGCTGTCGGATGCGGTGGATCGTTCGCTCCGCAGCGTGGACTTCACGCCGCTGATCGGCGCTCGCTGCTACATCGACAACACGTTCCTGCCGCAGTTCAAGCATCCCTATCCGGCGAACGTAAAACCCTCGGTTGTGTACGTAAGTTCCGAATACGTAACGAGTGCCCTGCGCAACCAGTTGCTCGCGGCGGGGTGCCAGGTGGTCCCGACCAAGGCCGAGGCGGAAGTCATCATTGAACCGCGCTGCGGTGCGTTGGGAACCGACGAATTCGAAACTACGTTCGGTATCCCCGCCAGCACGGGTTTGAGTCAAGCCGCTGCTTTGATGCCGACCGCTCCGCCGATTCCCGCCATTCCGGAAATGGCCGTCGCAAAACGGCACGATGAAACGGCTTCGGCCAAGCTGGCCATCTTCGCGTACGACGCCAAAAGTGGCGTGCCCATCTGGCAGTCTGGTATTTCGACTGCTCGCAGCGACGCTCGCTACGTCTGGTTCCTGGGAGTTGGTCCGTTCCAGACCGGCTCAATCTTCGAACCTCCACGTTATTCAAACTGGGGACTGCGTCGTCCGTTAGTCGGCGACCGGGATGGCGATCCGCACCGTCAGCCGATCTCGCTGGATGAAGAGTTCGTTTACCGCCAACCCGGTTATACGAATCCCAATGCCGCGACTCCCGCCAATACGGCCAACGCTCAGGACGACCTGATCCGCATGCGATGAGCTGTACCAATCACCCGCCGCTAGCGCATTGCGGCTCACCCTGAATTAGCCCCGTTACTTCTGCGAGTGGATCTCGCGCAGTTGGCTCATGAACTCTTCCAGTCGTTCACGATGCGGGCTGTCATAGCCGCGCGGGTTGTTGGCGATGTCCTGCAAGTCGCGTCCGACGTATAGGAGCAGGTTGCGTTCAAGGTCGCCGGGCCGAGCGGTTTCTTCCAGCCACGGGATTGATGTTTCAAGCTCCTGCTTCGCGCGGTTGGCGAATTCATCCCAGCCGGCTTCAGCAGCTTGGCTGCGCTGCTGATTCCATTCGCGATACAGACCTTCGTAGCTGGCGTAGATGTTCGTTTCCCGCTTGGGCCAGAACATCCACGCAAGGAGCGCGACGCAACACACTGCGCTGGCGGCGACGGCAACTCGCAGCCACTGGGATGACTCCTGATCCTGCTGCATGGCCGGCGGAACGTACCCGCGTACTGGCGGCGAGGGGCGGATTCGCGGAGCCGCTGGTTCCAATGTCGGCGCGGCCGAAGACGACGGCGGCGAACTGACGGCGGGCGCTGCCATGGGTGCGGGCAACGGGACTGCTTTCGCGGCAACCTGTGCTTGAGGTTCCGCTCGCGCTGCGGGCTGCTCAACGTGCAACGAGTAACTTTCGGCCTTCGAGCTGGGCTCGACAACCTTCTCCGTTTCGCGAGCGGCAAACTCAGCTTTCGCCATCGCAGGTTCGACCGCCGGGGTCGGCTTGGGCGCCGCTGGTTGCGGAATGTGGCGTGCGACAACCGGGGGCGTCGGTCGAACTTTCGGCTGCGGCTGAACTTTCGGGACCTGAAGCGTTTCAGCTGCGAGAGTAATGCTCTCATCCGCCTGCAAATCCTCCACCGCCAGCGTGATGCTTTCCTCTGTCTCGACGGCATCCGTCACCAGAGTGAGCCCTTCGTCTGCTTCAATCACCTCGGCTTCGATGATTTCATCGGCATCGTCAGCATCGGCGTCCGCGAACTCGATTTGGCCCTCATTATCGTCTTCCAGCTCGCCCTCGTGTTCGGCAGCGGAAGAAGTTTCAGCTTCGGAGTTCTCGTCATCCACGTCCGGCAAACGAGCCGGGGCTAAGGTGATGCGCGGGGCGATGATGTTGAACTCAACCGGTTCCGGTTCATTCGTTCGAGTCAGCAGCGATTCATCGAACAGCCACGGACATTCGCGAGCTTCAAACCACGCGCCGCTGCTGCCCTGTCGCACTTTGTCCTGATCCATCAACGCGCCGTCCCGAGCCAGTTGGACTAAATCCTCCAACGGCATCGGTCCGAGCGACGCTCCAAACCCCAGCTGTACAAACCACGGACTCTGCGACGATGGCATGATGAATCGAACTCAAGAGAACTCGCGCGGCATCCACACCCCAGCTCAAAGGGGCCGAAACTGTATCGCGATGCCACGTCGAAAAGCACGAAATTCCCCGAGAGATCAGTTCAGTTCTGAGAAACAGATGAACGGACAGGCTGATATCTTTCCCCCGCGCGTGACTCAGAAATCGGGGTTTGATCAAATGCCCCGGCGCGCCAGAATCTGTCGCACAACTTCCCCGGCCTCTGCGGCGAACTCTAGTTTCGCTCGGGCTGGCCCCTGCACCACGATTGACTCAACGAACGGACGCGATGAGCACCGCTACCCCCGCCAAATCCAATTACACCGGCGACGACATCGAAGTTCTGGAAGGTCTGGAAGCCGTGCGTCGGCGACCTTCGATGTATATCGGCGGCGTCGACAGCCGGGGTCTCCACCACCTGCTGTGGGAGATCGTCGATAACTCGGTCGACGAATACCTCGCGGGCGAATGCACGGACATCAAAGTCGTGCTGCACAAAGACGGATGTTCGGCCAGCGTGACCGACAACGGACGCGGCATTCCCGTCGACATGCATTCCAAGATGAAGAAGTCCACTCTGGAAGTGGTGCTGACGGTGCTGCATGCGGGCGGAAAATTTTCGAACAAAAGCTACCAGCGCAGCGGCGGTCTGCACGGTGTGGGCTCGTCGGTCGTCAATGCGTTGTCGGTCGAGATGATTGCCACCATTCATCGGGATGGGCATGAGTATCAGCAAAGTTACAAGCGCGGCGTGCCTCAGGGCCCGGTGAAGAAGATCAAACCGTTCCGTGGTCACGGCACTGAGATTTTCTTCCGTCCCGACGAGCAGATCTTCCGTACCACGCACTTCAAGGCGGACATCATCCGCCAGCATCTGGAGGACATTTCGTTCATTCACGGCGGGTTGACGATCACCTTCGTGGATGAAACCAAGCATGAGACCGTCACGTTCTCGAACCCCAACGGGATCAACGCGTATCTCGAAAAGCTGATTCAGGAAGAGCATCGCAAGCCGGTGCATCCGGACCAGTTCTCGATCGTCAAAGACTTTGAAGATCACACCCGCGCCGAACTCACCTTGCGCTGGACGGAATCGACCGACTTCTGGGTCCGCAGTTATGTGAACGGCATTCGCACGCATGCCGGTGGTACTCACGAAAACGGCTTCCGTTCCGGCATCAGTAAGGCCATCAAGAACTACATGGAAGTGCATGAGATCCGCGTGAAGGGCGTCGATATCTCATCGGACGACATTCGCGAAGGCACTTGCGGCATTCTGTCCGTGTTCCTGTCCGAACCTGCGTTTCAGGGGCAGACGAAGGACAAGCTCAACAATCCGGAGCTGACGCCGCAGATCGAAGGTCTGGTCCGTGCCGGTCTGGAGACCTGGCTGAACAATAACGCGTCGATCGCGGATGCCATTGTAGGTCGGATCGTATTGGCGGCTCGTGCGCGCGCTGCCAGTCGCGAAGCTCAGAAGGAAGTACGTCGCAAGACGGCGGGAGGCAAGAAGACCAATCTGCCGGGTAAGCTGCTGGATTGCCGCTCCAACAAGCCGGAAGAGTCAGAGCTCTTCATCGTCGAAGGTCTGTCTGCCGGTGGTACCGCCGCCATGGGTCGCGACAGTCGTATTCAGGCCGTGCTGCCACTCAAGGGAAAAGTTCTTAATACCGAATCGCTGACGACATCAAAGGCGCTGGATAATCAGGAAATCAATGATCTGGTTGATACTCTGGGCACCAGCATTGGTAATGATTTTGATATCCGCCGCCTGCGGTATGACAAAGTCATCCTGCTGATGGATGCTGACAGCGACGGCTATCATATCAGCACATTGCTACTGACGTTCTTCTTCCGGCACATGCTGGAACTGGTGCGGCAAGGCAAGTTGTACCTGGCTCAGCCACCGCTCTACCGCATTTCGATCGGCACGAAGTCCTTCTACGCCCGCGACGATGCGCATAAGGAAGAGTTACTGGCGAACGTGCCCGCGAACCGCAAGGTCGAGGTCACTCGCTTCAAAGGCTTGGGCGAGATGACCGCTCAGCAATTGAAAGAAACGACGCTTGACCCCGCTGTTCGCACCCTGCTGCGCATCGACATCGACAGTCAGATCGAAGCTGACCGCACGCTCTCGCAGCTCCTGGGTAAAGACCCCGCCGAGCGCTACAAGCTGATCATGGAAGAATCCGCGTCTGCGGACGACATTGATCTGTAGCAGAGGAGCCTCAATCTGAAAGATGTCTCACGCGAAGGCGCGAAGCTCGCGGAGAAGGCGCTCGGATTTGCAGTCCCATTGAACTGAGATGCGGCGCCAGACAGCGATCTCCGCTACCTCTGTGTTCTCCGCGTTTCTACCTCTGATCCTTGAGATGGTGTAGTCGCAGTTACGAGGCGCTCGATTCGTTCGCGAGCTGTCGCCATTCGGTGATCGTATTTTTGATACGTTCTTGGTCGAGTTCGTCGGGATGATACTTGTTGAGGGTTGATTCCATGAACTCGATGGCGTCGGCGGTGCGGCCTTGGTGATGCAGCATCCAGGCGTATTGAATTCGGACAACTGGCACATGCGGCAGATGCGCGAGTGTGTGCTCCCACAGGGCAACATCATTTCGCCAGACGGGTAGATGATGTGCGGTGAGCATCCCAAGCCAGGCGGCCAGTACCGCAGGGCCCAAAGCCTTCAGCAGGCGCAGGCGAGCGGTTTCTGACTGCAGCACTTCAACGCCTTCGCATTTTTCGGCCAGACGCACGCAGCCCGCCACCAGCACGGCGAAGAACGGAATCAGTGGCAGATACAAGTAGCGGTCATTCATCAGCGTGGTGATGCGCGTCAGGTTCAATACGGGTAGCAGCAAGAGCAGCCACGCGGCGGCGCTCAGAGCGATCAGCGGCTGCGTGCGACGGACTCGCCAGACGGCGCCGGCTACCAGTAACCAACTCAGTGTTGCCGCCGCAATCTGCAGAGCGATACCTCGCGTTGGCGGGTCGTAGAGGACGCACAGATCAGTCGGACACAGCAGCATGCCGACATACTTCCAGAGAATTACCGCATCCACGGCGAGGATGTGCGGCTTACTCAAATCAAAGTGGCCGCGCAGACCGCCAAGCGATGATTCCTGAGCCTGCATCGTCGTCAGCAGCAACCAAACTGACAGCAGTCCGGGTATAAATTGGCGAGCGATCGCTTCCGACCACTTTTTGTGACAGACCCAGACGTCATACAGCAGCACAATCGGCGGCACGACGATCGTCAGGGCTTTGGACAACAGCGCCATTCCGAAGAACAGCAGGCCATAGCCCTCCTGTTGCGGAGTTCGTTCAGGTCGCAGCCAGCAGATGAGGTGTGCCAGAATGAAGGTTGAACACAGCAGCCCTTTCAACGACGACACCCAGACCACGGACTCGAGTTGCACTGGATGTAAAGCAAACAAAACGGCAGTCCAGAGGCCGATGCTGGCTCGCCCCGTCAATTGCTTGAGCAACACGTAGACCAGCACCGCGTTGATACCGTGTAGCAGCGTGTTGAAGACGTGATATCCCAAAGGGTCCAGACCGAAGAACGTGTGCTCAACGAGCAGCGTGAACATCGTCAGCGGCGCGTAGTTGCGGTTGATGACTTCCGTTGCGATGGCCTTGAGCGTCGGCAGATCCCAGCTCTTGTTCAACGGGTTCTTGATGACGTACCAAGGATCATCCCAGTTGACGAACTCGTAGCTGAACGACGGCCAGTAGACGGCGACCACCAGCGCCATCAACGCCAGTCCCGGTTTCAACCAGGGGCGTCGAGCGGCGGTGTGTTGTGGGAGGTCTGGGTTCATCACTTGGTCTGTTTCAAACTCTGTTGGTCGGGCGGAAGCAGACGTAGCCCCTCACCCCCACCCCCTCTCTCCGTTACCGGGGCGAGGGGAGCGATTGGGGAATGCGCCCGTTAGATGGCTTCTCGGACGTTCCCGTAGTCGTCTATAGGCCGCGTTCAGGGGTGTTGAGTCCGGGATGTGCGGCTGGAATGAGCGAACTTTGAAGTCTGACATGCCGCACGGTTGTGGTTGCTTGGCTGTGCATTGCCGGAATACTGCGTGCGATCGACATAACCGGAGCGACCGGTCAACCACGCGGGTCAGAGCATTCAATCCTCGCCTCCAAAGATCAGTCTTGGCGTAGAGTTATGCCCGAAGGCGCCACTTGTGCGAGGAATCTGATGACTTCACAACCAACATCGCCGCCAGCGACAAGACAAACGGACGAAGGACACTGCATGAGCAGCGATGAGGCTCAGAAACAACCAACACCGGGTTCGGCTGATTCTCAGCGATCGGTGGATGAGTTGCTCGCGGCCATCAATCCGCTGCTGGCTTCGGTGCCTCATCCGGAAGGCCGGAAGCCGTGCGTGGTAGTGGTCATGCCTGCCTACAACGCGGCTTCGACGCTGGAACGCACGCTGGCCGATATTCCTCGTGGCACGGTGGATGAGATCATCCTGGTCGACGACTGCAGCAAGGATAACACTGTTGAACTAGCTCAGAAGCTGGGCCTGACCGTGCATTGTCATGACCGCAATCGCGGCTACGGCGGCAACCAGAAGACCTGTTACACGATGGCTCTGGAACGCGGAGCCGACTACGTCGTGATGGTCCATCCCGACTATCAGTACGACAGCCGGGTCATCGATGTGGCCGTGAAGATCATGCAACTGGGCATTCTCGACTTTGTGATGGGCAGCCGCATTCGCACTCGGCGCGAGACCCTCGCCGGCGGTATGCCCGTCTACAAATACATCGCCAACCGCTGCCTGACGTTCGTTGAGAACGTGATGCTCGGCCAGAATCTGGGCGACTTTCACAGCGGCTTTCGAGCTTACCGGCGTGAAGTCCTGGAAACGATTCCGTGGCAGAACAACTCGGATGACTTCGTCTTCGACAGTCAGTTTCTGGCGCAGGCCGTCCATTTTGGCTTCAAAATCGGCGATATCCCCGTGCCAGTGCGGTACTTCGACGAAGCGTCAAGCATCAACTTTGGCCGCAGCGTGACCTACGGTCTGCGGACTTTGCAGGTCGTCGGCCAGTATTGGCTCAATCGCACAAGCGTTTGTAGATCCAAGCTGTTTGAAAAGCAGATTTAGCCAACCAAGCTGCGGAAAAGGGGAAGCCATCGACCGTCAATCCGGGGGGCACTACGATGCAGCGGTGGGCCGGGATTGGCCCGTCGAACGCTTCGCATCTTCCTCAGTCAGTGGCTATGGATCCTCAGTTCATCCGCAATTTCTCGATTGTTGCCCATATCGATCACGGTAAGAGCACTCTGGCCGACCAGTTCCTGCTCAAGACTGGGGCCATCACCGAACGTGAATTCCGCGACCAGATTCTTGATGATCTGGACGTTGAACGCGAGCGCGGCATCACGGTCAAGGCGCGTACCGTCGCCATTGACTTCAAGTACAAGGGGCAGGTTTACGAACTGAACCTGATCGACACGCCCGGTCACGTGGACTTCCACTACGAAGTCTCGCGCAGTCTGGCGGCGTGCGAAGGCGCTCTGCTGCTGGTAGACGCCTTTCAAGGCGTGCAAGCGCAAACTGTGGCCAATGCGTACGCGGCGATTGAAGCCGGTCTGGAGATCGTGCCCTGCGTCAACAAGATCGACTTGCCGGTCACCCGGATTGAAGAAGTCCTGGACGAAGTCGAAACCGTCATCGGTCTGGACGCGTCCGAGGCCGTGATGGTCAGCGCGAAGCAAGGCATCAACATTGAGGACGCGTTGGCGGCGATTGTGGAACGCGTGCCAGCGCCGAGTGGCAAGCCGGACAACAAGCTGCAGGCTCTGGTGTTTGACGGCAAGTACGACAAGTACCGCGGCGTCATCACCTATGTGCGAATCAAGGAAGGCACGATTCGTAAAGGTCAGACCATCAAATTCATGAAGGGTGGCACCACTCACGAAGTGCTGGAACTCGGTCGGTTCCGTCCCAACATGACGCCGTGCGATGAACTTGGTCCCGGTCAGGTCGGTTACATGCTCTGCAATATCAAGCAACTGAGCATTGTGAACGTCGGTGACACGGTGACTGACGCGCGCAACCCGTCGACCGAGGCGTTGCCCGGTTACAAGAAGCCGCAGCAGATGGTGTTCTGCGGCATGTATCCGCTCGATGTGTCGGACTTCGAAAAGGTGCGCGACGAACTGCAGAAGATGAGTCTCAACGACGCCAGCTTCACGTTCGTGCCCGATACATCGGATGCACTGGGCTTTGGTTTCCGTGCTGGATTCCTCGGCCTGCTGCATATGGAGATCATCCAACAACGGCTCGAAGACGAAGCCGAGCTGGATCTCATCCAAACCGCGCCGAACGTGACCTACGAATTGTTGAAGACGAACGGTGAAGTAGTCCTCATCAACAACCCGCAAGAGTTGCCGGACATTGGTCAGATCAAAGAGTTCCGCGAGCCCATTGCGCGCGTCACGTTCATCGCGCCGAAGGAATGCATCGGAGCGATCCTGAAGCTCGCGCAAGATCGTCGCGGTATCTACAAGAACACGGAATACATCGGCACGCAACGAGCTCAGATCACGTATGAA
>CAYLTY010000129.1:0-19023 GCA_964386705.1 uncultured Planctomycetaceae bacterium
ACGGCTACCGAAAATCGACGACTCCATCGGCCTTGTGAGACATGCGGGTTAGCTGAGCTTGCGGGGGACCTCGAACTAAACAAATCATCCCGTGCGATCGGAGATGAAACTGCCGGTGTCATGTTGTGGGGGTGTTTCAGGCACAATCAGCTGGGCCAGAGAATTTGCCGCGAGAGATTTCAGGTCGGCTGACTTGCAGTGTGGCTCCAGGGCTGCAGCGAGCTCAGCGGCGGTTGCGTAGCGGTCTGCTGGCCGTTTGGCGAGCAGTTTGGACATGACTTTATCAACGGCCGCCGGGACCTCGGGCCTGAGTGCACTTAGCGACGGGATCGCGGCGCTGGCGTGGGCCTTCATCGTCTTGATCCAGTTGCCTTGTCCGGTGGGGCGGTAGGGAGGGTCGCCAGCGAGCAGATGAAACAGAGTGCACCCGAGGCTGTAGAGGTCGCATCGATGGTCCGGAACCTGACCAGCGGCGGATTGCTCTGGAGCCGTGTAGTCACAAGTTCCGAGCATGGCATGGGGCGACGTCAGGTCGAGGTGCTCTGATTCATCCTGAGCCACTCTGACAAGACCGAAGTCCGCGATGCGCACAATGCCGTCGGTACTCAACAACAGGTTTGAGGGCTTCAGGTCCCGGTGCAGCAACATGTGCCCGTGGGCGTGATCCAGCCCCAAGGCCGTCTGCCGTCCGATCTCGCAGACGTCCGCAGCCTTTAGAGGTCCCAGAACGTCCACAACTTTGCCCAGATCCAACCCGTCAATGTATTCGAGCACCAGGAAATGCATGCTGTTGGACTCGTCAGCGTGCAAGGCCCGGACGATGTGCGGATGATCCAATCTGCCGACCGCTCGCATTTCGCGGCGGAATCGTTCGACAGCTTCTGCGTTCTGGATGATTTCCGGCGCCAGGACTTTTACGGCGACTTCTCGATCCAGAAGCTCCTGCCGGGCCTTGTAGACGGCACCCATGCCGCCGCGACCAATCAGGCTTTCGAGCAGGTACGAGCCGAATCGCTGACCAGTGAGATTCTTTGGCGAGACGGGCTGGGGCTCCTTGGGGTGAGCGGAACCATCGTCGAAACGAGTATCCAACTCGGCCAGCTCTGCGGGGCCGATAGCGGGCGTTTTGTCGCCTCCAGAGAGCTTCCAGAAACTGCTGCGTTCGTGCGAGTCGCCGCTGGATCGGCTGCGGTCTGACTCCTGACCGTCTGAAGTCGTTTTCTCTGATCGGTTTCGCTGTGACTGCGCTGCTGCCATGGCCGGCTGTTCGGCGGCTTCCCGGGCAGCCTGTCGCAGAAGTTTTTCGTCGCGCCACAGCGACTCAATGAACTCCGTGTTCGCCTCGATGAACGGCAACTGCCGCATATAGACCGCCACAAAGCTGGTTTCGCTCGGGCTGCTGGTTTCGGTCAGTTGAGTGAGGGCTTTCGGCGACCAGCGATGCTGCAAGTCACACCGTAGAACGTCAATAACGGCGGCTTGCTGTTCCACTGAAAGGTTCGATTCGGTGTCGATCCCGTGCCGACTCAGGAAGTCCAGCAGATCAGGGCTGCCGTTGGCCCAGGCCGCTTCATAGTTGGACCGAAGTTCTTCAAAACTACCGTCCCCCGACCAAACTCCTGGCAAGGGGGCGAGTTTCGGATGATTGTCGGCGTCTGCGATTGCGTTGCCCGCCGCCGCAACCTCGTCCTCGCGGTAGCTGTCAAATTCGATGAATGCAGCTTCAGAGGGCTGATTGCGCGCGGTCTTCTGAGGTCCCGCAGCTTCAAAGTCTTCTGAAGCCGTTGCCGATCCTGCTTCGTCCTGGCTTTGCTCAAAGAGTTCTCTGAATCGTCCCAGGTCAAAATCGAGCGTTGATATGCGGCTGAGGTCGACAGCCGCGTCGTCGTCATAAGCCTCCTGGACATCAGGTTCTGCGTTAACTGCCGCTCGTTCAGACGCTGCGAGCAGCAGATCCAGAGACGAAGCATCGGTGAGCAAACTTGGATAGCTGGCCGCAATCTTCCATTCGGTCTGATCTTCGCGGCGGATCTCGTCGTCGGGCTGTCCGCTCTGTCCGTAAAGCTGTTTCAGCTCTTCCCACGATACAGGACCGAATACCTTCCGTCTGGTTTTCAAGAACCAATGCGCACCGGCGTTGTAAACAGGCAGCGTGGCAGAGTTGCTCGGGCGAATCAGATCCTCTGTGGGGTCAGTAGAGTCGACCGTGAGGTCTGTGACTTCGTAGTTCAGGATCAGGCGAAAACTGTCGCGAACGAAGCGGACAACATCACCTTCACTCAGGAAATGCTCTTTGACCCGCTGGCCATTCACAAACGTGCCATGGCGGCTGCAGTCCGAAAGTTTTACACCGTCAGGCGTTACGCTGAGGTGGCAATGGACGGCCGAAACGTAGCTTTCGCGGATGCAGTAGTCTGTTCGGCGCCGAGAGCGTCCTACGGTCACCGTCAGCTGATTCAGAATGATCGGCCGGCGGTGATCCAACGACACCAATGCGGGGATGCGAGGACGACCCATAACGACGCAATAGCTGGGGGGACGAGGCTGGGGAGAGCTCTCCTAGCTCGGCTGTGGCATCCTGTCGCCCGAATTCTGGAAAAGGTGTGGTAGATCCGCAAGGACCGAATCGGGTCGGGCGGCCAAATGCAGGGAATGCCCGCTCCCACGGGCTGTTGGCGCCTGTTCCTAATGGAATCGGAGCAGAAGGATGGGATTGCCTATTTTAACTCACTGCTTCCCGACGAGTGGCCCTTTAGCTTTTCCGCCGATCGACATCAGATGGGAGAACGTGCGGAGATACATGCAGCCGCGCGCAATGGCTGGCGTCGACCGGGAGCCATCGCCGAGAGCCACCCGCCCGAGTTCATTGAAGGTCTTATCCGCAGCGAGCACGACGACCTCGCCTTCGGTACTTACGCAGTAGAACTTATCGGCGACTCGTACCGGCGAGCCTTGGAAGTTGCCGCCGAGCCGCTTCCGCCAATGCAGCTTGCCGGTGTTGATGTCGAAGCACGCAGCGATACCGGCGTCGCTCAGCAGGAACAGCAGGCCTTCGTGTGCCACAACCGTCGGCACATAAGGTGCCTGAGTGTCGATCTTGTAGGCGACTTCAGTTTGCTTGCCGTCGGTTCGCACGGCGGTCACATAGCTTCCGCCGCCGCCTGAGCCCGTGCTGCCGAAGATCAGATCGCCTTTGATGAGCGGCGAACTCACCGTGCGTTTGTCGAACACGACCGTGGACCATAGCTCCTCACCCGTGCGCGGATTCAGCGAGTACATGCCGCTACCGGTACTGGTGTTGATGAGTTGCGGCGGTCCCTCTTTCGGCTGGAAAATCGCCGGAACTGAGTACGTGACGTTGTCAGTGCGACGCAGCGTCTTCCAACGTTCTTCACCGGTCCGGCAGTCAAAAGCCATCAGGTAGCTGAGTGGCAACTTCTCAAGCATCTTTGCGCCGTCTTTGCCCTCCTGCGAATTCGACAGGATCACCATGTCCTCGAACAGCATGGGCGAGGTGCCGAAGCCGTGCTGACTGAACCATGTACCAAGGTCTTTTTCCCAGACGGTCTCGCCCTTGTGGTTGAGAGCCATGAATGTGACGCTGGCCGGCGTCGACCAGGCGACATAGACCCGCTGAGCATCCACTGCCGGCGTGCAGGACGCATAGCTGCTCATTGTGTGCAGATGATGCGGCGTTGAAGCAAACTCACGCTTCCAGAGTTCCTTGCCGGTATCTGCCTCGTAGCACAGCACGTAACGAGTCGCCGTTTCCGGATCGGCGCTCATGATGAAGAGCTTGTTGTCCCACAGCACGGGCGATGAATTTCCCACACCGGGCAGCTTGATCTTCCAGTTGTAATCTTCAGGCGTCCACTTGGCTGGAATCGTGGCCGCGTCGCTTTCCCCCGATCCGTTCGGGCCGCGAAAGCGAGTCCATTCCTGCGCGGAAGCAGCCAGTGGCTGCATCAAGAACCAGGTAGCCAGCAATGTCGCCCAGCAAGCGAGACGTACCATGCTCGTTAACTCCAACCGAGGGAGAAAAAGTTTCCGCACTGAATCTAAAGATCCGAGGCTGGTCTATGAAGCCACAACGACCGCGAGCCGCAAAGTTTGTGGCGGTTGGCGGAGTGCAGGCGTCGCCCGGCGGATCCACATCATTTCGCGTCCGAGGCATCCTCGTCGCCATCAAGATGGAACTTGTGCAGCAGCCGGTGAATCAGCGGAGCAAGAATCACCGCCATGATCGAGAGAAAGGCGACGCCGCTGTAAAGCGCATAGAACGTGGCGAAGAGCTTGCCCTCGATCGATGTCATCGCATTGACTGGCCCCATCCCGGTTAAAATCATCGCTGCATTCAGCAACGCATCGATCCAGTCCAACTGCCCGAAATAGTGATATCCCAAGCTGCCGACACCGAGCGACGCAACGACAATCAAGAGCGTTAAGCCACAACTACGTCCCAGCCGCAGCGCGAACGCGGTTCGATCCAGCAACGGCTCGTGCTTCTTTTCGAACATGCCAGACCACACGGGCGAACAGAAAACGGACTAGACTAGCGCTGCCATCCTCACCGGGTTCAGAACTGCGGTCAATCAGGACGTATCCAATTGCGGAGACTCGGAGCGGACGCGGGACCGCCACAGAAGCCACGCAGGAGAGCACCATGAGCGAATACCGCATCGAACACGATTCCATGGGAGATGTGCAGGTTCCGGCCGATGCGTACTACGGTGCGCAGACACAACGGGCGGTAGAGAACTTCCCAGTCTCTGGTTGGACGCTCCCCCCAGAATTGATTCACGCTTTGGGGCTGGTGAAGTACGCGGCGGGCGTAGCCAATCGTGACTTAGGCAAGCTCACCCAGACAGGGAAGAATCGACTGAGTGACGAACAGGTGGCGGCGATGCTGCGAGCCTCACAGGAAGTCGCTGCTGGCCAATTCGACGATCAGTTTCCGATCGACGTCTTCCAGACGGGGTCGGGGACGTCCAGCAACATGAACGCTAACGAAGTGATCTCGAATCGCGCGATCGAATTGCTTGGAGCGGATCGCTTCGAAACGGCGAAACCGGTTCACCCGAATGATCATGTCAACATGGGGCAGAGCACCAACGACATTTTCCCGACGGCAATTCATGTCGCGGCTGCGGTGGAGATTCGAAAACGGCTCATCCCGGCACTGCAACGATTCCATGAAGTGCTGAGAGACAAGGCTCAGGCGTGGGACGACATCGTGAAGATTGGTCGCACTCATTTGGCAGATGCGACACCTATCCGACTCGGGCAGGAATTCAGCGGATTCGCCCGCCAACTGGAGTTATCTCTAGGGCGCGCCGAGAGCGCAGTTCAGTCAATCCTGGAATTACCTGTGGGCGGCACTGCGGTCGGGACTGGTATTAATACCCATCCTGAATTTGCTCGCCGAGTCTGCGACGTCCTTGCCGCGGAAACAGGAATTCCATTTCGCGAAGCCGTTAATCACTTTGAAGCGAATGCGCAGCGAGATGGCCTGGTCGAGTGTCACGGTCAGTTGCGCACCATCGCCGTTACGCTTTTCAATGTCGCCAATAATATCCGCTGGCTAGGGAGTGGACCGCGATGTGGATTTTATGAAATCCAGTTGCCAGACCGGCAACCCGGCAGTTCGATTATGCCAGGTAAAGTTAATCCGGTGATGTGTGAAAGTATGATGCAGGTGGCAGCTCGAGTGATGGGAAATGACCACTGCATTGCTTTCAGCGGAGCGACGGGCGGACAATTCCAGCTCAATATCATGATGCCGGTCATGGGTCAGGCGGCGCTCGAAAGTATCTGCCTGCTCACAAATGCCACTACCGCGTTTATTGATTTCTGTGCCGCCGATATGGAGCCGAACGTAACTGCTTGCGAAAGCTCGGTCGAGCAAAGCCTGTCGATGGTGACCAGCCTGAATCCGCTGATCGGCTATGAGAAAGCCGCAGCGCTGGCAAAGGAAGCCTTTCATACCGGGAAGACAATTCGCGAACTGTGCATCGAACAAAAAGTTCTGCCCAAGGACCAACTCAAAGATGTGCTGGATCCATTCCGCATGACCGAACCGCATCCGTGAAACTTAAACGTAGGTAACGATCAAGACTTCAGGAAGGCCAATAGATCCTGATTGAGCTGATCATTGTGAGTGTCAGCCAGCCCATGATCACCGCCCCGATACGTTTTTAACACGGCGCCTTTGATCAACTTCTCAGATCGCATGGCGGTCGTCTTGATCGGCACGATCTGATCATCGTCGCCGTGAATGATCAGCGTCGGAATATCGAACCGTTTCAAATCTTCAGTAAAGTCAGTTTCCGAGAATGCCTTGATGCAATCCAGCTCACCTTTGAGGCTGCCAGCCATTCCTTGCATCCAGAACGAATCACGCATTCCTTGCGAGACCTTCGAGCCGCTCCGGTTGGCGCCATAGAACGTAGTCGTCAGATCCTTGAAGAACTGCGAGCGGTCAGCTGAGACGCCGGCTCGGATCTTGTCGAAGACTTCCATCGGCAAACCATCTGGATTGTCTTTGGTCTTGAGCATGATGGGAGTTACTGAACCCAACAGGACGGCCTTGGCGACTCGCTGCGTCCCGTGACGCCCGATATACCGCGCGACCTCACCACCACCGGTTGAATGTCCTACCAGCGTCGCCCGCTTGAGATCCAGCGATGTAAGTAGCTCAGCCAGATCGTCGGCATAGGTGTCCATGTTGTTGCCGTTCCACGGTTGACAGGATCGACCGTGGCCCCGGCGATCATGAGCAATACATCGATAGCCGTGAGACGCCAGGAATACCATCTGTTTTTCCCACGCATCCGCGGTGAGAGGCCATCCGTGGCTGAACACAACAGTATCACCTGTGCCCCAGTCCTTGTAGAAAATCTTTGTGCCGTCCTTCGTTGTGATGGTGCTCATAATATGACTCCTTCAAACGTCATTCTGTTAAACAGAAGCGAGCAGCCTCCGACGCACGGAGGCTGCTCGTCATCTGTTATTCAAATGAATTGACTGGTGGTTTCAAAAGTTCTGCGGGCTACGGAGAAACCGGCGGTCGCCCCTCAATGACGCGCATCAACATGATGGCGACCGCCACAATCAGCAGCAGGTGAATGAATCCACCCAGCGTGTACGATGTCACGACGCCCAGCAGCCACAGCGCCAGTAGAATGACAAATAATGTTCCAAGCATTTCGACTGTCCTTATGCAGATTCAGCGTGCTCAGCTCCATAGCTAATCACCGACCCGCTGGCGGCGAGGCCTCAGAACGTTGAGGACTGCGACAAACAGCGCCGCTCCGATAATTGACCACACAATGGGAAACGTTTTTCCGTCCAGCTGAATTGCCAGAACTTCACTCAGTCCCAGCGCATCGGCGATCCAGTTTCCAATGATCGCGCCAATAAAGCCCAGAGCGATGGAGACGAGACAACCGCCATGTGAATAACCCGCGATTCCTTGCGCGATGCTCCCACAGATCCCGGCGACCAGTAGTAGCACGATAAAGCCGGTTATTGTCACGAGAGGCTCCTTATTCAATCAGTAGCGCAGTTTTCATAAGCGGCGGCGGCTGTGTAAGGAATGACTAGAGATCAGTAATTAGTAATTGCCCACGTGCCGAAGTAGGCCACGTCCATTGCTCCGAGGGACTTCGCTGTTCTCGCGACTTGGTCGGCTTCGCCTGGTTCCACTGCCACAGTGAAGACCAGCAGGCCCCTTCGAGCCGCGTTCACATAACGGTGCACCAAATCTTTCTCGGTATCACCCAGGAAACACCGTGAGACGTCGTCCTCTTCTTTATCCAGCATCGACACGCCCACAGAGCCTCCCATGACCTCAGTCTCATGGGAACCGAGCGTGGACAAGGCTGTAAAGATAACATTGAGCTGGTCGCGATCTCTAACAATGCCGACGACCTTGCCATACGGCACCTTTTCCGGAGGGGCTGCGGTTGTACTGCTAGCCGTTTGATTCATGATGTTCTCCTCCAAATTTACACCGATAGCGGTTAATTCTGTTCTTCAGTCGTAGGTTGCGTCGGCCAGTAGATTTTCCTCGGAAAGTTGAGCTGGCTGAGGACTTGGTTGAGGGTGATGTCCCGCGATGTAATCCAGCACTTGAGGCACTGCTCGAGTCGCTACGCCCTGCAGAATTCCAATCAATGCGCCGATGGCGATGCCCTTCAACTGGTTGACGGCCTTACTTTCAGTGTGGGCTTCGTAAGCGGCACCCAAGGCGGCGGCTGCTTCCGCAGACTCTGCGGCGGGCATTGCCCCTATTGGTACGTGAACAACTGTAGGAGCAGTGATTTGACGTTTCTTGGAGCCTGACGCGCTGTCGGCCATCACGTAACCGATCAAGGCCGCACCCCCCAGTACCAGCCAGGGATGCTGATCCATATGCTTGCGCAAATCGAAAGCTTCGCCGACCGAGTGCACTGCGCTCTCTACGGCACCTGTCATACTCTCTACCGTACCTTGGACGGCTTCAACAGTCGCATTCACTGCGCTGCCGGTCGCTTGCACGGTTTCCGAAACCTGAAGCTCCAACGTCTCCAGTTTTTCTGTGAGTTGGCACTTCGTTTCTTCCATCTGCTCACGAATCATCTCGGGAGTCTCGTCCATCGAACTTACTCCTGCTGAATATCAATGGTTTTGTTCTGCAGAGCGTTCTTCGCGGTGAACCTGGTCTTGCCGTATTGGATTAATACGCAGGCCAGTAGGGTCAGGATTATCACTGTCACGCCGTAGCAAGCCCACAAAGGTAGTGACGCCGGGTCCGTCGCGGCGGGTGACGTGACCCAATGCAATAAGTGGGCAAACGCAAGGCAAGCCACAATGGCATCGAGGAACATCACGCTGACGCCCAGAACCAATATCGAGGCGGCTATTCCGCGCTGTTGCAGATCATCCAGGATCTCTCGACGAGCCAGCCGCAGCTGCTGTTCAACAAGCTGCTGCAAGTCGCCGAGTATTCCGGTCAGCAACGACGCGGTAGTTTGCTCTGGCGGACAATCAATGCCGGTAGACATGGATTAGCTTCCAAGTTTGCGACCAACGAACCAGCCGAGCCCCAACGCCACCAGAACTGCCGGAAGCGGATTCTGCCGAATCAATTCCGCCAGGTCCGATGACATCCCGCTGAGCTTGGCATTCTCCAGGTACTCACCACTGTCCTTGACGGTTCGACCCACTGCCTGAGAGACACCTCCCTTGGGAGCAGCCTTACGGAGTCGTTCACCAAGAGTCTGAATCCCCGCGCCTGCGTTGGCTGCGAGGTCATCCACCCGCTTGCCCATATCATTCGCGGCCTGGCTGGCCATTGCTCCTACTGCCGCTCCGGCATGGTTGACCATTTCGCCGGCAGATGATGCTGCTTCGCGAGCTTTGTCTGCGGCAATCTCCCATTCATCCTTATTCTGCTGCGCCCCAACTGTTCTATTCGACATTTCCTGATTCCTTTGTTGTGAACGTATTTCGCTGATAAAGAGCTCGCCCGGAAATCCCCGGACGAGCCCGGTAGCATTTCACGGTTGTTTCTCTTCAGTTTGCTTCTCAGTGGTAATTGTCACCGTTCCACCGGGAGTCGTAATCTTCGTTTCATGCTTCGACGATGCGCTGTCGTTACATCCGCTCAAGCCAACGAGAGCAGTGGCGACGCAGATAATTGCTGGTGCTGTCCACTCAATCCCGGAAATGAATCTGGTCACAACGACCTCCCTTTGTTTCGTGCGATTAGCACTGCATGGTTGTGCGTGTGATGTCCGCGAAGTTTTTGCGCCTCAACGGGGCTTCGTGCCCGTTGGCAGGTTCAGTTCCGAGACATTGGGAACTTCAATGCCCAACGCCGTCGCCAGCGAGATCTGATGATGTTGCTCTTGGACGAGGATGTCTCGAATCTGCTCCGCCAGTGCATACTCGCCGAGGGCTTCGCACTGCTGAACCCGTTCCCGATAACGAGCGATCGTTTCGTTCTCGTTATCCAGGTCGAAACGCAGCATGTCTTCAGCCTTCTCCGATGTCTTTACTGGTCTCGGTACGGCGATGGGCATGCCGCCCAGGTAGTCAATCTGTCCGGCGATCGTGATGGCGTGCGCGAGTTCTTCGGCGGCGTGCTGCTTCAGCTCCTCCGCAATATTCATGAACTGCGCGCCCTTCAGGACCTGCGAATAGATGACGTACGAAATAATGGCTTGATATTCCCCCGCCAGGTCTTCACTGAGGAGTCCGATCAGATCCTCGCGAGAAATGTCCTGCGCAGATTGAGAAATCCGTGTTGCTTGAATCATGTTTCACTCCCTGAAGATCGCGGACTTGAAGGTTCGTAGTCCCATGCCCGCGCCGGCCAGCAGGGCCAGCCGGCTGGAACTACGAACTTGGTCGCGAAATACTTAATGACACTGGCCGGAGCTTGTGGAACAGCTGTCTGACTTGGACGGGCTGCAATTCTCTTGAGGGTTTATACCGCACACGAAATCGTCGAGTGCTCGTTCCGCCTGTTCCTTCTCGTAGCCGTAGCGCTTCTGTAAGGCGCCGACCAGCTGGTCCTTCTTGCCGTCAATGACGGTCAAATCATTGTCCGTCAGCTTGCCCCACTTCTCTTTGATGTTGCCACGGAGTTGCTTCCAGTCGCCTTTAACTTGATCCCAGTTCATTTTCTGACTCCTTAAAGGTATTTATCGAGCTTACGAGTTCCCGCGATAAAATGCGGTGAATAGCAATCTGCAAGATTGCTCAACGATGCATACATCCGAGATTGCATCAATTGGCAACTCGGGTCGTTGGTATACAGCGGTTATTGCTCAAGCCATGCGCTTCATCAGCGGAACGTCACACGGATTGAACAATTCCGGTACGTCAGGCCGGGGGCATGCGACGGCCAGTAATTGCCGACACCAGGAAGAGCACCAGAAAGACCACGAATAACACGTGTGCCACCCAGGTTGCCTGCCCAGCGATACCGCCGAATCCAAGTACAGCGGCCACAAGTGCGATAATCAGAAATGTCAGTGCCCAAGATAACATGGTGTTCTCCTTGATGGTTCACAGCCGCGATCTGCGGGCCACGCTGGCGGGCGAGATCTTTGTGCGGCCTAATTGCGGTAGTTTCCAACCGCTAACTCTCGCCTCGATTAGTGCGAAACGGTGAATGAGTGCGGTGAGAATGACATATGCAAACTCGATGCCGCGAGGACCATCAAACAGACTTCAATCGTAGAACAAACACCTTTAGCAGTGTTCTGCCAACGTACTTGGGGGCACAGTTACATTCTGTGATTTCGATATCAAATATCGCTCGTGTATAGCGACTTATGGTGATTGCGAAGCTAGTTGGCGCCGCCTTCGAAGGTGTTATGACGATCGATCGATGCGGGCTGCCGTAGCCACGGATCAGCCTCACTGATGAACGCCGCGCGAGTAAATCGCACGGAGCTTGAGGCCATCACTTCGTGGGCGCGGTTAGTTCTTGAACGATTAAGTCCTAGATCGCCCCGATACCGTTCAGGGGATGGCTTGGACGTTCCGCGTGGCAGACCGCTGTGGCTTGCTGGGCGAACTGCTGAAACCCCTAAGCCCCAAAGGGTGAATGCACCTTGTCGTCTATCGCGCCCACAGCTTCGGGCTGAGTCCGTCCCAATTGTTCTTGAAGTAAACCGGCGCAAATCGCAGATACCGTGAACCAGACGTTCTGGCGACTCGGCCTGGCTGCGTGCCAAGACTTCTCCGCGAGGTCGGGCTTGCTGGTAAATAACTAACCAAGATCTGGTGGGGACTTACTCTGTACAAGGGAGTTCGGCAGGCGCCAGAGCGGGTTCTGAGGGGTACGTGAACTGGAGCGATCAGCTCGAACGTCGTTGCGAGCAGCATGCCCTTCACAAGCGGACGGCATGGCTTGGCTGGAGGGGTTGTCTCGACACGCCTCCGGCACAAAACAGAAAGGCCATCACTCGGACTTGAACCGAGGACCTACGCTTTACGAAAGCGTCGCTCTACCGACTGAGCTATGATGGCTCGAACTGTATGCGGGAATTTAGCTCCCATTTTTGACGCGAGCAAGCCGCAGTTTTGCCCGAAGATCCAGCGTCACTGCTCTTTAGCGAACGGCTCCGCCGTTGCAGTTCCAAACCTGCCCCGTGATATAGCTAGCGTCTGGACTTGCCAGGAAACGTGCGAGTTTGGCGATATCATCCGGGCTGCCCCAGCGAGCAAGGGGAGTTTCGCGGAGCACGCGCTCCTGCCACTGGCTGCTAGCGCCGGCTCCCCAAGCTGTTCGGATCCAGCCGGGGGCGATGCAGTTGACACGCACCTTCGGTGCGAGGCTCACTGCCAGGGAGCGAGTAAAGCCCATGACGGCGTTCTTGGCGGCAGAGAACAGCTCTCCGCTGTCGCCCTCCATACCGCGATCGGACTGATCCCAGCCGATATTGATGATGTTGCCGCCGCTAGAGTTCTTCATGCATTCGCCGACAAGTTTTGACAGGATCACCGAGGAGCGAACGTCTCCGTCCAGCAGGCGTTGGAGCTTCTCTATGTAGGGTAATTTCCCCCGGCCATCGGTCAGCAAGTCGACTCCCGCGTTGTTGACCCACAGGTCGATTCCGCTCCACGTTGACCAGGCGGCGTCAACGAATGACTCTGTTTCGTCGGGACGGCTGATATCGCACGTCAGGACTGCTGAACGGCGTCCTAGTTGTTCAATCTCGTTTCGGAGATGATTGGCGGCGTCTATTGACGTCTTGCAATGCACGATGACGTCAGCCCCAGCAACCGCGAATTCGAGCGCGATGGAGCGGCCGATTCCGCTGGACGCGCCCGTCACGACGGCGCGAAGTCCCTTCAAGCTACCGAAAGTTGACACTCTCAACCTCCTGCTCCGGACGACTTCACCAGCTTGCGAATCCCCTCAATCGTGAGACGCGCGGCGGTGGATGAATCAGGGTAGGCGAAGCACTCGGCGGAGAGATAGCCGCTGTAGTTGATCGATTTCAGAGCTTCGACGATCGGCGCGAAATCCGTGTGTCCACTGCCGACGGCACGGCGGTTGGAATCTACAAAATGTACGTGGCCGATGAAGCCTGCACCGGCCTTAAGTCCTGCGGCAACATTAACTTCCTCGATGTTCATGTGAAACAGGTCAGCAAGGAGTTTCACATTAGATGTCTTGAGCTGCTTGAGATAGTTCACCCCGTCCGCGATGGTGGTGATCAAGTTGGTTTCGTAGCGGTTCAATGGCTCATAAAGCAGTGGAACGCCGTACTTGGCGGCATGCTCGCCGAGTTCGTTGAGGGCTTCGGCGAGGAAGTCCAACGCCATCGATCGATCGACTGAATCTGCCCAGCGGCCCTGCATCGAGCCTATGATAGCCGGTGCACCAAACCGGCCACCTGCATCAATGATTGAGCGGATAAAATCCTTTGCTCGCTGGCGTGCATCGGCGTCTGGATTTGTCAGCGTAAGGCGGTGCTTTAGCCAGCCGGCACCGGTGCCCACGGCAGCTAGCTTCAGCTTGTGATCAGCCAGCAGCGTCGCGACTTGATCGTTGTTCACAATCTCGGCGGCGGGTGGGAAGATCTCGACGGCGTCGAAGCCCAGTTGAGCTGCTTCACGCATGCCTGCAGCCAAGTCGTGCCAGAAGACAAAGGGGCCGCCGGTCGCTTCGCGAACAAGGCTGATTGTCACCGCAGATTTCATGCTGGGTCCTTCGAGTGGAGTCTGAGTCATCAACTCGATGTGTTAGAGCTTGAGTGTTCGGGGAACATTAAGCCATTCGCGGCAGATGAAAACTGAAGCCTTCGCTCTGTGAAAGGATTGCAGCGCCGTCCTTGGCGCCGAAGCTTCTTAAAGCTGCTCGTTGAGGTCCCTTTTTCGCGAGAATATTCGTGGTTGGGAAGCTGTTATCGGAATGAAAATCCGGTGTCCCAGTGATCGATGATCTGGCGGTCACGCGGGCTTCGTAAGTCACTATCCAGTTGGCTTCTCTGGCAATTCTTCCAAACTTAGTCTGTTTGTTTTTTCGATCTCTCGTCCCAAAATGAAACAATCGATTGATAATTGGGCGAACGCTTATACGATCCTGCGGGTGCTTTAGTCCTAAGGGTTTGCTGACTGCTGACTTAACGACGAGCCGTACGACGATTTCCTGGCGAGTCCGTTTCGCAGGGTTGGTTGCTGAGATACTGAGAAACTCCGCGTCGGTTGATTCGAGCCCACTTCAGGAGAAGTCGTAATGGTGAGACCATTCGGACGGCGCTGGTTGGTTGGCGTCGCGGCTTTGTGGTTGTCGGTTTCCCTGACCTTGTCAGGACTTGCGGCGGATGTCGCAGATGGGAAGGCGCTAAGCAAGGTTCTCAACGCAGAGAACGCAGCGCTGGGAGTGAAGCTGAAGCCCGTCGATCAGGTGGATGATCTGGCTTACCTGCGTCGAGTTTCTGTCGACCTGATCGGCAGAATTCCCACCGGCGAAGAAATTGAAGAATACTTGGCGTGGCCTGCCAGAGAGCGACGGGATCGAGTCGTCAACAAACTGTTGGACGATCCTCGCTTCGTGGATCGCTGGACGACGTTCTTTGCTGACATGATGCGTCTGCGAGCGAACACTTCAGGTGGAGCGGCCGCTCTGGCCTATTTGCATCGCTCTCTGAAGGATGAAGTTGGCTACGACGAAATCGTCCGCCGATTTATTTCGGCGAACGGTAAGGCTGGCGCGACGCCAGAAGTGGGCTTCGTGCTCGGGGATGACGCCGATCCGATGGCCTTGGCCGGAGTGACTGCTCAGACCTTCATGGGACTGCGTATTGCATGTGCTCAGTGCCACGACCACCCGTTTGACAAATGGACGCGTGAAGATTTCTACGGCTTCGCGGCCTACTTCGGCAAAGTCCGCCGTTACGAGATCGAAAAGCCACGAGTGATTTTCACTCGTGAAGTCGAAGAAACTGCGATTCTGTGGCCGCCAGAAGGCAAGGCCGAAATGAAGGATCGCAAGCCGATGACACCCAAGTTTCTAGTGGCGATGCTGGATGTGAAGGAGACTCCGGAATACGTTGCTCGCTTGACCGCTCTACGGACGGCTCAAGAGGAAGCTCGCAAGGCTGCCATCGCAAAGAAGGCCGAAGGAGCCGCGATCGACGATCTGCTGCTGGACGCCGCTGACAAGGCTGTTGAGCGAGCCAAAAACAAGAAGCAGGTCGACGCGGTGACTGCCGAGGCGACTGCTGATCGTCGCAAGATCGATACGAAAGCAGACCTCTACAATCAGAGTGTGCTGCGCAACGAACTGGCCGCGCTGATCACCAATCCGAAGAACCGCTACTTCTCGATGTGCGTCACAAATCGACTGTGGGCGCAACTGGTGGGTCGCGGGATTGTGGAACCTGTGGATGACCTGAGCGACGACAACAAGGCGAGCCATCCCAAGACGTTGGATTTCCTCGCGGATGAGTTCGTCGCGGGTGGCTACCAGATTAAGCCGCTGGTGCGGATGATCGTGCAGAGTGAGGCTTATCAACGCGGTCAGGCGATTGGCGTCGAGCCTACGAAGCAGCAGGAACTGGAAGCAGCCTTCCTGGCTGTGCCAGCTCGTCGCATGCTGAGCGAAGTGCTGTACGACAGCATTGTCGTGGCAGGTCACCTGTTTGATTACAAGCATCCGCAAGGTGCCAACACGAAGACGTTGCGTGAACGCATTCGCGTGCCTGCTGGTGCGGCTGCGGAAACTGGTAAGCCTCAAAACCTGCTGTCTGGCAAGGCGGATGGTGGTGCCATGAATCAGATGGCGATGGCTGGCGGTGGCATGCCCGGTAAGAAGGGCTACAGCCTCGAAAAGGGCATCGAACTCAACTTTGATGACGTTCTGAAGCAGGCCGATAAAGAGGCCAAAGAAGAAGTCATGATTGAGCAGATGGCCGTGAAGTCCGCTGAGGAACTCGAAGCTGAGCGTATGCAGATGGAAGGTCGAGCTGGCCGCCGGATGCGCTATGTCGAAAAGATCGTGGAACGCACAATCGACGACAATCCGCTGTTCGGTTCGTCGTTCCGGATGGCGTCACCCGCTGATCCTGAGCACTTCGTTCGGGTCTTCGGTCAGACCGATCGCGCGACGCTCGGCGAAGAACGCGATCACAACCCCAGCATGCGGCAAGCTCTGATGATGCTGAACGGCAAATTGACGCACGAGGCTTCGCGCGTCGGGCCGATGGAACCGATGCATAAGCTCCTGACTGGCGAAGGCAAGGATTTGAATGCCGCAGTGAAACTGGCTTATCGTGAGATTCTGACTCGTGAGGCTTCTGCTGAGGAAGTCGACGTTGGCAAGGCCATTATCAAGGAGGCTGCGACCGAGATCGAAGGCATGGCTGATTTACGTTGGGTGTTGCTGAACTCGAATGAGTTCCGTTATCTGCCTTAATTGATGTGTTGCGATTTTGGCCGCAGGTCTCAAATTTTTGTACGGGCCAGAGACCTGCGGCTTTTCATACACCGTTTACCAGATGTCCCGCGTTAAGGAACCAAACCATGATGTCTTGCGAGGGTTATCGTCTCTCCCGCCGAGGTTTCCTCGGTGCGTCCGCCGCAACGATGATGGGCATGCACGTTCGGGAATTGCTGGCTTACGCGGGTAAGGATCTTCCCGCGAAGGCCGAGCACGTCATCTTCTTCTGGAATGGTGGCGGTATGACTCATCTGGACACTTGGGATCCAAAGCCGGGTCGTCCGACTCAGGGTGAGTTTGAGCCGATCAAGACATCAGTGCCGGGCATTGAGATCTCTGAGATCTTCCCGCAGCTTGCGAAAGAGATGCATCACTGCACTCTGGTTCGTTCGATCGCCGGAACTCAAGGCGATCACGGCCGGGCGACTTATGAAGTGCAAACCAGCTATGGCGAAGCCCGTCCGATCACCCATCCGGGTTTTGGTTCGGTGGTCGTGCATGAAAAGAGCGTTATCGGCGATCTACCCGCATATGTATCGATCAGCGGTCGCGCTCCGCGAGCCGCTTATCTCGGTCAGAAGTGCGAAGCGTACTTTGTCGGTAGCCCTGGCGATAAAGACCCGTACCTAGCCTTCCCGGAAGGTATTAATCAGGTGCGTGGTGACAAGCGTCTGGATGTGCTGGCGAAGTTCAACAACCGCTTCGCCAATAAGACCACCAGCAAGGAACTGGACTCGACCAAGACTTCGGTTGAGGACGCTGTGCGTCTGATGCAGAGCCCGGCGTTGAAGGCTTTTGAACTTGAGAACGTCCGCGACGATGTGCTGGATCGCTACGGCGACAACGCGTTCGGTCGCGGCTGCCTGGTCGCGAAGCAACTCGTCGAAACCGGTGTGCGGTTCGTCATGATGCATCGCGGCGGCTTCGATACGCACTCGAACAACTTCGATGCGATGCGCAACCACGGCGAAATCATGGATCCGGCGCTCGCTTCGCTGATTCACGACCTCGCTGAATCCGGCATGCTGGAGAAGACGCTGGTCGTGATGCTCAGCGAATTCGGTCGTACGCCGAAGATCAACAAAGACGTCGGCCGCGATCACTATCCAGTCGTCTTCAGCGGTTTCATGGCCGGTGGCGGCTTGAAGAAAGGTTTCGTCCTGGGTTCATCCGACGAGGACGGATTCCAGCCGAAAGATCGTCCCGTCAAGATTGCTGACCTGCATGCGACCTTCAGCCAGGCTCTGGGCATCGATCCGAACAAGGAAGTGATGACCCAACTGCAACGCCCGATGAAGCTGGTCGACAACGGCAAGCCGGTCCCCGAGCTATTTGCTTAGTCGGTTTGACTATCAGATTGCTGAATAAGCTCCCGGGACACTCGGGAGCTTTTTTTTTGCGTTCAACTTCAGGCCACGCCTTCGGCGGTTGGCTCTTCTTCGTTGAGTGGGGCTACATCCACGCCGACGTGCATTGTGGTGTGTCCGCCGCCGATCACAACGCCTTTGATTGGGACGACGTCGGTGTAGTCTCGACCCCACGCGACCGTGATGTGCTCGAGGTTTGGAATCGAGTTGTTGGTAGGGTCAACATCGACCCAGCCAAGCTCACCGCAGAAGACCGAGACCCAGGCGTGCGATGCGTCCGCTCCCACCAGTCGGGGCTTACCCTCCGGTGGATAGGTGCGGATGTAGCCGCTGTTGTAGCGAGCCGCCAAGCCGATGGACCGCAGCATGCCGATCATCATGTGGGCGAAGTCCTGGCACACACCGCGTCGCTGTTTGACTGCGACTTCCAGTGGCGTCCAGACGTTCGTAGACGTGCTGTCGAACTTGAAATCCTGCTTGAACCGCTGCAGAAGATCGGCCAGCGCGGCAATAATGGGACGCTTGCTGGTGAATGACTGCAGGGCATAGGCCTGCAGGGTTTCAGAACGCCGCACGCGCGGGGAATTGAAGACAAACTCGTAGGCGTTCAATGATTCCGCAGTCGCGCGATCGCGCAACAGCGAGGCAATTGGTTCCCATGCGGGGGAACAGGATTCCTTCGTGATCGACTTCTCACGCAAGGTGACTTCACTGACCGAAGTCACCTTCAACTCACGGTAGCCCTGATTGAACGAGAACTGCGAAACCGTGTTGCCGAAGTAGTCGTAGCGGGTGGAGCGAATTGAAGGTTCCGGCTCGATCCGCAGTTCGTAAAGCGGGCAGAGCTGCGACGGCATTTCACGCGGACGCAACCAGGCCTCGTTGTGACCAACTGAGATCACCTCGCTGCTGGTGTAGGTTGTGGTGTGGGTGACTCGATAATGCATGGCGGGCGTCTCAGGCGAATCTCAAGCAGCGAATCCAAAGGGGCGAACTTTAGCTGAGTTCCATCTCCGTGTTGATCTGACGGGGCGTGCCTGAATGCAGCAGGTACTTGCGAGTCAGTACATCGGCCAGAATTCGCAACTGCTCGTCCAGAATCTCCAGCACGGAGTTCACAATTCGAGGTTCAGGGTCGGTCAGTTGTTCCTGCGTCAGTTGACGGATGCCGTGCAACGCCGCCAGCACCAGCCGCTGTTCCTCGGTGCGTAA
>CAYLTY010000129.1:19033-22828 GCA_964386705.1 uncultured Planctomycetaceae bacterium
ACGGTGTCATGAAGTCTTGTGGCAGTGCCTCGACGTGATCGACCAGTTGCACCAGTTGCGACACGACGGAACGGGGGTTCGTTTCGTCGGTCAGGCAGAGGTCGAGCACGGCGTTCTGCTGCACGTTTTCGAGATATCGGGAGCGATACGTCATGCGGCAGTCGACAACTTCCAGCAGCGATTTCAGCACCGGCTTTTGAGGGATGACGCCATCGGCCAGCATGCATCGCACGAGCTTGGCCACGTCGCGAGCCCGCTCGATCCGGCGGCCGATGTCCAAAAGTCGCCAAGCGGGTCCACGGATCATGCCGTCATGGATCAAGCCGCTCACTGCGGCTAAGTCGAGGATCAACTGATTGAGAGAACTGAGGACATCCACAAGTCCGGTCCACGATGAGTTGGCCGCGGACTGGAACGTCTCTGCAGTGTCATGCACCTTGCGCCAGGTATCGGGCGAGATCCACAGTCGGACGAGCGAGGCCAGCCTTAGCAGTTCGGCAACGGCGAACGAGATGCCGTGAACTTCATTGCGATCAGCGACGGCCCCCGGCAATGCATCAGAGATCGTTGGCAACGCAGATTGAAACTCGCTGAGCGTGAAGCCGGGTTCCAGTTGGCCTTGATCGGCGAGGCTCCGCAGCAGCGTGGGGAGCTCAGGCCAATCCAGTTCGGTTTCTGATGTGAGACGTTCAAAGACGGCACGCAGCAAGCGGCTGAGGAAGTCGGCGCGATCAAGTGACTGGCCCAGCCAGAACAGGTCGTCGGCCACACGACTCGGGAACGTTGCTGCAGTGCGTCGCAGTGCCACGGGTTGATCGGCGGCACCGAGCAGAGAGATCGGCTCTACCGGGGCGTCGGTCAGAACCCACAAATCCTTGCTGCCTTCGCCCGCACCAATCGACAACTCCATCGGATCAGTCGTAGCCGCGACGCGCACCAGACCGCCGGGCATGAGTGCGTAGCCATCCGCGTCCGCGACCAGAAACGTCCGCACGGCCGCATGTCCGCAAGTGACGCGGTCGTTCTTCCAGACAGGGATTGCGGAACGGGCGATCGTTTCTTGAGCGACGTACTCGTAGGGACGGTTGCGAATCCGGGTCCACAGGTCGCGCCGTTCCGTTGCTGACAGGTTCGCGCCGATGAATTCCACGCCGCCGCTGGCCTGAAACGCGGGCTTGATGACCAGGTCTTGCAGGTGAGCTTCCACATAGTTGAGCTGAGCCGTTTGTCCGCACCACCACGTCGCGATGGAAGGAATCGCCAGTTCCTCGCCCAGGCACTGCTGACAGAGGCTCGGCAGGAACGCCATGAACACGGGTGATTCGATGAGTCCGCAACCGGGGGTGTTGGCGACGGTGACATGCCCTTTGCGAATGGCATGCATCAGTCCGGGCACACCGTGCGGAGCGCCGCCACCAAGTTCCAGCGGATCGATTTCTCCCTCCGTGCCGCGCGACAGGATCACATCGACGGGGGCTAGTCCCGCCAGTGTCTTGAGGAAGACGCGATCATCACGGACGGCCAGATCGCCGCCTTCGACCAGCGTGTAGCCGAGGTATCGCGCGAGATAAACATCTTCGAAGTAGTAAGGGAATTTCGGACCGGGCGAGAGCAGCACGATGCGCGGGTTGTCAATCTGCCGAACGCCCAACCGCTTCAATGTATTCTGCAATCGCTGGAAGAACTGGGCCAGCCGCTGCACCTGCTGACGATGCATCTGCGGCGGCAGAGTTCGTGAAGCAACGATGCGGTTCTCCAAGGCGAACGCTGCGCCGGCAGGTGCTTCGGCTCGATCAGCCATCACGCACCAGCGACCATTCGGGGCGCGGGCTAGTTCGGCTGCGTAGGACACCATTGAGGGCGCGTCGGACCGGTGCATGCCTTGAAAGGTCCGGTCGTAACCCGGATGAGCGAATAGCACTTCGGCCGGCAACAAACCGGCTTTGATGAAGCCCTGCGTGCTGTACGCATCTCGAATAATCGCTTGCAACAAGCGGGCACGTTGACTCAACCCGAATTCGAGATAACGCCACTCATCCGCGGGAAGAATGAACGGCACCAGATCCAGTCGCCAAGGTCGCTGCGATTGCGTGGCGTCTCCGAAAACGTTGAAGGTGACGCCATTCTCGCTCAGCAGTTGCTCGGCCTGAGCCGTGCGGTGAATGAAGTCCACTTCCGGGACGTGGTGCAGCGCTTCGGTGAAGAGTTGCCAGTGCGGACGGATGGAACCATCCGCGGCATGCAGTTCGTCGTAGCAGCCTGCTGGTGCGTGGTACGCGAAACGCAGGGTCTGCTGCTTGTCTGCCTCGGTCTTCATAGGTGTTTGCGAGATCCGTGAGCGGCTGGATGGTCTGGCATTCATCGCGGCAAGCCTAATCGAAAACGCCGCTCGAATCCGAAGCCAGTCCAACCCCACGCTGTCCGGTGTCTCGCTGGCTGGCGAAATCTACCGGGCAGAGAGTGTTTAACTCCACCGCAGATCGAGCGTGCAGGGAAAGTCACGCGGAATTGCTTCATCTGATAGCCAGATCGGTCCGCCGGTATGGCCCATCGCGAAGAACCGGGCCGAGCGACGACATTCGGCTTCCAGCGCATTGATGGGGTACACCGTGGAGTTCAAACCACCGGCATGGTCCACGTGGTAGCGGCAGCCGCCGATGGAGCGACCGCGCCAACGATCGACGATGTCGAACACCAGCGGGGTATGGACGGGAATCGTCGGATGCAGGCAACTCGGCGGCTGCCAGGCCCGGTAACGCACTCCGGCGACGTATTCACCGGGCACGCCGGTGGATTGCAGAGGCACCGCGCGACTGTTGCAGGCCACGGCATATCGTTCAGCGTTGAAGCCCGTCACATGCACCTGCAGGCGTTCCACGGACGAGTCCACGTAACGCGTTGTGCCGCTCGATCCGGGCTCTTCGCCTAATACGTACCAAGGCTCGATGGCAGTCCGAAGTTCGAGCTTGATGCCGTCGTAGTTGGCGGTGCCAATGACGGGGCAACGGAATTCGAAGTGCGGCGCAAACCACTCGTTGTTGAAGGGAATGCCGGTCGCGCGCAGATCGGCCAGCACATCTCGCAGGTCAGTTCGCAGGAAGTGCGGCAGCATGAAGCGATCGTGCAGCGACGTCCCCCAGGCAGTCAGCTTCTGTTGGAGCGGTTGATCCCAGAACCAACTGATGAGCGACCTCACCAGCAGTTGCTGAGTGAGACTCATGCGCGCATGCGGTGGCATTTCGAAGCCGCGCAGTTCGACGAGTCCGAGGCGACCCGTGGCATGGTCCGGCGAATACAGCTTGTCGATGCAGATTTCCGCGCGATGCGTATTGCCCGTCATGTCGACGAGCAAGTTGCGAAACACTCGGTCGACGATCCATGGCGCGACATAGCCGCCGTCGGGAATCTGGCGGCAGGCGATTTCGAGTTCGAAGAGCGCATCGCGGCGACCTTCGTCGACTCGCGGCGATTGGCTCGTCGGGCCGATGAACTGGCCGGAGAACAAGTACGACAGGGCAGGGTGGTTGTTCCAATAGGTGACCAAACTGCGCAGTACATCGGGCCGACGGATGAACGGACTATCGCCGGGTGTGGCTCCGCCCATCACGATGTGGTTGCCGCCACCCGTGCCGGTGTGCTTGCCATCGAGTTGGAACTTTTCCGTTCCCAATCGTGACAAGCGAGCTTCTTCATAGACGCCGGTCGTAATGGCCTTGAGCTCTTCCCAGTTCCGCGCGGGATGCACGTTGACTTCAATGACGCCGGGATCGGGAGTGACCTTAATCACTTGAATGC
>CAYLTY010000130.1:0-22680 GCA_964386705.1 uncultured Planctomycetaceae bacterium
GGCTTTTCCACTTCATACTCGCAGGAGCAACTCATGGGACTGTTCGACAAACTTAGAAACGAACTGATTGATATCATCGAGTGGATCGATGATTCGCAGCACACTCTGGTCTGGCGGTTCCCTCGATATCAGAACGAAATTAAGAACGGCGCGCAGCTCATCGTGCGGCCCGGCCAGGTGGCCGTCTTCGTGCATCGCGGTGAACTGGCCGACGTCTTTGAGCCCGGTCACTACGAACTGAAGGCTGACAACCTGCCGCTGCTGTCGACTCTGCAGGGCTGGAAGTACGGCTTCAATTCGCCGTTCCGGTCTGAGGTTTACTTCGTCAGCACGCGACAGATCACGGATCTGAAGTGGGGCACGCCCAATCCCATCATGCTGCGTGACGCCGATTTCGGCCCCGTGCGTCTGCGAGCGTTCGGTACGTACGCCCTGAAAGCGATCGACGCCAAGATCCTGTTGAAGGAACTCGTCGGCACCGATGGCCAGTTCGAGACTGACGAAGTCACCGAACTGCTGCGCTCGATCATCATCTCTTCGTTCGCCGACATGATCGGCTCACGCAAGATCGCGGCGCTGGATCTCGCGGCTCATTATCGCGAACTCTCAGACGACCTGCGGAAGATGGCCTGCGAGCGCATCGACGACGAATACGGGCTTGAGATCACGAACTTGATGATCGTTAACGTGTCTCTGCCCGAAGAAGTCGAGAAGGCGCTGGACACTCGGTCGAGCATCGGCGTGATGGGCGACCTCAACAAGTTCCAGCAGTACCAAATGGGCATGGCCTTGGGGAATGCCGGGCAAGGCGACGGAGGTGGAGCCGCAGGTGAGGGGTTGGGCTTAGGTATTGGTCTCGCGATGGCAAATCGTTTCACCCAAATGGGCACTGCGCCCGTCGCGCAACCCGTCGCACCGCCGCCAATGCCAACGTCGACAACCTGGTACGTCGCCCTGAACGGCCAGCAGCAAGGCCCGTACTCTGCTGACCAAGTGGTGCAAGGCGTGAAGCTCGGCCAACTGACGCCAGCCACCCTGGTCTGGTGCCAAGGCCTCGACGGTTGGAAAGCAGCCAGCCAGGTGCCGCAACTCGCCGGTGCCTTCCAGCAAGGTGGCCCACCACCGCTGCCACCATCGTAGTTTCTGACTCTACTTCACCTGATTGCTCCCCTCGCCCCGCGCTGCGGGGAGAGGGGCCGGGGGTGAGGGGCGACGTTAGCCTCGGCAACGTATTCGGGAGTGCGAGGCTCCCGCCGAGCCGCTTCACGAGAGAGTGGCGACGGTCAATCGGACAAACGGGACGGTTCAGGAACTCGGCTCGGCAGGAGCCTCGCCCTCCCTTCCACAGGAGTGAAACGCATGCTGACCCGCACTCGTCCGCTTGCCTCTGTCTTATTCGTCGCGGCGGTTTGCCTCAGTTGCTCCCTGCATGCCGAACCGCCTGTTGAGCCTCGGCAAGAACCTCGAGTTCCCAAGCAGGCCGCATACTCCAACGTCGTGCGACTCAGAATTCTGGAAATCACACCGGTCGAGAAAACGTCCGAGCTCCATCTGCTGCAACTGAAAGTGCAGCGGTTCTACGGCAAGATCAATCAACACTCCGCCGAGTTAGCCAGGAAGCACGAGACTCAGGAATTCACGATCCTCTTCCCGTCGGCTCCTAACGCGAAAATCAACGTCGGAGATCTGATCGACTACCGCTTGGACCAGTACCTTCCAAAGTCGGAGTGAACTAGTACTAACGGTGTTGTCTCCTTGTAACACAGCCACTGAGGAGCCTGCTCTTGGCCGCTGATGATAAACCGGGTGCGAGTGTTGATGATGGTCGCGGGCGCATCTTTCCTTGCGAGGGATGTGGAGCAGATCTGGAGTTTCATATCGGGCAGCAGGAACTCAAATGCCCGTTCTGCGGGTTCACGAAGGCTCTGGAGATCGCGGCCGACAAGGCTGTCGAGGAGCAAGACTTCGAGGGCATGCTGGAGAAGCTCAAGCACTGGCACGAGAACGGACACCCGCATCAGGAAGTCGGACAGAGCGAATTAAAATGCTCGGCCTGCGCGGGCACGGTGGTGTTTCAAGGCACGTTGACCAGCAGCGAATGCCCGTACTGCGGCTGCCCGATTCAGCGTGACAAGGTGCACGACGCCGAACACCGCATTCCCGTCGATGGCGTGTTGCCGTTTCTCGTCGAGAAGAAGAAGGCTCAATCCAAACTCGGAGAGTGGGTGAAGTCGCGCTGGTTCGCTCCGAACGAGTTTCTGGAACGCGGCGCTGAAGGGAAATTCAACGGGGTCTATCTGCCGTTCTGGACCTTCGATTCCTTCACGTTCAATCAATACATCGGCGAACGCGGCGAGCACTACTGGGTCGAGGTCGGTGAAGGCGAACAGAAACGCAAGGAACGCCGCACGCAGTGGTGGCCTGCCTCAGGTTCGTTTCAGAGGTTCTTCGATGACGTCGTCATTCTGGCCTCGCGGGGACTGCCCGCCTGGCTGATTGATGCGCTCGAACCCTGGCCGATGGATAAGGTCGTGCCATTTACTCAAGAGGCACTCGCGGGCTTCTTCGCCCGGACCTACGAGAAGGAACTCGAACCCGGCTTCCGCGAAGCTCGCGACAAGATGGACGCCGCGATTCAGGCCGAGGTCCGTCAGCGCATCGGCGGCGACGAACAGCGGGTGCATGACATCAACTCGAACTTCAGCGCGATCACGTACAAGCACCTCTTGCTGCCGGTCTGGCTGCTGGCCTACCGCTATCACGACAAGACCTATCAGGTCGTGGTCAACGCGGCCACAGGCGAAGTGCAGGGCGAGCGGCCTTACAGCGCCTGGAAGATTTTCTTCGCGGTCGCGATTGCCGCGGCAATCGTCGGCGGAATCGCGTTGATGCAGAAGTAGATCTGCTGAATGAGCACATGAAGGGTAGCGATCGCCCCTCACCCCCAGCCCCTCTCCCCGGCAAGACCTGGGAGAGGGGAGCGATGAACCTCATGTGAGAGTCGTGCGCGGGTGTTCCTGCTGGCGTTCAAGTGCAACTCGCTGCGGATGTCTCTAAAACAAGCGGCATTCCGCGCACACGCACGGTGTGGAACGGAACCACACATTTTCACTCGGAGACCTACATGTCGATCGTTGGAAGTTTCTCGCTCAATGGCGCTGGCGGTTCGCATTACCCGATCCTCGAAGCGAATGGCTTCTCGGTACGACTCGCGCGCGAGGGAGCGAACCTCTACACAGAAAATGACCTGATTGAAGAGCTGAAGGGCTGCGTCGCCGTCGTAGCGGGTTCCGAGCCTTACACTCCGCGTGTGCTCAAAGCGAACCCGCAGCTCCGCGTCATTGCCCGCACAGGTGTCGGTTTTGATGCCGTCCATCTGCAGACCTGCGATGAGATGGGCATTGTCGTCTGCACGACTCCGGGCGTGAATCACCACGCGGTGGCCGAGCACACGATCGCCATGCTGATGGCTCTCGGTCGTGGCTTTCCCAAGATCGATCACGAAATCCGCCGCAACGAATGGAAGCGCGTTGCCTATCCACGCATCATGGGCCAGACGATCGGCATCATGGGACTGGGCCGCATCGGTCAAGCCGTCGCAACGCGTGCTGTCGGCCTGGGCATGAAGGTGCTGGTCTACGAACCGTACCCAAACAAGGACTTCGTCGAGAAGTGGGGCCTGGAACTGGTTGGCCTCGAAGACATCGTGCGTCGGTCAGACTTCCTGACGCTGCACCTGCCCGCGTTGCCTGAAACCAAGGGCATGTTCAACAAGGCCATGTTCGCCAAGATGAAGCCCACCTCGGTGATCATCAACACCGCGCGCGGTGCGCTCATCAACGAGCCGGACCTCATCGAAGCTCTGCAGACTGGCGTGATCCGCGCCGCCGGCCTGGACGTCTTTGCCGTCGAACCTCTGCCAACGGACAGCCCGTTGCTGAAGATGGAAAACGTGATGCTCGCCGGCCACGTCGCAGGTCTCGATCAGGAGTCTCACTTCGACACCTTCAAGATGAGCGCCGAAAGCATCGTCGCCCTCAAGACCGGCGGCTGGCCGAAGGAATGCGTCGTCAACCTGAAGGGTGTGACGGGCTGGAAGTGGTAAGGCGGTGCCTTGCTGCGGTAGTCAGTTTACAGGACGGGTCTTAATGACCCGTCCGAACTGAGGTGACAAAGAGGCCGAACAATCTTGTTCGGCTGTCGGACAGAATTGCCCGACCTACAAAGCTGTCATCTCGGCCCTCATGAACCATCAATGGTTGTAGAGGAACTCTTTGGTGTTCAGCAGGCTCCACAGCACGTCTTCGACTGCCTGACGGCGCTGGCTGGCATCGGCTTCGAAGGCCGCCTTGAGGAGTGCTCGTTCCTCGGCGGTGGGGAAGCGTGACAGCGTACTGAGGAACAACTCATCAACCGTCGCTTCCGGAGCGAGGTCCGAATCTGCGAGCTTGCGGGCGGCTCCGTGGCGGTGAGTCAGCTTGGCATGCACTTCCGGCGAATTGATCAGGTGCAGTGCCTGGGAAATGCTGGGCAGCGTGCTGCGTTCACACTCGCAAACTGTAGCACGGACGGGGCGACCGAAGATGCGGAAGAAGTAGGACGGCATGCGATTGTCCCAGACGTGAATCGAACGCACTCCTAGCGGCCAGCCGTTGAATTTCTCCGGCACGCCGGTCGTCTGGCAGATGGCGTCGAGCAGCACTTCGGCCGCGAGCGGCTTTGACGGCGCATGCGAGAAGTTCTGTCGGTCGTCGGCGTTCGAGTCGTTCGTTTCGGACTGCAGTTGATAGACCTTGGAACGCAGCAACGTAGCCGTGAAGGCTCGCAGGTCGTACTTCACTTCGCGCAGATGAGCGACCAATGCCGTCATCAGCGGTTCGTTCGTCGCGGGATTGGTGACGCGCAAATCGTCAATCGGCTCGACGAGTCCCCGACCGAAGTAGTGTGCCCAGGTGCGATTAGCGATCGCTGTCGCGACGAACGGATTGTCGGGAGTCGTCATCCACGCGGCCAGCACCTGACGTCGATCCGTCACAGCGCTAAAGTCTGCATTCGGAGCACCGAGCGCTCGAGCAGGGACAATCTCACCGGTGCGTGGATGCTTCTGATCGCTGCCGGCGCGAGCCACGACGGCATCGGTGCCATCCGGCAGCTTCTTCACGGCGACACCGGTGAAGAAGCCGACGAGACCTGCATAGTCGTCCTGTCCCCAGCGTTCGGAAGGGTGATGGTGACATTGAGCACATTCAATCCGCACTCCGAGGAACAGCTGACTGACCGATCGAGCCGCCAGTTCGGGTGAATCCACCGCTTTGAAGAACGCGACCGGGCTTTCACCCTGCACCGGACCTTGCGATGTCATCAGCTCGCGGACGAACTCGTCATAAGGTCGGTTCTCGCGAAACTGCTTGCGCAGCCAGCGAGTCAATCCGACCGTGCCCTGCGGAGTGACTTTCAGCTTGTCTGCCCGCAGCAGATCGGACCATTTCATGGCCCAGTAGTCCGCGTACTCGGGCCGCTTGAGCAGTTCATCAATCAGACGGGCTCGTTTGTCTGCAGTAGTGTCCGTCAGGAATGCTCGCGCTTCTGCGGCTGTCGGCAGGGTGCCAATCGTGTCGAGGTAAACTCGCCGCAGGAACGTGGCATCGTCGGCGGGAGAACTCGGCTGAATGCCCAGTTCGTGCAAGCGGTTCCAGACCAGCTTGTCGATGAAGTTCTCTTCAGCCGGGCGAGTAAACTGCGTCTGAGGCCGTGGTAAGGTGACTCGGCAAACGGCGACGTGACCCAGATACCGCACGAGAATCGCGGCGGCACCGGGGATGTCACTGGACCGCAACTGCCCCTGCTGATCGACGCCGACGACATGCTCGGCGTTCGAGAAGTAGTCCGCTTCGACCGTGCAGCAGCGACGTCCGCCCTGCGCATCAATAGCCGTGATCCTCAACTGCTGAGTTGTTGCGGCCGCCATCACCACACTCGGCGGTTCGATCTCAATGCCGACGATAGGTTGTTCGTTGGCTGTCGATTTCGGGGCACCGGCCTCGATCCAGCGTTGCATGCGGCGGAAGCCCGGCGTACCGGCTTCAATCTTGCGACCGCCACCATGCGGCACGATCGCCGCGCCCTTGATGAGGATCAAACTGCGATCGGGATGTGCGAGGTCTACACGGCGTCCGCGGCCCTCTTTCACGAGTGCGTCGTAGTCCGCCGCGACGTCATAACCCAGCAGGCTGAGCTTGAAACCATTCTGGCCCTCCGCCTTGCCGTGGCAGCCACCCGAATTGCAGCGGCCTTTGTTTAGCAGCGGGATAATTTCATGCTGAAACGAGACCGGGGGCGGGCTTTGCAGTCCCGCAACACTGACCTCAACCCGCGTCTCCGCAGTGGCTGACTTGATCAGAATCTGAGCTTGCCCATCTGCCAGCGGATGCACCAGGCCGTTGGGCTGGATGGTCACAATTCCGGCTGGTTGCACCGAGTAGGTCACCGCGTGCGTCAGGTCGCGCGCCAGTGCATTTCCCTGAGCGATTTCCGTGACCAGCAGTTGCTGCGAGGCCTCGGGCCGGTCGAGCTTCACGCTCGCCGGGCTCACTCGAATCTCAGCCAGCGCCATCGAGGACACGCACAGTCCCAGCAGCCCGGCCACTAATATCTGACAACACAGTTTGACAGTCATGACGCTGCATCGCTCCGCAGAGGAAAGACGAACCAACTGCGACGACAGTGTTAGTTCGCTGGCAAGTGTATCTCAAGGTCACAAGTCTGTTTGCGCGGTTTCCGGACCAGATCCGTGGTCAGATTGTCGGCGTTTTGTCCCGCGGAGATGCTTTGGCCGACGACTGGTATGAACCTCACGTCATCGTGATCACTGCAGAGCAAGGCTGAACTATGAACTCGTTGCTGACGCTGATCGTACTGCTGGGATTTCTCGGCGGCGAAGTTCCGTGGCTCGATCAAGTCGCGACTCCACCCACACCCGTGCCAGAATCGAAAGAGAAACTCCAGCCGTTACTGGTTCAGGAGAACGGCCAGCCGGTGAAGACCATGCAGGAATGGAAAGCTCGCCGCGCGGTGCTGCGAGACAAGTGGCTGGAATTTCTTGGCCCGATGCCGGAGCGCCCCATGAGCGGATTCACGGAACTCAAGACGGAAGAGTTGGACCGCGTGCAGCGCATCCGCATTCGCTACGAATGCGAGCCGGGCTTGATGGTCGAGGCTTACTTGCTGAAGCCCAAGGGTGAACCAACCGGGCCGAAGTCGCGAGCGGCGCTCGTGGCGTTGCATCAAACAACCAATAACACCATTGATGAGATTGCCGGTGTCAGCGGTAGCGGCCAACAAGCGATCGGTCTGCAACTGGCCGAAAGGGGGTTTGTCGTCATCTGCCCGCGTAACTATCTGTGGGAGAACGTGCCCAACTTGCCCGCCGCCGTGGATCGCTTCAAGGAGCGACACCCGAAAGCTCTGGGCATGCACAAGATGTTGTATGACGCGCAGCGCGCGACCGACTTGCTGGCTCACGTTCCCGAAGTAGACCCGCAGCGCATCGGCTCGGTCGGGCATTCGCTCGGAGCCAAAGAAGTGCTGTACCTGGCGGCCTTTGACGATCGCATTCGAGCGACCGTAGCCAGCGAGGGCGGCATTACGTTCAAGTCGACGAATTGGGACGCGCCGTGGTATCTCGGCAGCGGCATCCGCAATCCAAACTTCGAACGGAATCATCATGAGCTGCTGGCGTTGGTCGCTCCGCGCGCGTTCCTGGTGTTGGGTGGCGAGCAAGGCTCCGGTGCCGCGGACGGCAACCGCAGTTGGCCGCTGATCAAGGAAGCTCAGTCGGTGTATTCGGTGATGGGCTCACCCGTTCGAGTTGGACTGCTCAACCACGGCAAGGGACACTCCATCCCACCGGATGCGTTCGACAAGATGGCCCAGTGGCTGGAGACCTATCTCGCCCGGGCGGAGTGATTGCAGGCGTACGGATGGGAAGAGATCCGTCAGCAAAGTACCGCTTTCCCGACGATTTGGCGGGGCAGCAATCCTACGGCCGTCATAATCCGCCCGGTCAACGAGAGGCCGCGCGGTCTGGCTGGTCGTTAGAGGTTGCCCAACAGGCATCGTCCAGGGACGACCGATATTTGTGGGGCCTCAGTTTGTGATGCAAGATTCCGCAGTAGGGACCTGCTGCGGAAGCGAGTTCCGCCCACACATGATGTTGCTGCTATGAACACCGAAACTCCAACGACGCCCCTCAATGCTCAAGCGGGAGCCCGAATCCTGTTGCTGTTCCTCGCAACGGTTCTGTTTGGCTCCGCCTGGGAATCCGACGCGCGGCACCAGGATAAGGTCATCGCTCAACGTCGCGGAAATCCATTGTCTCGAACGATTGTCCGGCAGACGGAGCCCGGGCGGCGATCGAGCCAACACCTTGACCAGACGCTCGCGCCCCCCAGCGGCGGTCAGGTGGAAGTTCGGGGAGTCGGCCAGACTCGCGAGTGGCCCCTCCCCGTCGGATTAGCGGCGGGATATTACCGAGTGGTGGATAGCTTCGGGGCTGTTGAAGTCGTGCAGGTGACGCGTGCTGACCTGCATCAGCGCGGAGTGGTCGAAGGCCGTCCGGCCCGCGACATGTACCTGGTCGATGAGCCTGAGCGACGCATCTATTACATCCGTCTGCAGTCGCCACAGAGAATTTCTCAGCGATAGTTGTCGCGAGAATCCGCTTCGATGTGGCCGAGTTCTCAACTGCTCACTGGAACCGTTGCGAGCAGTCCGTTGGAATGCCGTCGTGTTGTTTCGGCTTCTTACTCGATGAACTCGACCGATGAATCAAGTTGTTCCTGCGGCACTCACGTTCCGCTTCGCGTTTCCTGTTCGCCAGGTGCCGGCGCTACCGAAATCCGGTAAGCGTTTGCTGGCGCTGGCTGAAGACTGCCGCGTGCCGTGGCCGGGCGAGTCACTGATCGGTCCCGCCGCTGGAACGCTCGATCTGCGGATGGCTTGGAACGCGCGCGGGTTGGCGATCTCGCTGGATGTCAGCGGTCGGTCGCCCACGGCAAAGTTCAATCGCGTCGACGATTCCGAAGGTCTGCAGGTCTGGATCGACACGCGCGACACGCAGACGATCCACCGGGCCAATCGCTTCTGTCACTGGTTTCAGATTGTGCCCGCGACCGGGAAACGCATTCCTGAGGTGCGCGGCATGGTGATTCCTCGAGCCGTTGAGGACGCTCCGCTGAATCATGTCGATGAATGTGTCACCGTCAGCGAAGTACGTCCCGATGGCTATCTCATCGAAGCGTGGCTTCCGACTTCGGCGCTGCATGGATTTGATGTTGAGACCTGCCCGCGACTGGGCTTCTATGCATTGCTGAAGGACCCTGAGTTCGGTGATGTGCCGCTGACGGTGTCTACCGAGTTCCCTTTTTCGACGGACCCCAGCTTGTGGCAAACGCTGGAGCTGACCCCGTAAGACATGGCTTGAAGACATCGATTTCGCCAACGATTTCTTGATCCGCAGCCCGCAGAGCCACCGCGATGACGACCAATCCGCTGCTTCAGATGTCGGGAATCTCGAAACGCTTCGGGGCCACGCAGGCACTGAAGTCGGTATCGCTTGAGGTTCATGCCGGTCGTGTGCTTGCTCTGATTGGAGAGAACGGTGCCGGCAAGAGCACGCTGATGAAGGTGCTCAGTGGGGCACATGCACCAGACTCCGGGACGATGACTCTCGCGGGCGCGCCCTATCAACCGCAGGGGCCTCATGCGGCACGGCTGGCTGGCGTGGGCATGATCTATCAGGAGTTGAACCTCGCCCCACACCTGACCGTCGAAGACAACATCATGCTCGGCCAGGAGCATTCGCGATTCGGCCTGCTGGATCGAGCGAGTCAGCGGCAGCTCGTGCGAAACGCTTTGGAGACGCTCGGTCATCCCAACTTGCGTCCTGAAACGCCGGTCAACGAATTGTCCGTCGGCATGCAGCAACTGGTCGAGATCGCGCGGGCGCTGGTTTCGAATGCCAAGGTCATCGTGTTCGATGAGCCGACCAGTTCGCTTACGCGTGAAGACGTGCGGCGACTGTTCGCCGTGATCCGGAAGCTGAAAGCTCAAGGCCTGGGTTGCATCTACATCAGCCACTTCCTGGAAGAGATTCGCGAGGTCTGTGATTGCTACTCGGTGCTGCGCGATGGTGAGTCCGTTGGAGCCGGTGATCTGACCGGCGCCACCGACGAGCAGATTGTTTCGTTGATGGTCGGGCGGACGATTGAGGAACTGTTCCCTCAAGTGCCGCATGAACCCGGCGAAGTGCTGCTGGCGATTGATGGCTTGAGCGGAGTGCGCATGCCGAGCAACGTCTCATTGCAGGTGCGACGCGGCGAGATCCTCGGCATTTCGGGACTCGTCGGTGCCGGACGTACCGAGTTGCTGCGCTGCCTCTTCGGTCTCGATGCAACAACGGCGGGGCAGGTGCAGGTTGGCGGCAACGTCCCGCGACCTCGCCCAGCCGATCGAATTCGCGCGGGTTTGGGCTTCGTGTCCGAGGATCGTAAGACCGAAGGTTTGGCTCAAACTCGTTCGATCGCCGACAACATGACCTTCAGCCAATTGAAACCGTATTCCCGCTGGGGTTGGTTGAATCTGGGGCGGCGGCGGCAAGCCGTAACGGACTGGATGCGGAAGCTGGAAGTCAAAGCGGCGTCGCAGGACCAGCTCATTCACGAGCTGTCGGGCGGCAATCAGCAGAAGGTGGCGATTGCGCGAGTGCTGCACCAGCAGGCCGAAATTCTGCTGCTCGACGAGCCAACTCGAGGCATTGACGTCGGCACGAAGTCCGAGATCTACCGCCTCATGGGGCAACTGGCGTCAGAAGGTAAGGCGATCATCTTTGTCAGCTCGTACCTGACCGAACTGCTGGCGGTCTGCGACCGCGTCGCCGTGATGTCGCGCGGGCGATTGAAGGGCGTGCGTGCTGCGCGCGACTGGACGGAAGAAGCCGTCATGTCGGTCGCCATCAGCGGCGACGACTGAGCCCCCAAACAAGAGTAAAGAAAACGCCGCGTTCCAAACTTCGGCACGCGGCATTTCCGGAAAACTCAAGCCTTCTCAGTGGTTCGCAAGCGATTGCCAGTGAGGTACTTAGACCATTTCCTTCAGCTTCTTCAGAGCCAGAACCTTCACGACGCTGCGTGCTGGCTTTGGCTTCACTTCCATCGGCTGGCCGGTGAAGGGATTCGTGCGAGTTCCACCCTTGGTTGCGGGCTTGTGAACGCGCTTGATCTTCAACAAACCAGGCAGAGCGAACAAGCCCGAGCCCTTCTTGCCCATGGTCTCGGCAATGACGTCCGTGAGCGATTCGATAACGGTCTGGACTTGCTTCTTGGAGAGACCCGTCGAATCGGAGATCTTCGCATAGATCTCGGACTTGGTGGGCGACTTCGCGGGGGCTTCAGACTTCTTTGCCATTTGGCATCCTTTCAGTTGGCTGAGCCAGAATCGAGCAGTGACTGCCTAACGATCAGAGGCGTCACACAAGCGGATAAATAAGGCCCCGCTCCGCAGTTCGTCAACTTTCCCACGAAAAAACTAGCAAAATTCGCTCATCTCTGACTTTTGTCATTTTCGCGGCTGGTCATTTGACTCTTCGCCAAAGGTGACTACTCGCCCCGTTGCTGACGATTCACGAATCGCGCTGGCGACCTTCGTCACGCTGATCCAATGCTCGTACCGAGCAGCGATGGTCTGCTCATCCGACTGCATCAAGAGCTCAATGAAGCACTGCATCGGATCAACTGCCGCGCGACTCATGGGCACATCAAAGAGTTCACCATCGGACATCGTTTGACTGAGTCGGCCGCGTTCATATCCACCACGACCGCCCTGCACCCACCAGCTCGGACCACTCGTGCTGGTCGTCGCGAGATCGATATCAAGCTGAGCTTCACAACCATTCGCGAACTCGATCACGGCTATCACGCCGCTCTCAACATTCGCAGGAAACGCGTTTCCCGGTTGATCACCAAATTGCAGTGCGTGTGATGTCATGCGTGCGAAGACACGCTGCACAGGTGCGTTGGCCAATTCCAGTAATTGATCGAGCGCCGCCCATCCAAATGTGTTGAGCACACCGTGTCGTTGTTCATCTCCAGCACGTTGCTTCGTTGGCAGTGAGTCATCATCGGTGACTGGCAACATCCACGGTGAGAGCTGTCGCAGTTCATAGCGCAGACGACGAATATCACCAATCTCACCAGAGTGCGTGAGTTGCTGAATCAAGTGGAACTCAGCATCGCCACGTTGCGGTAACCACAGTTCAAGCCGTCGCGTTTGCGCTTGAGCGAGTTCAAAGAGCTGCCGCGTTTCGTGCGGAGAAACCGCGATCGGTGCGGGCGCGATCACGTGCCGACCAGCGAGGAGTGCTTGTCGAATGCTTTCCGCGCGGTCCGTGAAATCACTGCCGATGAAGAGCCAATCACACTCCGTGTCGCGCGCGGAGCTATCCGCAACGAGTTGCAACTGTGGTGTGAGCTGAATCCTGTCACCAAACGTACGAGCGATGGCGGTCTTGCCAAGAACACCGCAACGCAGGGGAGCTTGTAATGTGGCTGTCATCTCTCAGTAGTCCGCAATCGAGCCGTCAGGCAATGTCGCTCCAGGCCACTTCCACTTGTACTTCGGATCGGCGGCCACCGTTTGTAGTTTGGCAAGATCGATCTGCACGCCCAACCCAGGGCCTTCCGGCAACGTGGCGTAGCCGGTCTTGTCATCGACCGTCCACGGACGATTCATGAACTGTTCGCCCCATTGCAGAGAGCCTGGCGCTGTCTCATGAATCAGCAGAAACGGTATGGAACAACCAACGCTCAGGCTGGCCGTAGCCCCCAATGGCGACGTCGTGCAGTGCGGTGCCAACGGGACATGATAGGCCTCGGCCAGCACCGCGATCTTTCGCATCTGAGTGATGCCGCCGCAGTGAGCGACGTCCGGCTGCAACACGTCGATGCAGCGCTCCTGCAGGTACGGGATGAACTCCCAGATCGTCCGGTCGCGTTCGCCCGTCGCCATCGGAATGCCGATCTGATCCTTCAGCCGCTTGAAGACCTCAATGTTTCCCGGCACCGCGACTTCTTCAAAGAACAACACGTCATACGGCTTCACGGCTGCGGCGAGTTGAATCAGCGTCGCGGGCGGCACCGCGCAGTGAGCGTCGAACATCACCACGCCGTCGGGACCAACTCGTTCGCGCGTCTGCTTGATGGCGTTGACCATGCGTTCGATGTCGGTCGGCTTGCCGGAGTGTTCATAGATGCCGTGCGGCGGCACCTTGTGAGACTTGGCGTTCGGATAGACGCGAATCTTGTCGCGACAGGGGCCTCCGAGCAGGCGATAGACAGGCACGTTCCACAACTTGCCCGTGAGATCCCACAACGCCATGTCGATGCCCGACAGTGCGTGGCACATGAACGGGCCGCCCCGCATGTCGCGATGCGCCCGAAAGATCTTCTGCCAGAGGAACTCGATCCGGGTCGGGTTTTCTCCGTCCAGCAGTTCGAACATCGCTTTCACGAGCGGCTCGGCTGCCGATGGCACCAGCGCGCTGACTTCGCCCCAACCGGTCACGTTGTGATTGGTCAGCAGTTCTACATAGACCTTGTGCTGGACTCGATGAGTCTTCAGCCCCGTGATCTTGATGCTGGAGGCTGAGTCAGCGACTTGAGCCGCCGGATTGTTCTCGGCAGCGACTGCGTGATTCAGCAGAGCCAGTCCGGAAGCGACGGTTGCGGCGCCAATGACATCGCGACGCGAGCACAGCAGGCGATCTGTCATGAGGTGACTCCGAGTTCGAGAACGGGATTCCTTCGGGAAGCCTCGCAAACTCGTCCCCCAAAAAGCAAACGACCGCAGGCGTCAGACAGCCACCTGCGGTCGTTTGTTTCAGACAGAGAGTAACCAACTGTTATGGGAAGATGCCTTGGAAGGCCGGATCGAATTCGAAGCTTCCCGGAGTCGCGGTACCCCAGCCGAATGCTTCTTCGCCGAGTAGATTCGAGAACGTGAAGGGCACACCGTTTCCTTGACCGAAGAAGAACGGCGACGGATATGGTTGTGCGTCGAGGAAGAATGTGTCACCAGACTGGAAGCCGCTGACGTCGAAATCGCTCTCAACGCGGAACGTACTGGGGCCGAGGCCGGGATACTCAAAGAAGTCGGAGGCAGGAGGACTCGTTCCCGGAGCCGGCGGTAGTGTGTCTCGTAGCGGTATGCGTTGAGCATTTCGGCGGCGGTTGTCACTGCCGTTATTGGGGAAGGGGCCGGGCGGCGTGGCATTACTGAGTCGTGATTTAAAGACGCCTTCACCGCTCTGGTAGAACGCACCCACGCTACTTGAGCCACCGGGAATGGCAGTTCGGTCAGACTGTCCCGTGGTCACGTTGATCGAGTTACCAGTGTTGCCTCGGAAGACCAGGTTCAATCGAGCGAGCGGATCACTCTGGAAATTCGTAGGAGTGAATGTCGTCGCGTTCCAGGTTCCCGCGGTGTTGGTGGGGGCGGCGGTGGATACGAAGGACTCGATGTAGACGTCGTCGCCCAGGTTGCCTTCAAACGTGTTGTTGATCACTCGAGCATTAATACGACCGTTGCCTAAGAGGGAAGCGTTGGTACCGACGTCTGTCGGACCCAAGCCAAATCCAGAGGCGTCTGCCGTAAGCGTTGGGCCACCACCACCATTGTTGGTGCCAGCACGGATGACTAAACCGCCGCCAATGAAGTCACCCAGATTGTTGTTGCCGCTGATCTCGTTCCTGTTGATATCCAGGACCATATCGGCTTGAGAAAAGAACACTGATCCATCTGCAACCATTGGGATCGAAGAGTCCACATTGGCAGTCTGCGTTCGAGACGCCGTGTTGACAACGTAGAAGCCTTCTTCCCGGTTGGAAGTGATGTAGTTCATGCCATCCAGCGTTCCGTCACCGAAGCGAATATTCGTTGTGACGAGGCCCTGGCTCAGGATATCGACACCTCTAAACAGGTTACCGTCGATGTTATTACCGAAGGCCAGCAAGTATGACGTGTCTGTAACAATTCCGCCTTCATGGCGATACTGAATGCCCGATCGGCCGTTGGTCACAATCGAGTTGTTTCGCAAGAGGTCTGCACGCATTCCAATCTGATCCAGATCGATCTGGATACCGTGCGTACCGTTATTCGTGATAATGTTGTTATTAATCTGAGACGAGCCGCCAGATTCGATCAGGATGCCGACCTGGCCGTTGTTCTCAATTAGGTTTCCAAGGCTTTCTCCGGTGTCTAGATCATTTCCGATCTGCCCGATGATCAGGGGCACGACGGTTCCACTGACGCCCGAGATCTGAATACCGTTGAGTTGGTTGCCGCGGATGATATTCTGAATCCACGTTCCGCCCTGAGTTTCAAGGTCGGAAGCAATGTTTTCGACACCTGTCAACAAGATGCCGTTGAGCGTGTTATTCTCAATGGTGTTCTTGGTCAGATTCGCAGCCAGGCTCGCGTCAGCCTCGGTCTGGAACTGAATACCGTTTCCAGAGTTGCCTGAGAACAGGTTGTTTCGAATGTCAAAGTCGATGTCATCCTGAATGCCGTTCTTGGCGTCGATGAATAAGCCGTTTACCGGGCTTGTCTGCCCAGGCGGCCCACCAATGTTATTCCGGACTTCATTTCCTCGAATGTTGACTGCCGCCGTGTCTCCGGGGCGCAGATTGACGGCGTCGAAACGGGCGTCGTCTTCTCGAACGATCAGAATGCCAGCGTCAAGATCCCCAAGAATACTGGTATTGTCATTGCCCGCACGTCCGATCTGGTTGTTTTCGATCAGCAGGTCTTCGACGGCGGTACGCTCGGTCGCCAGAACCGCAATACCCGAGCCCGCAGTGCCCAGATTGGCGTTCGTGAAATCGCCGATGATGTTGCCGCGGATCGTGGAGCGAGTCAGATTCGCGGTGGCATCGTTGAGATTGGTAGAGCCAACGAGTGACACGTTGATGCCATCGCCCGAGTAGGGGGTGTTGACATTCGCATCATCGCTGATACGCGTGATCTCGTTGTTCTCGATCAGGAAGGCGCCGGTGCCTGTATCACTGAGTATCAGAGCGATACCAGCTCCGCGATTGCCCTGGAAGATGTTGCCATCCGTCGCGTTCGGGCCGCCCACGTTGACGTTGTAGGAACCGCCCGTCGCACTGACGAGCAAACCTGGGCCGCCTGCAGGATTGTTCGCATTATCGCCCGTGATGATGTTGCCGTAGAAGTTGGCACGGATCACGCCATTACTGCCGACCAGCGCAAAGTTGCCGGTACCAGCCGTGTTGGTTGTGACCGCCATGTTGCGGATATCGCCCAGATCCAGCGTGGCATTGCTCGCAATACCGCTGAACTGGATACCGGCGTTGTTCTGAATCGTGTTGCTTTGAACTCCGCGATCGAGCAAGCCATTGCCGTTGCCGCGGTTGAGCGCGCCATCGCCGTTGAGGTCCTCGCCAGGATCGAGAACGCCGTTCGTGTTGGCATCTTCGTTGGCATCTTCGCCCGGATCGAGTGCGCCGTTAGCGTTGATGTCTTCCGTGGCGGAAGTAGTGAGGGTACCACCATTCGCCGTCGCCAGGCTGATACCGTCGCCTGCGTTGGTAGAAATCGAGTTGAAGGCAATTTCGCTGAGAACGACTGTTGAGTTGTTGGAAGTAATCGACAAGCCGTCCCCAAGGGGGTCGTTTGTGCTGACCGTGTCATTGTCAGCCACGGCCTTCGTGCTGTTCGTAATCGTGTTGTTGGAAATGCGGCCTGTCAGAGTGGCGGACTGCAAAGCGGAGAGCAGGATGCCACCGCCGTTCGCGTTGAGTGTGTTGTTCTCAATGCGGGACAGGTTCAGTGTGCCACCAGTGGCAGTCGCGTTGATACCGCCGTTGATGTTGTTCGAGATCGTGTTGAACTGTAGATCAGCGGTCAGACTTGCGGTTTCACCGGGACCGGCGTTCGTCGCGAAGTTCACCCCGTTCCCAAACGGAGCCGCGCCATCGCCTGCGCCGTTGCCAACGATGCTGTTATTGCGAATCAGCAGGTTCTGGATGTTACCGTTGTCAGATGCAGTCGCCGTGAAGCCACTGCCACCGAAGTTCGAGATCGAGTTATTACGGATCTGCGAGGGCAGCATGCTCGCGCTCCCGCCCACGTTCAGCGCGATACCGTCAGCTTGGCCGAGATTATTCAATGTCGGGACGAACTGCGCCGCGGTGGCACTGCCAGGCACAGCCTGCATGATGCCGCGCAACTGCTGTCCTGAAGAGAACGTGACATCGACAATTGATCCGATCAACTGGTTACCGGTGACGTTGCTGCCTACCACACCCGCCTGATCGAGGTCAATCTGGAAGATGAACTGCTCGCCGAGGTCCTCACCGGGATCGAGGATACCGTTGCCCGCACCAGCTGGCAGATCTTCCCCGGTATCAAGTATCCCGTTCTTGGAATCAAAGTCGTTGAAGACCATGTCGAGGGTTGTTGCCAGATTCTGCACGGTAAACGGATTCGATGTTCCGTTGACCGTCTGCAAACCTGTCAGAGTGCCGGTATTAGCACCTGCCGCGGTGCTTGCCACGGTGAATTGTTGGCCTGAGTTCGCTGCATCCGTGTTGAATTGCAGACCGGCTCCGGCCAGATTCCAGACAACGCGGCTGATGTTGATACCCAGCGCTGAATCGTTCGACAGCGTGAAGGGTGCGGCACCCGCCGTTGAGGGCGTTGCACCAGTCACGATGAAGCCCAAGTCTCCGCCGCCGATACCTTCAAAGGTGTTGCCGATCGCGTTGAACTGCCCGACGGCATCGCCCGTCAGATCGAAGCGGACGGCTCCACCGAAGTTGGCCACGACCTGATTGCCTAGTGCCGGATCTGGTATGTCGAGCTTGCCGTTGTTGTTAGTGTCTTCGCCAACATCCAGCAGGCCGTTGAAGTTGACGTCTTCATCGTAGAGGTAACCCATGGTCAACCGGACGTCGCCGCTGTCACCGCTGACGGTGATACCAGTGCCCTGATTGCCGGTTGAGCGATCTGTTGCTTGGCCGACCTGGTTGTTCACCATGCGGACGGCAATGCCACCTGAGTTGGTGACGTCGAAGTGGATACCATCGCCGCCGTTTCGCAGGATCTGGTTGCGAGCGAGCAGATTGCCGCCGTTCAGGCGACCATCCCGGTTGCCCTGATTCAGGAAGCCATCGCCGTTGCGATCTTCACCCACATCGAGCTTGCCGTTGCCATTCGTGTCTTCGTTGCGGTCTTCGCCGAAGTCCAGCACGCCGTTGCCGTTGGCATCTTCATTGACGAGATCCAGAGCACCGTTGTTGTTGCGGTCTTCTCCCGCGTCCAGGATGCCGTTGCTATTGAGATCCTCAGAGACCTGCAGGATGCCGTCGCCGTTGAGGTCTTCAAAACCGGTCAGCAAGCCGTCGCCGTTGACGTCCTCGCCGATCGTGGCAGCGTTAATCGTGGACGAATTCGCCGACAGCACGACACCTTCTTGAGTGTTGCTTTGAATGAGGTTGTCCAGCATGCGCAGATTGATCTGGGCTTGCGAGGCACCCGCCGTGATAACGAAACCTCGAGTGTTGCCGATATCAAACCGACCGTTGCGGTTCAGGTCTTCACCGAAGTCGAGCCGACCGTTGCTGTTGGTGTCTTCACCCAGATCCAGGATGCCATTGCGGTTGAGATCTTCGCTGGTCAGCTGGCCATCGAGATTCGCATCTTCCTGGGCGGTAATGTTCCCGCGGATGTTGGCATTGATGATGGCGCGATTGCGAGCCGTGATCTCAAAGCCCACACCGAACTCGAGACCGTCGTTATCGCTATCTTCATTCGCATCCGCCAGACCGTTGCCGTTGGCATCTTCGCCGGTGTTACCCATGGAGACGTTGCCAGTTGCTGCTCCGTTGGAAGCCAGCAGCGCCAGCTCTGTGCTACCGATTTCCAGGTCCAGTGTACCGGGACCGGTGTTCGTCAGGCTGAAGCCGCGGAACGACGTACCACTCTGGCCGAGGAACGTATTTGAATACAGCAGGCCGGGATTTCCACCAGCAATCGTTCCGGTCACGTTATTGAAAACAATACCGTCGGTGTAATTGCGGAACGTATTGTCGTGGATGTGGAAGCCGGAGAAGCCTGTTCCGGTAATCATCGTGGAATTCGGCACGCCAGCATTGGTGGTGCCGTCAAACACGATACCCGCAATTTCCGTATTGCTGCCCGCAATCGTCACCAGATTGCCACCCAACGCGTTTGTCCACAGCGGGATGGTCGCGTTTGGATTGATGGATGAGAGGGGCACCTGGCCCGCCGGCGTGTTGATGATCAGCGGATGCAGGTTCAGGTAAGCCTGCGAGAAGATGGCTGAGTTGTTGGTCAGCGTTGCCCGGCCTGTGACGTTACCGGAGTTCAAAATGTAGAGACTGCCGTCGCCCGGATTGGTGAATCCAAGCAGCGTGTTAAGCGGATCAGTAGCCGAACCCGTACCGTTGGTGGCGCTGTTGGGACTGACATAGATGATTCGTGACAGCGGCGCGCCGCCAGGACCGGTGACCATGCCGGTACCATCAATGGTGGTGGTTCGATTCTGTCGATGTACGAACGTGCGATTACGACGTTCTGTACGAGTCAGCAAACGCTCTTCCGGAGACTTTGGCCGGAAGAACTTCTGGGCGCGACCGTCCGGCAGTGTCAGTGACACCGTGCCGAACACTTGAGTATCAAAGAGATGGTCGTTGGTGACGTTGATACCGAGCGCGAGGTCATCCGTAACCTGCGCGGCGACTCGCACGGACACGCCACCGACGTCGTCATCGCCGTCGTTCTGGAAGTAGTAACCGCCGACGTAGCCCTGGAAACCGTAGCGAGCGAGCAATGGCAGCGGCGCACCGACTTCGACATTGAAGCCCGCATAGAGGGATTCAACACGATCAATCTGGTCTATCAGAATACCGAGACCACCCGGACGTGCGTTTGAGAACGTCGTGCCGTTGTTGTAGCTGTCTTGAGAAATCGGGATGTAGCCGTTGGCGCGGAAGTCGAACCACTTGCCCAACGATTCGATGCTAACGCCGGCTTGATGGAACGGATTGCGGTTGGTGTCGTCATAGTCGTACCAGCCGCTGACGCCGTACACGCGATTGGCGCTGGAATCGAAATAGCGAACACCGAAGCCGGCGGTTGCCGCGCCCTGGCCGTTGTAGCTAGCGGTGCCGCGACCATCGACGAAGAAGATCAGGTTCGAATCCGCCGCCCGGAACGGCAGCATGACGTTCAAGCCTGCGTCGCCGTCGTCATACGTGCCGAGCTGCTCACCGATGCGGGTTTCCAGACGGAACTGCGGGCCGATCTCGTCCTGCCAGAGGCCGCGACGTCCACCCGGCGGCGTGTACCAGTTCGGAGCGTCGTTGCTCAACTGGGGGATCGCTCGCGGGTCGTATTGCGGGAGGTCGTAGGCCGGAACCGGGGCCACGCCCTCTTGAGCCGACTGTCCGAGACTGGCTACGCCATCTGAGCCGCCGTTTCCGCCGGCCTGTCCCGGAAAGGCTGAGCCTTCCTGTGCCAGACCGACTCTGGCCATGCTGGCCAGCGCCGAGGAAACGAACAGAGCTCGAAACAGTCTCGCAGGCTTCTGTTTCTTCATCGAAGGTCCCGATCAAAGTTGGATGTGACGGGTGGACCGCCGCAGAACTCGCAGTCGCGGTGAGGCAATAGACGTGACGCGAGTGATACAAGTGTGGATTCGAGTCCGAGAGGATGTCGAACGACGGTTCGGATCGAAGGTAGTGGTGAGGAAATCAGGCAACTCAGCAGGACGCTGAGTTCAAGTGAGGAGATCAAACACAAACTCAATCGAGGTGCTTTTGCAGGCCGGGGTATGGCTGCATACACACCGCGCTCCAAGGGCGGAGCCTAAGAAGGGAGTGGGAACTTACGAGTGTCCTCTAATCTGGTCAACACGAAGTTTTTCTGCCCGTGTTGTTCAATTGAGCTTCGCACCGTAATACGGTCTGCAGCACGCGGACGCAGCCTGTGGATTGTCCCGTATGAGCCGCGATTAGCTCGAAAAAACAAGTGATTCTGCGCCGTCGATCAGGCACGTGTGGCGACACGAATAATCAATTGCAAAAGTGACAAAATCACTTTTTGGGCGGCTCTGGCTGCTCGCCGGATTTCGCCAGTTCTTCGAAATAGTGCTTGATGATTTTTGAGTAATCACCATTCGGCTTGCGCTGACCAGACTGCAGAATCTCTGTCTTCAACGTCCCGTTGAGCTTACCCCAATTGCGCATAGCGCGCTTCTGCAATTCGATGTCCGGAGTATTGGGGTCATTGATTGGTCCGGCACCCGCACCGTTGGCTCCGCCGCTCGGCAGACTGTTAGCCTGAGCTTGCTGCTGCCCCTGCTGGCTTTGGCCGCGGCCTTCAGAATTGGACTGGCCGGGAGCTCCCTGGAGTTGGCTGGCAACCTGATTCAGATTGTTGGCGGCCTGACGCAACGCTTCGGCGGTCGACGCCAGTGAATTCTGTTGATTGCCGTTCTGCCCCTGTCCTTGTCCTTGTTGCTGTCCCTGCTGGCCGTTGGGATTTGGGGTGCCCTGTTGAGTCGAGTTGCCTGCGGGCTGGCCAGCTTGGCCCTGCTGCGGCTCGCCCTGATTGGCTGGCCCCGGCTGCTGGGCCTGTCCGGGTGCACCCGCTCCGGGTTCGCTGCCCGGAGCACTCGCCTGCTCATTTCCTGGCTGAGCGTTCTGCTGGCCGGGTTGACCATTGGGCTGACCGTTTTGCTGTGCATTCGCCTGCATCGCGCGGTCGAGCTGCTGCTGAGCCCGCTGCAACCGCTGAGCGGCGTTGGCCAGATCGTTCGCAAACTCGCCCGGTACCGGGTTGTTAGCGTTGTTTGGTTGAGCCTGCTGCGCGGCTCCGGCTTGATCCGCAGCACGGCGCAAGGCTTCCGCAGCCTGACGACCCGCCTGCGCTGCCTGCCCTGAATTTCCCTGTCCGAGCTGCTGCTGGGCCTGCTGCATCGACTGCTGACCACGCTGTGCAGCTTGCCCCGCCTGGTTCGCTTGTTGCGAGGGTTGATCCAGATTGATCGGGGCGGCTCCTAACTGCTCGGCCAACTGATTCAATTCATTCTGCAGGGCATTTGCCTGCTCGTTGAGCTGGCGTTGTTGAGCCTGCTGGGCCGCCTGAGCGGCAGCCTGATTATTGCGTTGCTGATCAAAACTTTGAGCCAACTGCTGCTGTTGCTGAGCGATCTGCTCGGCTCGATCTGCCAGATTCGGAGCGTTTCCTCGCAATGCCTCTGCTGACTGCTGAGCCGCTTGTCCCGCCTGTTGAGCGGCGTTGGAAGCCTGTGGGAACTGCCCGTTGCGAGCGTTGTTGCCCGCCTGCTCACCCTGCTCCACCGCTTCGCGGGCGGCTTGGGCGGCCGGAGAGTTGGCGCCAGCTCGCCGAGCGGCTTCGACCGCCAGTTCAGCGGCTTCGGCAGTTAGATCTTCCTGACGCTGTGCCAGTTGACCCGCATCCTGAGGAGCCTGATTGCCGCGTGGCTGGTTGCCCTGCGGTTGGCTTCCTTGGGCCGGGTTGCCTTGAGGTTGATTCCCCTGAGGCTGATTTCCTGGCTGT
>CAYLTY010000131.1:0-22577 GCA_964386705.1 uncultured Planctomycetaceae bacterium
AACGGACATCTGAATCATCCCCGGTTTTGAAACTAATCATCCAATGACCGAACTTGCGAAGCAGTATCAGGCACAAGAGGCTCAAGCCCGTTGGTTCCAATTCTGGGAAGAGAACGGCTTCTTCAACGCGGACCCCAATCCGAACAAGAAGCCGCACACGATCATGATCCCGTTGCCGAACGTGACCGGTGCTTTGCACATGGGTCATGCGCTGAACGGGACATTGCAGGATTTGATCACGCGTTTGCGCCGCATGCAGGGCTACGAAGCGCTGTGGATGCCCGGCACCGATCACGCTGGCATTGCGACCCAAGCTGTCGTCGAACGCCGCATGCACGAAGAAGAGGGCCTGACGCGACATGACGTCGGCCGCGAGGAACTCGTGCGCCGCATCTGGAAGTGGAAGGACAACTACGAAGCCCGCATTCTCAGCCAGTTGAAAAGCATCGGTGCCAGCTGCGATTGGCGTCGCGTCCGCTTCACGCTGGACGATGTTTGTTCGAAGGCGGTCCGTCGCACGTTCTTCAAGTTCTTCAAGGACGGTTTGATCTTCCGTGGCAAGCGGCTGGTCAACTGGGACACGTTCCTGCAGACGGCTGTCGCAGACGACGAAGTCTATCACGAAGAAGTGGACGGCCACTTCTGGACGTTCCGGTATCCGGTGGTCGCTGAGAGCATGGGACAAATGGGACCGACGGGACAAATAAGTTCCGCGCCCGCAGCTTCCATGAGTCCCACCAGTCCCGTAAGTCCCATTCCGCTCACCGGCGAGTTCATCGAGTTCTCCACGACGCGTCCGGAAACCATGCTCGGTGACACCGCCGTGTGCGTGCATCCCACCGACGAGCGTTATCAGCATCTCATCGGCAAGCATGTCCAGATTCCGCTGACCGGCCGGCTGATTCCGATCATCGCCGACGCGCTGTTGGCGAAGAAGGATCTCGGTACGGGCTGCGTGAAGGTGACCCCCGCGCATGACCCCAACGACTATCAATGCGGGCTGCGCAACAACCTGCCGATGATCAACATTCTGAATCCCGACGGCACGCTCAACGAAAACGGCGACAAGTACCAAGGCTTGGACCGCTACGAAGCGCGTAAGAAGGTCGTCGAGGATATGGGGTCGCTCGGCCACTTCCTGAAGGTCGAAGACCGCAAGATCGAACTGGCACACAGCGACCGTTCCAAGACTCCGGTCGAGCCTTACTTGTCCGCGCAGTGGTTCGTGAAGATGAGCGACCACGACGACGGCAAGCCCGGCCTCGCCCAGACGGCCATGAACGCGGTCACCGAGAAGCGCGTGCGGTTCTTCCCCTCACGCTACACCAGCACGTACATGGACTGGCTCGGCGAAAAGCGAGACTGGTGCATCAGCCGCCAGCTCTGGTGGGGACACCGCATTCCGGTGTGGACTGGAATGCTGAATGTTGGCGGCTCTTTTAGTACTCCAGACGAAGCAAAGGCTGAAGAAGCAAGGACTCAGGCGGTACGAGAAAATGCCTATGCACAGCTCTCCGAATACCTCACCAAAGCAGGCGTTTCAGCAGATGAGTACGTCATTAAGCTCAGCGATGATTCAATCCAATGCTGCGCGGGCAGTGAGCGGGCGGACGCAGCATTGCGTGCATTCGAGCAGTTCAAGAACAGTTTCAAACTGACGAAGAGCCAGCCCGGGCACGAATACCCCGAGCCGCTGCGTGAAGTTCCAGGTTTCGAAGGTGCGAAGGACGCAGCTTTCGCTGCACATGATTTCTTTGAACTTCACCAAGATTCCGATGTGCTCGACACTTGGTTCAGTTCGGCATTGTGGCCACATGCGACGCTCGGTTGGCCGGATCTTGATCACAATCCGCCGATGACCGGAGCGGAAGCACCCGCGGGACAGAATCAGGTCCTTCCATACTTTTATCCCGGCAACGTGCTCATTACCTCGCGCGACATCATCACGTTGTGGGTGGCGCGGATGGTGTTGACGGGGCTCTATAACATGGGCGACGTGCCGTTTCATCACGTGCACGTACATCCGAAGATTCTTGATGGTTTCGGCCAGACGATGTCCAAGTCCAAGGGTAACGGCTGCGATCCGCTCGATCTGATTGCGCGCTACGGTTGCGACGCGGTGCGGTTCACGATCGCTTCGTTCGCCGGGGAAACTCAGGACGTGCGCCTGCCGATGGCCTACGAATGTCCGCATTGCCAGACGCTCGTTCCGCAGGCTCTGGACGACGACGGCGTCATGGTTAAGCCGCAGACGTTGAAGACGACTCTGCGCGGCTCGGCGGGCAAGGTGCGCATGCCGTGTCCGAATCCTAAGTGCAAACAGGAGTCGCAGTTCTCGACACCGTATTACGAACCCGACGCGGGCGAACCCATCGCGAAGATGGTCAGCGAGCGCTTCGAATACGGACGCAACTTCTGCAACAAGTTCTGGAACGCAGCCCGATTCGCGATTATGAATCTCGAAGGCTACACGCCCGCGCCTGTTGCTGAAGCAGACCTGCGTCTGGAAGACCAATGGATTCTCAGCCGCCTGACCAAGACCATCAACGAAGTCACGACGCTGCTGGATCGCTACCAGTTCGACCAGGCGACACGCGCATTGCGCGACTTCACCTGGAACGAGTTCTGCGACTGGTACCTTGAAATGATCAAGCCGCGGCTGCGTTCGGAAGAACACCGCGCGGTCGCTCAGCGAGTTCTGGTGGGCGTGTTGGACATGCTGGTTCGCTCGCTGCAGCCGTTTACGCCGTTCATCTGCGAAGAGCTGTGGCAACGGCTCAACGAAATCGCTTCCACGCGCGGTCTGTTGGTGAAGTCGGAAACGCCCGGCAGTTTGCAGCCCGAGCAGGCCACTCGCTCGGTCATGATCGCACCCTGGCCGCATCTGCCGAGCGCCTGGCAAAACGAACAACTCGAAAGCCGCTTCAATCGGCTGCAAGAGACCGTTGTCGCGGTCCGCAACATTCGAGCGGTCTACAACATCGCGCCGGCTCAGCCGATCAAACTGCACCTCAAGTGTGCGGACACCGTCGCGTCGGAACTCAATGCGTGCGCCGATCAGTTCGACAACCTGGCCAAAGCCGTGCTGGCTGCGGCTGGAGCTGAAGTGGAACGTCCCGCTGCTTCAGCCAGCTTCAACGTGAATGACGCCGATGGTTACGTGCCGCTCGAAGGGTTGATCGACGTGAAGGCTGAGCTGGATCGGCAGACCAAGGAAGCCGAGAAAATCCGCAACTTCATTCGCGGTCACGAGTCGAAGCTCAGCAACGAAAGTTTTGTGGCCCGCGCGCCAGAACAGGTCGTGGCACAAGCTCGCGACACGTTGGCCAGTCTGAAGAAGCAGTTGGAATCCGTGGAGCTCGTAATCCTGCAACTCAGCGGCAAGTAAGCTCATGACCTGAGTTCGTCACAATCAGTCCACATAAATAAAATACCATCGCCACCCTCGCCCCGCTTGCGGGGAGAGGGGCTGGGGGTGAGGGGCGATCTCACTCATCGCTCGCTTCCATGGCCTGAAGTCCACCGCCACAAAAGCAGCTTCCACCCAGCAATCAGCTTTGTTGAAAACGGGGCGTCAAACACGGGGCGTACATTCAAACCACAGTTGGCAGGTCAGAAAATCAGGCACCGAAGGGTAGCACCGCCCCTCACCCCCGACCCCTCTCCCCGCGAGCGGGGCGAGGGGAGATTGTTGTTACCCGCAGCTGCTGATACTTGTCCCGAACTCACGTTCCTAGATTGAACCGAGCGGCTATGCACCAAGTCTCTGACGTTGTTTGCCCCGGCTGTGCTTGTGCGTGCGATGATCTGACAGTCACGGTTGATAACAATTGGCTGGTCAGCATCGCACCGCCCTGCCCGCTGGGCGAGCGTTGGTTTCGACGCAACGCTGAGGCCACTCACGCCGTCGCAGAAGTGCATGGTCAAACCGTCGAACTCGATACCGCCATCGCCAAAGCTGCTGAGCTGATCACCGCCGCGAAGTATCCGCTGATCTATGGCCTGTCGCGCAGCAGCACGCCGGGCCAGAAGGCAGCGGTCGAGTTAGGTGATCGGATCGGCGCCGTGGTCGATACGACCGCGTCACTCTGTCACGGTCCGTCGATCATGGCGTTGCAGACGGTGGGCGAGTCGACCTGCAGTCTGGGCGAGGTCCGGCATCGAGCCGACCTCGTGATCTTCTGGGGCTGCGATCCATCCGACACTCATCCGCGACACGCCGAACGCTACTCGGTCTTCCCCAAAGGCCAGTTCATCCCTCGTGGCCGCGACGGTCGCACCGTCGTGATGATTGGTGATGCTCAGCGCGTTAGTGAGTGGCGCTTGGATGCTGCAGACTCGCAAGCGGATCTCATCATTCCGATTGAACCTGGTCGCGACTTTGAAGCCCTTGCAACACTGCGGGCGTTGCTCAAAGGTCTTCCGATCGAAGCGGACAGCAGCGCCCAGCACTGCGGAGCAGACCTCAATCAACTCAAAGATCTTGTGGAGCGCATGAAGTCCTGCCGCTGCGGGATTGTGTTCTTCGGTCTCGGCCTGACGGAGATGGAATTCAACGCGTCATCCGAGGTGTTCTCGTCACCGCATCATGGGCCGGTGGCGACACAGTCGCGCGCGGCAAGCGGCCATAGAAACGTCGAATGGTTGCTGCGGCTGGTTGCCGAGTTGAACGCCTTTACCCGCTTTCATGCGCGGCGCATGCGTTTGCAGGGCGACGTCTCCGGGGCGGATACCGTTCTGTGCTGGCAGACGGGTTTCCCGTTCAGCGTCGATCTCAGCCGCGGCTATCCGCGCTACAATCCTGGTGAGTATTCCGCGAACGATCTACTGGAACGCGGCGAGTCGGACCTCTGCATTCTGGTCGGCTGCGAGACGGTTCCCGACCTGCGTCCAGAGGCGCAAGATCACCTGAAACGCATACCAACCATCCTGATCGACTACGCCAGCGCGACGCCGAGCTTCGAGCCATCCATCCGCATCACCACGGCAGTTCACGGCCTGCACGCAGCCGGAACCATCTACCGGATGGACGAAACGCCGCTGGAACTGCGACCGTCGCTGACATCGACTCTGCCAACGGACGCTTCAGTTCTCGCGGCGTTACTCAAAGCCGTTCGAGATCGCTCGTCGATTGCCAACTAGGCGGCGACTTCGACAACCCCAATGCCGTAACCGCACTGGTTCGCGTTATCGATGTATTCCTTGAAGCTGACCGTCGGCCGCAGCACCTTCCAGAACTCATAGACCTGATTGTCCGGGAACGGCTGGCTTTCCACGATGTCGTGGAAAGCAATCAAACCACCCGGCCGCACCATGCTGTGGTAGAGTTCGTAATCGCGTTGCACGCCTGCTGAGGTGTGGTCGCCGTCGATGAAGAGGAAGTCCACTTTCTCTCCGTCGAACATCTTCTCCACTTGAGCCGCGAAGCCCGCGTCGTGCGAATCGCCACACACCAGCTTCACCTGGCAACTCGACTTCGGCGGAGCAAACTGTTCGAACAGCTTGCGCTGCGGATTCAGATCGCTGATGTCACAGCTGATCACTCGCTTGGATGCCAATTGCGACCACAGGAACAGCGTGCCACCGCGATAGGTACCAATTTCAAGGATATTGGCCGGCTTCAGGGCGGCGACCCGCTTCGCCAGGTTCGTGATCTCAGAGGGGATCTGCGAACTGGCCACCTTGAAGAAACCGTGGCCACCAAAATGCAACGCCTGATGAACAATCTCATCCAGGCTGTGATCGCCACGATGAAAAGCTTGCAGCTTCGACAACGACATCCGGTAGTCGATTGGTGCGCGCAAACTCCGAATGAAATTCCGGTTCAGTAGTCCCATGATACCGTCCTAGACCAGCTGCTGCTGAATAACAATTAATAGACGAAAGAGCGGAATAGTAATCCCGCTCGACCCGCTGAACCGCGATCAGCACTCTTTACGCCAGTACGCGCCGGTCCAGTCGATCTGCTTGATCTCCGAAGTGATCGAATGCTGCTTGCGGAAGTCTGCCACCGCGAGCTTACAGCCTTCCAAGGCATAATCATCAATAATACAGAAGCCGCCCACAGACAGCTTGGAGTAAAGATTATTCAGAGCATCCATCGTCGAACTATACATGTCGCCGTCAAGCCGAATGATCGCCAGCTTCTCGGCCTTCAAGTGCGGCAATGTGTCCTTGAACCACCCTTTCAGGAACACAACCTGGTCATCTAGCAGTCCATACCGCTGGAAATTGCTTTGCACTTCGTCCTTGGATACGGCCAGGAAATCATACACGTGGTGCCGGTCACCCTTATCGGCGCTGTACTTCTCTTCTTCCGGCTTGGGCAGACCTTCGAATGAGTCTGCGACGTAGATCTTGCGATCAGTCACACCGTGAGCCGCGAGAATCGCGCGCATGAAAATGCACGCGCCGCCTCGCCAGACGCCAGTTTCGATGAAGTCACCGTCGACCTTGTCAGCCAATACTGTCTCGACGCAATACTGCAGATTATCCAGACGCTTCATGCCGATCATGGTGTCGGCGTAGCCCGGCCAGTTCTTGCCCTCAGTTCGTTCGCTTTCGGTAATCTTGCGCCGGCGAACCAACTGCAGGTGCTTCAGATTCAGCACTGACGAGATCGTCGAGACGAACATCCGCTTCAGAGCCGACGGACGGCTGCTGAACGTGGAAATCGGCATCGGCGGTTCGGGCCACAGCGTGAAGGAAAGAGTCTTCTTCAACAGGTCGAGATACAGTAATTCAGGACTGTTTGGCATTTGAATTCCTATCAAGAATGTGGCTGGCTGAGTGGTTCAGGTTGTTCGTGAGTGTTATTGAATTCATCAACTTCGTGTTGATATCAGTGAAATAAGTTTGCTTGCCTATTTTGCGAGTTGCTTTGGTCGCTGGCTGGAACCACCAATCAGTCTCACAAGTTTGCTGGTGACGCGGCGCCACCACGGCTGACTGTGAGTTTCAATGGCGACTTCAGCTTCGTGCTGACATTCGTCGATGACAGCGTTCCAGTGAGCGGTGCTCGACGGGGCCAGTTGCAAACGGGAATTGAGCGCAGTCCTGAGGTCGGCCAGTTGATACCGACGATTGACTCTTCGGGCGTGACGTTGCGCCCAGGAGTGTTTTCGTCGATGGAACAGCTTGCGCGATTTGGGTGCCCCGCACGTCTGACCGTCGTGAATGCGATAACTGGTCAGACAATCTTGCGTCGCGACTCCATGTCGCCCGATCAGTTCGCTGACCACACAAATCCAATGGTCATGGAACCAGGTTTCTGGAATCGGGCAAATATGCGGTTTCAGCGTGGCGCTGATAGCCAGTGTCGCGCCCGTAAAAACATGAGCTCGCCGCAGGAGATAGTCGGCCGTTCGTTCGGGGCCGAGATCCAGCAAAGCATTCGGGGCGATGTCCCACCGCGTCCACAAACGCCGTTGCTGAAGTGTGCTGTGCTTGTCGATGAGTTGGGCGTCGGAGCAGGCGAAGCCAGCTTCAGGGTTGACAAGCAGCATGTCCCGCAGGCGTTCCAGCTTCTGCGGTTGCCAGAGGTCGTCCTGATCCGACAAGACAATCATGTCGCCGTGACAGGCACTTATTGCCTGATCAAAGTTTCTGGCAACACCCAGGTTGTGTTCATTGACGCGGAGCTCAACGGCAAACGGGGCCGTTTTGATGAAGTCGCGAACAATCTGCAGCGTGCTATCCGTCGATCCGTCGTCGCAGATAACGACTTGCACGGGCAAGACTGTCTGTTTGGCGATGCTGTCGAGCTGCTGGCGGATGAACTTCTCGCCATTGTATGTGCATAGAGCCACGGACGCCGCAAAGCCGGCTGGTCTCTCTTTCGAGACTGCAGTCGCAGATTGTGAAGCAGAGTCCTGCATGACAGCTCGCCATCGTCCGTGAAGTGGCGCGAATGCGCCCGAGCCTCTCCGTCTCCCGTCAGGCAGCATCCTTTGCCCGACGAGTCTTAGTCAGCGAAACGACCAAGTCCCGCGACCGTACTTGGAATCCAAAATCGCGACAAGATCGAGTTTGGGACGAGCGCAATGCCCGACAACAGAACCGCCGCACCCGGTCTCGGAAGCGAATTTTGGCAGCCTGCAGACCAACCCCAACCAAACTGTGGCATGAAAACAAAAAAGCCCTGCCGCAAATGCAGCAGGGCCTGATTGTGCCTTGTCGCCAGTAGTCGAATCGAACGACTACTTCGCGGCTTCCGACTGAGCTTTCGCAAAGTCTCCGGCGGTCACAATAACGATTCGCTTCGGATCGACGTATTTCTTCAACGTTGCCTGAACGGTCTCGGTCGTGGCGGCACCGATCTGGGTTTCGAGTTCGCTGTAGTAGCTCATCGAACGACCGGCCTCGGCGGTGGAGGTGAGCAAGCGAGCCAGATTGGCATCGTTCGCCCGACCCACTGACTGAGCTTGCAGGTAACCCTGCTTCGCGGCAGCGAGTTCTTCGGCAGTCACGCCGTCCTTGAGAATCTTGTCCAGTTCCTCGCGGATGGCAGCTTTGACCTTGTTGGAGTTCACCGGATTCGAGATCGCGTAGACATACAGAATGCCGCGTTTGTCGATCGATGAAACCGACAGCCCCGACGCCACGCCATAAGACAGACCGTCCTTCTGGCGGACTCGGTTACCGAGCCGCGAGGACAGCGTGCCGCCGCCGAGGATGAAGTTACCCATCGCCAGCGGTGCGTAGTCCGCATCGTCGTCACGCAGCGGGAACACGGTCACCGCGAAGTACATCGCGTTGGCTTTGTCCGGCGTGTTGATCTCTTCCACCTTCGCTTCGACCTTCTGGTCGCCGCGCTTGGCCAACCGAGTGAAGGACTGCTTCGCCTTCCAATCGCCGACGATGTCCTTGACGGTCGCCAGCGTCGCATCGGCATCGAAGTCACCCACGATGGCCAGTTCGCCGTGACCGCCCCCGATGAAGTCGGCGTACAGCTTCTGCAGTTGCTCGCGCGTCACCGCCTTGGTGAGATCGATCTCCTCAGCGAGCGACGCCTGATAGAGCGGGTGCCCCTTCGGATACGGCGAGATCGCTTTCTGCGCAGCGTTCTGGGCGAGCGTGGTCGGCTCGGTCAGTTGTTGCTCGATCTCCGACAGGGTCTCGTTCTTGAGCAGTTCCAGTTCCTCGGCGGGCAGCGTTGGAGTGCGCAGCACCTGCTTCAGGATGTCCAGCGCCGTGGCCAGGTTTGGCTTCTTGGTCTGCACCGCGAAGGTGATTTCACCGGCCGAACCAGTCGCGGTCAGTTGGGTGAAGTTCTTGTCGAGCAAGTCCTGCAGTTGCTGACGGGTCAGCTTCGAGGTCCCGCGCGTCATTATCGTGGGCAGGAACTCGCAGGCCGTGGCCTGATTCTCCAAGCTCTTTTCATCGCCGTAGCGCAGAGTCAGACGGAGCTGCACGGCCTCACCGCGCGTCTTCTTCGGCAACAGGCTGACCTTCAGGTCTTCGTTGACCTTCAAACGCCTGGTCCGCTGCTCAATATTGGCTGGCGAGGTATCGAAGGCCTCGCCCGCGGCAACCTGCTGACGGCCTTTGTAGTCGCCGATCATCTTGGCGATGTCCGGTGTGTCTGGAACGGAGACACGGTCCGCTTCCTTGGTCGGGATATACATGCCGACGGTGCGGTTGTTGCGCTTGAGATAGTTCTTGGCGGCGGCCTGCACTTGAGCGACGTCTACCTGCTCCAAACGGTCGCGGTAGATGAAGTACAGACGCCAGTCGCCTTGAGCCGCCCACTCGCTGAGTTCAACAGCCAGTTGACTGCTGTTGGTTGCGGCCAGTTCGCGCTGCTTCATGAGCTTCTGCTTGGCGCGATCAACTTCTTCGGGAGTGATCGGCGACTCGCCGACACCCTCGACGGTGTCGATGAGACCTTCAAGCACCAGTTGCGGATCGTTGCCTTTGTTGACTTCCGCCAGCAGCAACATCACGCCCGGATCATGCAGAGCGAAAGCGAAGCCGTTGATCTGCGAAGCCTTCTTGGTCTCGACGAGTGCTTTGTAAAGCCGGCCGGAAGGCTGCGACGTCAGCATACTTTCCAGCACATCAACAGCGGGATATTCGGGATGCGGACCGGCCGGGATGTGATAGAGCGCTCCCACCGCGGCGATTTCTCCGACGCGACGCAGGGTGATGAACTTCTCACCGTCCTGAGCTGGCTCAACCGTGTAGGTCTGTTCGAGCACACGTTCGGGCTTCTTCATTGAGCCGAAGTACTGGTTGCTTAGTGACAGCGCCTTCTTCGGATCAAACTTGCCCGCGACGACCAGCATCGCGTTATCTGGCTGATAGTACTTCGTATAGAAGGCCTTCAGCCGCTGAATTGGTACACGCTCGATGTCGGCACGATTGCCGATCGTCGAGTTGCCGTAGTTATGCCAGAGGAACGAAGCCGCGACCATGCGCTCTTCGAGCACATTCATCGGGTTGTTTTCGCCACGTTCGAATTCGTTACGCACGACGCTGAATTCAGACTTCAGGTCTTCGGCCGCAACGTGGCTGTTGAGCATGCGATCGGCTTCAAACCGAATCGCGAACTCGAGATTCTCGTCCGTGGCCGGCAGCGTTTCGTAGTAGTTCGTGCGGTCGAGCCACGTGGTGCCGTTGAAATTGGCTCCACGATCTTTCAGCAACTTCGGCACGTCCTTATGCGTCGGCGTACCCTTGAACAGCATGTGCTCCAGCAAGTGAGCCATGCCCGCCTCGCCGTAGCCTTCGTGCCGAGAACCAACGAAGACGGTCAGGTTCACTGTGACGGTTGGTTTTGAATCGTCGGGAAACAGCAGCACCGACATGCCGTTGTCGAGTTTGAACTCGGTGATGCCTTCAATCGACGTCACGATCTTCGGTTCGGCCTGAGCGACCGACGCCGCTCCCAATAGCACCGCAGCCATCGCGGCGATGACATTCCTTGCCAGCATGAACGACCTCCCATGTAGAACAAGTTGAAAGCCCGGCTGAGCACCGGGCACTCAGATGGATCTCTTCGCTTCCCTGACCGGTGCCGCATCCACTTCACCGAGCGCGGGACTACGAACCATAGCGTCGCGAGACCGCACAGCAAATTAGCCGAGCTGCGGAAAGCTCTCTTGAGAGGTATCCCGCAGCGTTATCATGATCTGGAATCAGTTCTTCACAGCAGAGCTTCCGAACCAAAACGCGTGACGTGATGAGGGGCCAATATGCAGCGGGCACATCTGGAACGCCGACGGACGATGCGAAAATGGCATGAACGTGTGGAATTGGATGCGTCCCTTCAGCCGGGTCACTTTCGCAAGTCTCACCGACCGCTCGGGTGTCCTCGCTTCTGTCCGCATTGTCGAGCGCTCAAGGAACGACCGACGCGTCAGCAACGCATCGCCGATTTGGTTCTGTGCGAGTCCCTTGGCCGGGCATCTGCTGACGAATGAGATGTATCAGGTAGGATCTCGATCCACTGGGAACCGAGGAACGGTTTCAGGTCCGATGGATCTGCATTGATTGATGGAGTCGTAATGCTTACTCAACTTCCGACCGTGAACGATGTCGCTCCGGCGGATGGGCTGTTTCCGGGACGGTGGTGGCATGCGAATGGTGATCGCGTCATCTGCACGCTCTGTCCGCGCGAATGCAGCTTGAAGGACGGAGATCGTGGGTTCTGCTTTGTGCGACAGAATCTCGGCGGCGAGATGATGCTGACGACGTATGGTCGCAGCACGGGTTTTTGCATTGATCCCATCGAAAAGAAGCCGCTCAATCATTTCTTACCCGGTACCAGCGTGCTCAGCTTTGGAACGGCCGGGTGCAATCTGGGCTGCAAGTTCTGCCAGAACTGGGATATCTCGAAGGCCCGCGAAGTCGAACGGTTGAGTCATCGCGCGATGCCCGATGAGATCGCGCTCGCCGCGAAGTCGCTGGGTTGCGCGAGCGTGGCCTATACCTACAACGACCCCGTCATCTGGGCCGAATACGCGATCGACACGGCGAAAGCCTGTCGCGCGGCGGGCGTGAAATCGGTCGCAGTGACGGCAGGCTACATCACTCCGGAAGCACGCGGGCCGTTCTATGAATACATGGATGCGGCGAACGTCGATCTGAAAGCGTTCACCGAAGAGTTCTATCACAAGATTACGTACTCCCACATGCAGCCGGTGCTGGACACACTCACGTGGCTGAAGCATGAAACTCCGGTGTGGTTTGAGATCACGAATCTCATCATCCCCGATGCAAACGACCGGCCGGATGAACTGCAGCAGATGTGCGACTGGATCCTCAATGCGGTGGGCGATGACGTACCGGTTCACTTCACCGCGTTTCATCCCGACTTCCGCATGACCGATCGACCGAACACGCCGCATGAGACTTTGGTGGCCGCGCGGGAAATCGCGATCAAGACCGGGTTGAAGTACGCTTATGTGGGCAACGTGAATGATGTCGCTCGACAAAGCACATATTGTCCGGGCTGCGGCAAGCTGGTCATTGAACGCAACTGGTACGAACTTGGTGTCTATGCGTTGAGTGGCAATCGCTGTGAGCATTGCGGAACCACAGTAGCGGGTCACTTTGAGAACCGACCCGGCACGTGGGGTCGCAAGCGGCAGCCCGTGGATATGAGACAATTTCACATTCCTCGCGCGACAACCAACCACGCGAACTTGAATCACGCAGGAGCAACGATGAGCACGGATGGCAGCGGCGGTAAACGTGAAGTGATTGACGAATCTGCCTTGGCTTGGCTGGCGAACCAGCAGCAATCGGCAGCACCTGCTCCGGTTGCTAAGCCTGCAGCGAATGAGCCTCCACAGCGGTTGCCGCTGAGCAAGGAACAGCGCGACGGCATCTTCACAGCCAGCGCTGAATTCGTGAAAGCGGCTGTCGAACAACGAGCCGCTCGCATTCCAGACCTCGAAGCATTGGGCGTTGCCAGTGCCGCGATCTCGGGTGCGTTCATCAGCCTGAAGCGAGACAAGCGACTGCGGTCGTGCATGGGTTCGTTCGGCCAGACGATGCCGCTGCTGCAGACGATTTCCGATGCCGCCCATCGCACGGCAACAAGCGATCCGCGCTTCCCGCCGATCGCCGCCAACGAAGTCCCGTTTCTCGATCTGGAAGTTTGGCTGCTGTTCGCGCCGGAACGAGTCAATGCCGTCGGTCTTGATCGCATCAATGAAGTGAAGATCGGCACTCACGGTCTGCAGATCATTCGCGGCAATCAGCGTGGGCTGCTGTTGCCGGGTGTTGCGACGGACAACGACTGGGACTCGGAAACATTCTTGAATCAAGTCTGCATCAAGGCTGGCCTGCCTCCGACGGCCTGGAAAGAACCGGACACGACGTTGTTCCGCTTTGAGGGCAATGTCACGCATGGACGATTGACTAACAGCGACGCCGAGGCCAACTCTTACACTCAACCGCGCTGGTTGCTCACCGCTGAGCAGTTGGAAGAACTGCGCCGCACGTGTGAGGAGAATGTGGTCGCTCTGATTCGCGGAGCGACGCCGATGTACTACTGCGGCGGTGTGCCTGACGAGACGATCAATGGAATTTCGCTGACGGTCACTCTACCCGGATCGGGCCAGGAGATTCCGCAGGTGCGCATGTCGTTGCGCGATCCCATGCCGATGCAGTCATCGGCGTTCGCGATGTGCGAGGACCTGGCGAACAGCCTGCGACGTCGCGGCTTTTTGAACGGTAAGTTTCGGCTGGACCTGTCAATCGCCTATGAACCTGTGATGCAGGGATCGGTGGATCAGCCGAGCCTTGGAGGCATCGACCCGGAATGGCGCTGCGTGATGGTCGCTGAACGCGGCCGGACGGGTTGGGTTTACGATCAATCCAAGTCGCCAACCGAACTGCTGCAGGAAGCGGCTGAGAACTGCCGCGTACTTGAACCGGCCTATGCTCAAGTAACCAGCCTCGGCTTTCAGAGCACTCGCCCAAGAGAGGTGTATTCGGCGATTCCGAAACCTCAGCGTGGCCCAACGAACCGCGAACCCGCGGTGGCGGGCCGCTTCTATCCCGGCGATGCCGACGGAGTACACGGTTCACTAGGGCGTATGCTGGCCGGTGACGCGCCACGCGAAGCCTGCCGAGCGGCGATGGTTCCCCATGCGGGCTGGCTGTTCTCGGGCAAGCTGGCGGCTGACGTCTTGAAACGCATCGAACTGCCGAAACGCATCATCATCATCGGACCGAAGCATACTCCGCACGGTTCCGAATGGGCCGTGGCACCGCATCACACCTGGCTGCTACCAGGTGGGAACGTCTCCTCCGATGTGGAACTCGCTCAGAAGTTGTCCGAGCGAATTCAAGGCTTGGAGATGGATGCGACTGCTCACCAGCAGGAGCACGGGATTGAAGTCGAACTGCCGATCATCGCGAAGCTGTCGCCTGAGTCGCGCGTCGTCGGGATTGTGGTCGGAGCGGCGAACTTGTCGCACTGTGATCAGTTTGCAGAAGGCTTGGCGAGTGTGATTCGCGAGTTGGACGAACCACCGCTGTTACTCATTTCGAGCGACATGAACCACTACGCGACCGAAGAAGAAAACCGGCGTCTGGATAAGCTGGCTCTCGAAGCGTTTGATCGACTCGATGAAGACGCGTTGTTCAAGACCTGCCGTGAGAATCACATCAGCATGTGTGGCATGTTGCCCGCAGTGATCGTGCTGAAGACCCTGAAGAAACTCGGTGGCGTCAGCGAATCCCGCGACATCGGCTACGCAACATCAGCCGCAGCTACCAAAGACTACAACAAGGTAGTCGGGTACGCGGGCCGGATTTTGAATTAGCGTGGCGTCAACACAAAGAATGGAAAACGTTATTCGATTGTCCGCATTCGTTTGATACCCCATGGCAGAGCAGGGCGGTGAGCAGTGACAAACGAATTGGGTCAGACGAATGACGGATGAAACGATTCGCATCCGCCATTTGACACACTGACTCGATGTCTACCGGATAGTGTTCGCTGCGATTCGAGCCATTTGGGATATCAGCGATCAGAGCAGGGCACAGGCTAGTCTCGAACTCATTTGTTCGACTGCGGCGCGCCCTCAGGGCGAGTTGCCAGTTTCTTTAGGTACTGCTCGATCGCGTTGCGATAGTGTGGCGGCAGCTCGCGATCGATGAGGTTCTTGGCTTTGGCTTGCTCTTTGGGAGGCAGTGCACCCCAGCCGCTCTTGTTGCCGATGTCGCGTTTGTCGACTTCGCCGGGAGCGGTTGAGCCTTTCACGCGGCTGTCCTGAGCGGGTTGCTGAGCCTGCTGTTGCTGCTGGCCATTCCCGCCACCACCACCGCCGCCTTTGGCCTGTTCCTCCAGCTTCTTGATGATCTCGTCGAGTCGCGAGACGATCTCTTCTTCAACCTTCTGAACACGCTCGCCGCCGCGGCCTTGGCCGAGTCGTCGCTCGACGTCCGACATCATCCGCGAAACTTCGTTGAGCGATTTTTCCTCGAGGTCTTCCAGATCCTTCTCCATCAGTTCAGCTAAGCTCGAGTAACGCACGGGCACGTCGGACGTGTTGGACTTCAGCAGCTTGAGCGTCGCCAAGCCTTCTTTCTTCTTGAGCAGTCGATGTTCGGCAACAGCTTTAAAGAAGAAGTATGAAGCCGGATCGATGAGTTGGCTCACATCGATCTTCTCGCTGACGGCGAGGGCTTCATCGAAGAAACCGCTTTGCGCATCAAACCTCATGACAAACGCACGCAGGTTCGTCGCGACGAAGGGTTCGAACTTATCAATCGCCGCCAGTTCCGCATCCGGAGCGATCAGCGATCCGAATTGGCATCGATAAAGCAACTGCTTGGCTCCGGGATCCACCATCCCGAAGGTTTGAGCTGCTCGATCCAGCAGATCATCGGCCGTGCGCGCCTCAGAGCTGATCGCCCATAGCTTGCCAACAGATTCGATGATCGCCTTGTCCTGTAAACCCTGACCAGCCGCCCAATCCAACACCTTGGCCTTCACCGTATCCGCAGGCATCGGCGCATGCAGACGTTCTTCCGCAGTAACCGCGAAGGCGGAGCTGAGGCTGACGATCAGAGTAAAGATGAGAACTCGCATAAATAGCTCGCCTGAAGGGCAATGAGACGGTTTAGAAGAGGCTTCGACGAAGCAATACGCGATTGTCTGCGTTCATGTTGAGCAGTCTTGCAGTCGCACGTCCGGTGGGCGTGAGTCCTACGATCTCAGCATCGTCAACCATGAAGTGTTCGTCCCACGAATCCGTTCGAGGATTGAAGAGTCGCACCAGTAGTCCTGATTCAGGATAAGGCTGCTGAGATTTGGTCCTTTATGAAAGTTGCAGCGATCACAAGCTAATGCAAGGTTTGTTATGTCATCCACATTGGTTGGTTCGTGCTGTTGGGCGATGACGTGCTCCACGTGAAGTCTGTGCGGAATCGCAGTCTGGGGCAGTCTGCAATACTCGCACCGGTCGCCCGCGCGCTTGCGGACCAGGTGGCGAATTGCCGCATTCATCGGCATGAGTTCCGAATTGCATCTCGAGCCTTCGATTGAACGATCCCAATCAAATCAAGCTTCTCTATCCAATCCGCGTACTCTGAAGATTCGTCCGATGTCAGTTCGCCACGGTTCGCTTTCTCCGCCAGATCATCGAGTCTCAATTGAGTTGCCGAATCAAGCTGAAAATCGACCAACTGCTGCGCAACCGCAGGCGAGATCTCGCGAACGGGACTGAGAAAGCGATCGAGTGTTGCAGTGGCAGTCATGGCAACTCTTCTGAAATGCTGACGAATCCTGGTTGCACTACTTGTTACGTCCGATGGCCAGATCGTACGTGGCTTGTTGAATTTTTGCCTGGCGGCGCGACAAGGTGCGGAGCTGGTCGAGGACTTCAGGTTCCTGCGATTGCTCGCCTTCAATCAATCGTCCCAGCTTTTTGGTGGTGCGGTTGATGCGCAGTTGCAGCGAACGCAGCATCTTCAATTCCGACAGGGCATCGACCAGCGGATCATCACCCGGTTCCTGCTGCTGTTGTTGCTGCTGATCCTTCTGCTGGTCTTTGTCTTTCGACTTCTCGATCTCTTTCTGTAGCGCGTCGATCATCTCTTCGAGAGCTTCGATGACGTTCTGTTCGATCGTCTGAGTCAATTCGCCGACGTTGGCCTGATCGAGCCGTGCGACGATGGATTGCATGTCGTCGCGAATGGCTTCAGTGGCTTCCGGGAAGGCGACAGACGAACCCTCTTCCTTCAGCAGCACCAATGCTTTCTGGACTTCCTGAACGATGGCGTCTTCGTTGCGGCTGAGTTGCCGAGCGCGGTCCTTGATGTCGTCCATCTTCGAGTTCTTGGCCAGCAGCACCGTGTCGTTATAGACGAGTAGTTGCAGCGCCAGCATCTTGCGGAAGCGGGCTTCCAGCGCCGTCAGCGTCAGCTTCTTTTCTTCCTCGCGTAGCTGGCGCAGGATCTCTTCAAACTTCTCTTTCGCCTGCAGCAGGCGCTTCAGGGCTTCGTCCTGACTGCGCGAGGCCTGATTGCGATCCTGCTTCTTCAGGTTCTCGATAGCCTTCTGCATTTCCTGACGGGCTTCTTCCAGCTCCTGCTTGCCGGGGGTTTGCTGCTGGTCCTGCTGTTGGCCTTCCTGGGGCTGCCCCTCTTGTGGTTGTCCCTGCTGGGGTTGGCCTTGTTGCGGCTGACCTTGCTGAGGTTTCCCCTGTTGAGGTTTGCCTTGCTGCGGGGTGCCCTCCGGCTTCTGGCTATCCGGAGACTTCGGATCGCTGCCGTCCTGCTGCTCGTTCATGTCCTTCTTCTGGATGCGACTCTTGTTCGGATCCGGCTTGGACGGGTCATCCTTTTTATCACCTGACGGATCGCCACTCTTCCCGCTGGGTTTCTGTTCGCCGTTGGGAGTTTTGCCGTCTTCGTTCGGCTTGGCTCCGGATGGCTTACCGTTCTTGGCGTCTTCTTCGGCTCGCTTCTTGGCATCCTGTGCGGCGATCTTGTCGACGGTGGCCTGAGTCTCGTCGGACACGTTCTTCTGTTGTTCAGCCGCGCGATCCGGGCTGGCACCGCGTTCGGTGGCGGCACGCACATCTTTCTCTTTGCCGATGAGCTTATTGACGTCCTTCAGCAAGGCTTCGACGCGTTTGCGTTCCGCTTCGATTTCATCCATCCGGTTTTCGCTCTGCAGCAGGTCGAGCAGCACCAGCAGCGCCTTCTGCAAGGCTTCCTGGCGTTTGACGACATCACCCAGTGCGCGATCCTCTTTGGAGAGCAATTGCTCGATCATGCGCATCTGCGAGACGACGCGCTCTTCCTGACTCTTGCCGAGTGCGCGAAACAGTAGCTCCGCGCGGTCCGGGTCGGTCTTCCGCATCTGCTCAGCCATCTGCAGTAGCGTGGTCTGAAACCGCTCAAAGCGATTGCCAAGCGCCTGCTGAGAAACTCCCAGCGGCACTTCTTTGCCGGGCTCGGCCGTTGGTTGCCCGTCTGTGGCCGCAGGCTGCGCTTTGGCAGGCTCTGCCGGTTGCGGAGCTTCGGCGGCTTGAGCGACAGCCGACATGACTGCGATCAATACCAGCAGCATCCGAAAGAGACCAAACGGCAGATGAGAGACTCGCATTCGAGGATCTCCGTAAGCACGGCAGTATTGGCGAAACGTTTTCAGGCGACTCCTATCCTACGGCTGAGCTTGCGCCGGTTCTACGTCATGTCGGCAGGAAACTGGCGAACAAGTGAGACCCACGTGCGATGGCGCAAACGCCTCCTCAACCTACACTCGACACCCCGAGGACACCGGCTGCAGGCCATTTCCGGAGAACCGATATGTCGGACTACAACGCCATCGAACTCATGATTTGCTCCGCCGCACGAGCTCTGCAGGACGGCGCGCTGGTCGCGGTGGGCACCGGAGTTCCCTGTGCGGCAGCCATGCTGGCCCAGAAAACGACGGCTCCGAATCTGACTTTGCTGTTCGAAGCGGGAGGTGTTGGCCCCCTGCTGCCGCGGATGCCGATCAGCGTCGGCGACTCGCGGACGTTTTACCACGGACTGATGGCAACCAGCATGGCCGACATCATGGAGACCTGCCAGCGGGGCCTGGTCGACTATGTGTTCCTCGGCGGTGCACAGATCGACCCCTACGGAAATCTCAATTCCACGTTGATTGGCGGAGATTACGTTCATCCGAATGTCCGTCTGCCGGGCAGCGGCGGAGCGAACGATCTCGGCTCATTCTGCTGGAAGACGCTCGTCATCACACCGCACATCAAACGCCGCTTTGTCGAAAAGCTCGACTTCCTGACGACCCCCGGATACCTGACGGGCCCGGGTGCTCGCGAGGCCGCCGGGCTGCCGCGCGGTTCCGGACCGTACAAGGTCATCACCAGTCTCGCCGTTCTGGGCTTCGACGACGCAACCAAACGCATGCAGATCGAGTCCGTGCACCCCGGTGTCACCATTCAGCAGGTGCGCGACAACACCGGCTTTGAATTACTCACCCGCGACCCGGTTGAGCAAACTCCGGATCCAGATCCTGAGGCGCTTCGCATCCTGAGGCAGGAAGTCGACCCGCTGCGGTACATCATCGGCCGCGCGAGTTAACGCGACCGAGCACGCTACTTCGAAGTCGTGTAGCTCAGTCGATAGGCCATCAGTTGCTCAGCGATCAGCACTCCAATGAGCAGCATCAGCAACCACTCGCGGACTTCCTGACCTGCATCGCGACCGGCGATCCAGGCGAACTCGCCAGGTTCCTGAATCTGAACGCGAACATCCTCGCCCAACTGCTTGCGGATCAATTCGTTGCCCGCGAGTTCCAGTTCACTCTCGTCGCGAGGCACGTTGAACGTAATCCAGCGCTCGACGGTCGCCTGGTTCTGGTCAACCAGTTTGACGAGATACAGGCCGGGGATGTCGGTGTCGCGGAAGGTGGCCAACAAACGCGGCGTGGCTTGCTCACCGCCTTCGGACGCGGGCTTCTCGCTGTCGCCATTTGATTTGGCAGGTGGCGCCGCCTTCAACCGAGTCACCCGTCCGCCGGTCGATTCCGGAGCAACGATCTCTACCTCTTCGAGGAACTCGGCGGGGTTCAACGACAACTCAATGGTCTCGCCGACCACACGTCGTTCCAGAACTCGATCAGGTCGAGCGATGAACTTCTGCAGGTCCAGCATCATCGCCACATAGCTGGGATAGCGGGCCCAATTGTTCCAGCGCGGCCCGCAGGTGGTGAGAGACGCAATGACGCTTCCCGCCCCGAACTTCGTGCTGAAGATCAGCGGCGACTTGTCGGTGAGCGTCGCGATCGTCTGCACGGCGTCACCGCGAGCCTGATCGTCGCGCACCCAATCGTCCGCGACCGGGAAGTGTTCGTAGACGCGAATCAATTCCGTGAACGGGTTCTCCTGCCCCTGAAAGACCTGAAACGCCGGATGATCGGCAAACGTAGTGTCAGGCTCGCTGCTGCCTTCCGCCTGAGACGACTTCTGCGAGGTCACGCCCAGCTTGACCGGAAACAGGCCGTTGCCGCCGCGGTAGAGTTCGCTGATGTAGTAGCCCGGCTTGACCTCGTTACCGAGGAACCAGGCTACTCCGCCGCCTTGTCGCGCGAACTGCTCCAGCGGCTCCAGAGCGTCCGGCGTCAGGTCGGAAACATTGAGCAGGTAGATACTCTGAAACTCGTCCAGCGGACGGCGGCGCAGGAAGTCGACAGTTTCAATCTGCGGTGCGTAGCCCGTGATGCTGGGGTCTGCGGCCAGCGCATCGGCCAGGTAGTCGCCCTCGTCGTCGGCCGTGTTGCCTTCAATGATCAGCACGCGATTGACCATCGAGACATCCAGCGCCAAGTGTCGCGAGTTGTCCGACAACAGCGGGTCCGGCGGCAGAGTGAGATCAATGCGATGTTTGCCGGGAGCATCGAACGTCAGGTCGAATTCCTGCTTCACTTCGACGCCGGCTTCGATCTTGTCGAACGTCACCGTCAGCGGCAGCTTCTGACCGTCCTGCAGAATCGTCAGCGCCACATTGCTGGCGACCTGCTCGCCGTAGTTCTTCACCGCGACGGTCATGCGAACGGGCACGCCCGTTGAGGCGATCTGCACGTCACCGTTCAGCTCGGTGATGCCCAGATTGGAGTTCCGTCGCGCGGCGGTCTTCACGAAGTTCAACGTCACGTCTGCAGTGTCCAGCTCCTTCAAGACCTTCGAGAGCGATTGCTGATCCTTCCAGTCGCGCAGGCGGAAGTCAGACACCACATGCAGGTGACGAATGGACGCGCGGTCTTCGAGCAGCATGTTCCGCGCGCCCTCGAAACCGGACAGCAGGCTGAGTGACTGATGCGTCGGCTTCAGGTTGCCGAGCTTCGTATCGAGTTCAATCAAAAAGTCCTGCGTCACCTCTTGCTGAGTAAACAGCGGCTGCGACGGATTCGATAGCGCGATCAGCGTGAACTTCTGAGTGCCCGGTCGACGTGCTCCTTCGGCCACCAGTTTCTTGATGACATCCAGCCCGGTGCCGAACGCGGTCTGCTCGCCCAACTGGTCACTCATCGAGCCGCTGTCATCGAGCACCACCACATGGTGAGCCCGTGCGCCCTGGAAGAGACTCAATTCAGTCGGGTCCAGAACCAACCGCGAGATCAACGCGACCAGCCCCAGCACTGCCAGAATGCGGAGCAATAGTAAGAGGAGTTGTTCAAGCAGCACCCGGCGGCGGTTGCGCTGCTGACTCTGCAGCAGGAACTCCATCGCCGCGAAACGTACTCGCCGATAGCGCAAGCGGTTGATGAGGTGAATGATGATGGGCGCCGCAATCAGCGCGACTCCGCCCAGCACGAATGCAGGATTCAAGAAGTGCTGAGCGATCCAACTCATGCGATTCCTCAAGCGGCCACGCCGCAACCGGTGTCGATCCGCGTCGCCGAACGCCAGCGACTGCAAATCCACAGACGCAAACTATGAGCACGTTCCGCCGATCGCAACTTGCGAGCGGCAGAACGGCACGACGACGTCAGTCGGAACCGCCGTCGATTTGCCAACCGCCTGCGGTCGTCCGCCGCCGGAACGCGGTAAAGTTGCGATGTCACAACAGTTGTGCCAAATCTCAACATTACCGCGTTGCCAATTGGCAACTGTGAGCTAGGTTTGAGCACCCTCAACCGTTCGCGGCTTTTGCTGCAACGGAAACACGTTCCCTGTGCAGGATGCTTCGTGACATCTGGATTTTGTCACGGACGTGGTCGGCTAGACAGGCGTTGGTGCGTCGCGGTGGACGCTCTCAGCGTGTGGCCCGTCTCAGCTGACAAATCGCGCGGTCGCCTAACCTCCGCGAACTTGAATGAGTTGCACCGGCAACGATGGTGAGAAGTGCTCGTCGAGCGTTTCTTTCCGTCAACAGCCGGGGCAGCGAACTACGTTTTCGGAGTACGACCGGGCTAACGGTGCGTCACGGCTATGGAGCGACGCGCCGCGCAAGGGAACTCGACGACGCTTTCACCCCCGAAAGCCGTCCGTCAGTGCTTCGTTATGCGGCTCAACGAGCCGCCTGCGGGAACAGTGTCTGATCACATCTGGAGAGGGCTGACGCGCCGTTCTGGCGAGCGTCAGGTCTCCCATTTCGAGTTCAAG
>CAYLTY010000132.1:0-22542 GCA_964386705.1 uncultured Planctomycetaceae bacterium
CAAACGGCTACCGAAAATCGACGACTCCATCGGCCTTGTGAGACATGCGGGCTAGGCACACGACTGACTTCCCGCCGTTTAGTAAGGAAGAACTCGCAGCGAAGTTTGCCGACCCCGAGACGTCGAGGCGCTTCCCACCCACGCTCAGTGTGTCACAAGCGGCAGAACTGCTGCAGATCCCGAAGGCGACCGTTTACGACTGGAGCAGTCGTGGGCTGCTCCGTGGCTGCGCGAGCAGGATGGGTAAGCATCTGCGAATCGATCGAGATCGGTTCTATCAACAAGCCTTCCATAATTTCAATAGTGAAAGGCATCATTAATGACGGACGCAAATAAGCAAGACTACTTTCCCGCCGGAGACCGCGTCTCCATCTTTCTACGCGGGAAAACCTGGTACTGCAACTACCAGCAGAATGGTCAACAGGTACGAAGATCCCTCGGAACTACGAGTAAGAAGGAGGCGATTCTACGAGCTCAGCGTTTGGAGACCGAGTTAGCTCGGGGTGATACACCACACCAGATTCGGGTCGCGGGTGTCAATGAGGTGATTGAAGCCTTTTTGGCGCATGCCGTCGCTGAGGAACGAGCGACGGGCACGCTGGAGAGGTATCGCCAAGTCACTGGTGAGATTCTCCGACTGGCAACTGACCGGAATGTGACACGCGTCGATGGGCTCTCCATGCGATTTGCAGACGCCTACAAGCAGTGGCTCAAGCAGAAAGGAAATCAGTCCGTAACCATTTACCACAAAACAGTCATCCTCCGCTCGTTGACGCTCTTCGCGATACGTCGGCAGATGTGTGTTCAAGACCCGCTGGAGGGATACCGGCTGAAGAAGCCCAAGCCAACTTCCCAGCCGTGCTGGACCCCAGAGCAGGCCGACGAGATCGTTCGTGCCGCTCCGGAGGGCTATCAGGATTACTTTACATTTCTGCGTGAGACAGGCTGCCGCGCGGGCGAGGCGAAGTTTTTGATGTGGGATGACGTGCGGCTCGAGGCTGGAGTCATCTTGATCCGTGCGAAGGAAGGTCCCTGGGGAAGCTGGCGACCGAAGTCTGGTGATCAACGATCGATCCCGATGACCGATAAGGTGCAAGCACTGTTCCGCTCCATGCCCCGACATGGCCTCTGGGTTTTCTGTGCGCCGCCGACGAAACGCTTTCCGACTAAGGACCGCCAGCTCCCGGGACGCCAAGCACTTGAGGTGCTGCAGAAGAAGGTTTTAGCCAAGCTCGGATTGGAAGGGAAACTGCACACGTTCAGGCACACGTATATCAGCCAGGCCCTGACGCGCGGTGTGCCGGAGGCTGTGGTTAGGCAGTGGGTGGGTCATGTCGACCCAGCAATTCTGCGTCTCTACACACACGTAGCCGACGAGGTGTCACAAGCGTACTTGTCTCGGTTTAGCGGCAACTCGCCGAAGGTCGGCGAGAGCTAATGTAGTTTCAGGAGAGCTGTGCTGATCGGTTTCAGCACAGTTTTCAGCACACAAGGAGTATCGAAGATGGAACACTTAATCCAACCCCCAACTGCAACGGGGGTTACGGCGGGCATCTTGCCTGAGGGCGGAGAAGCTGTGAGTTATGGCCGCCAGAATGTGGGGCACGTCTCCAACGCGCCTGAATGCCAGCACGATGGAATCGTGCTCCACGAACAGGCTACGGCCTCGGACCATCAGCGACGATGGGCCGCTCTTTCAGCAGCACAAAGAAAAACAGCCCTTGGACACCGTAGCGTCCAAGGGCTGTTGTCATTGAAGTGGAGGATAGGGGACTTGAACCCCTGACCTCTTGAATGCCATTCAAGCGCTCTCCCAACTGAGCTAATCCCCCTCCAAGTTGCCGCGAAACGATCGACCAGATGTGGCTGCAGGCTGCAGAAAATCTCGCCTTTTCAGCTACGCCTGACCGTGATTCCCGGCTGGGCGGGGCGGACGTTAGCGGGATGTGTCTTCGAGTGTCAAGCTGGGGCAAAGGCATTAACCCTCAGGCTTTAGAATTCCGGCGAGTTGGGCAAATTCGAGCCTCTGGCGACTTGTTGCGGGCCTCAAACCGCGGCGGCTGGCGGAAACTGGCCCGCCGAGCGGTCTGACGAAAGTTACCGGTTCGGACCCTCGCCGCAGCAGTCGGTAAGCCCGGTTGCGGCGCGTCGTTCCGGCAACTCACTCAAGGGTGCCTGCTTCTGGCCCGCCACCCCAAAGCCGATGGTTGAACGCGGTTCCCCAGCCCGCTAAAACCCCGACACACCCGGGCGATTAACTCAGCGGCTAGAGTGCTATCTTCACACGGTAGAAGTCACTGGTTCGAATCCAGTATCGCCCACTCGCGTGTCGGGGCGTCTTATCGGGACGCTCCGCACGCTGCAACCCAATTCGGTCACTAGATCACTGATTGGCTGGAGTGAGGCATGCCTCTGACCGCTGGAGAAACCTACTACACGTTCGATGAGGCAGCGGAGATTTTGAGTTTATCGCTCAGAACGATTCGAAATCTCGTCGCTCAAGGGCTCATTGTCGCTGAATCACTTAGCTCTGTACGGGGAAACAGGATGATCCGAGCTTCCGAGATTGAACGGTTCAAAACTGAACGACGGCCACGCGGTAACCCCAATTTCCAGAGACCGACCCACTCAGATTGAACGGCTGCGTTGATTGAAAAATGGAGCAGTGAATCTCACGGAGGCCGACGATTAACGAAGCATCAGAAATACCACTGGATGGCACCAGGACTGAACTCGAAGAACTCCGTCACCAGATCAGCGAACTTCAGGCGCAACAACGCGCGACCGACGAGCGAGCAGAGATGGACCGAACCGTATTGATTCGCGTCGAAAAGAAGCAGAAGCAAATCGACGAGTGGATGGGCAAACTCGCTACTTGGATCGAATCCCATCATGCCACACATGAGCAACTACTGGCTCGCATGGATGCAATAGAAGCTAAGCAAACTGAAGGACAAGGCGAAGACAAGCCTGCCACGATTCACACTCAAGAGAGGTCAGCAGACTGGCGACTACACCCCGCAACGCAACCGCAACTTAACAAGGCCACCTATCTCGGAATACGCATTCCAAACAACCCAACCAAAGGCCAGATCTCAGACCTCATCGCGGCGACGGAAGCCATGCGAAACGTAGGATCAGAAGCTCTAAAGAAACACAGAGAGGGCAAGTAGCATGGCCGGATCAATGAGCACCATCGACATGCCGGACACGCTGTCAGGAGAACTAGCGAAGCTGGTTCGCGACTACATGCGAAGTCACGGAATCACCCAAACCGAACTCGCAAAACGCCTAGGCGTGAAGCAATCCACGGTGTCCGACATGCTTAAGGGGGTTAGCGTCACCACCAACACGTGGGACCGAATTGCCGACATGCTTCAAATTCGGTACTCAATCCAGATTTCTGATCAATCATAGGAATTCGACGATAGTCGCTTGTTGATCTATAGGCGACTTCCTATCGTTCACCGCTGTCGGGACCAACTGACAGCAGCTTACAGCCCACCGATTGCCAACAAAGTCACTGGTCCTGACTTGGTTAATCGGTGGGCTTTTTCATTTCACGGCGGGACACTGGATGTATCTCAGCATCGCTCAAGGCCACGACGGCTTGCCATGCGTTATCGACGCCGTCACCGGCGAAGTCGTGGGCGGCGTCCAAAAACTGAGTGTCTCGCGTGACATTTTCAAAGGCGGCAGAAAGTTCGCCTACGCGACAATAAAGGTTCTCATTAAAGATCGCGAGTGGGCAAAACTCAGTGCTCAGCATGATGGGCTAAAGCGAATTGATAGCGTGTTTTATCAGTTCGGTCAGCACGGGCAGACCAACCTTTGGCAAGGCGGGAGCGAACTTGTCACGCAACAACTGCCAGACACCAGGGCGCTGGATCGCAGCGACGAATTCATGACCCTTGAACGTCATTCTCTGAACGAGCACATCAGCCGAATCGAAGTCGGAGATATCCTCAATTTCGATCAGACCCTGATCGGCCAGCAGCTTACAATGGACGGCCACGACTTCTTTTGTGAGATCATCTGCAATGATGCGAGCCTTCACGGCTTCAGCAGTCTGCATGTCGCCGCCATGTGCGATAGCGAAGGCGATCGCCTTCATCAGTTCGAGATCAATACCCATCAGCGGTTCAACTCCAGTGACAACCCAACTCTGTTGCAGGACCACGCTGAGATTAAGGTTAGAGATCATAGCAAAAAAGTTGGGCAGTACACTGAGCTTCGGAGAGCCTTCATGCGAGGCCGGATGGCCAAGTACGACTGCCGCCTAGCTGAGTTGGCAGGAGAGTTCGACCCCATACGAATGGGGATGTGATATTCGCCGGGGGCTCAATCGGGCAGAGCCCCCGGCACAGCTTGCAGGAACCTCGGATACTCCGGCGCAAGGGATGGCGACGGGGATTCGCGGCTGAATGGATTCAGCCAGGGCACGCGGCTTGGATGGCCGACAGTGCAATAACGCGCCAAAGGATTGGCAGTGCGACAGCATCCCATTTCACGGGCTTCCGAGCCCGTTCAACCCGGCCCCGCCGATGACCACAGGATTAGTTCTCAGGGTGTTAATCCTGAAACTCCTGTGGTTGCGGCGAAGATAGTGCCGGACTCCATACGAGCGACTTACGCGGCACAGACGACGTTGCGGCAGTTCTATGAACATTGCCGTGATGGACGCTGGGAGCCAGTCGGACGCATCAACCGCAGCAAGGCCGCCGGTGACTGTGATCTCCGGGCGATCCGAGCTTGGGAGATGGTCAACAAGGCACAGCCCTACGGCGGGCCAACCCTCGCCGAGATCGAGCGGGCATCGCGATCGTGGATGGTCGGGATGTTCGAGCGGATGAAGTGCGAGCCACTCAACTACAGCGTGGGCACCATCAACGGTGCGGTGCGGAATCACCTACTCACAGTGATCCGTCACGCCCGCAAAGTCTGTGCAATCAGCCGCGTGCCGGAGTCCGAGACCGTATCGGGCGACATCGTGCACGAGGATATTTATACGCGGGATGACGTTGATCAGATCCTTGATCGGCTCATTGAACTGAACGCTGGCGACATCGCCCAGGCGTTCGCCGTGGCCTGCGTCACAGGCTTGCGAGCCATCGACTTATTTCAACTGCGTTGCAGTGACCTCAAGACAGACTCCATCGGTCGGTGGGTGATCCACAAGCGGGCCAAGAAGACTGGCCGCGAACAGGCCATCCCACTGCATGACACGATTATCAAGCTGCTGATACCGGTCGCAAAGATCGGCGAACCGGATGACTTATTGTGGCCGCGATTAAGTGTGGCCATTGAAGACAATGAGGACCCCGAGCGGTCCAAGCCAGCCAGGTGGCGGAATCAGACCATCAAGGCCGTTCAACGCGAGCTGCAAATCATCAGACACAAGCCGTGGCAGGTCGCGAGAAAGACTTGCAACGAGGCGCTGGAAGCCACGCATGAAGGCGTGGGCCAGTTCGTGCTGGGTCATGCACTCACTGGAGTGAACGCGAAAAACTATCGGCAACCGACGCGGATTGTGTTCGACACAGTCCGCTCGGTGCCGCCTTACGAGTCGCTGCTTCGCATGCTCGGAGCAACGTTGCAGGACGAACCATACGGCGGCGTTGGTTAGCCGCCACAGGGACGGGGAGACGAGCTTGGGAGGGCTCAAAGATGTTGTGTCTGACTCGACGGAACGGGCAGAAAATCAAGATTGGCGACGTGACTATCACGGTCATCAAGTCGCGCACCGGCAGTTGTAAGTTCGGGATCGACGCACCGAAGGATACGCCCATCACCCGCGACGAACTGCCGCCAGAAACCACATCACGGAAAGGGAAGTAATGACTTCAGCAAGGGCACTCTCACTCACTGCCACCGAGATGCAATTTCACGCCGACGTGAATCGTTTGCAGCAGTCCGAAAAGGGACGCGAAGCAATTCGAGCACTCCGAACACTGTTCGTGCACGGCAATGGATGCTCTCTGGATGACCGCAACCAGCAGGCCGTTTTGAGACTGGTTGAGAACTGCTGGGGCAAATATCGAGGGGAAGCCCTGAACGCCCTCCGCGAAGCCGCTCACGACTAACCGCCGGTCACGGCACGGAGGCCGGTTCGATGATCTCACAGCCAAGAGTGCTCGCAGAGCTGAACGTGTTGGCGAAACAGCCGCCGTGGTCACTGCCTCGGTCGATACGGCACATCCACTTTGTTGAGCCGTATCAACTCCAACTGCGATCACTGACCACAGAGGAGCATCAACCGCCATCCGGAGTCGATCTCGACACGCAAGAGATCTGGCTGTCGCGAATCGTCTTCTACGCCAGGGCAAATTGTGAATTCGGTTACGCACGAACGCACGGCCAACTGTGGGCGTTCGTGAATAGCAAACCCGACCAGGTCGCGGAAACCATGCAGGTGCCAGTGAGTTACCTGCGAGGTCTCGCAACTTCGGGACAGCTTCACCTCGATTCAATGGGGATCACGTTCACGCTCACTCGCCAACCGCTTCGGAAGTGAGCCACAAACACGGAGGTTTATCAATGGCAACGGACACGCCAGAGGATCAGGTCACAGACCTGCATCGCAAGATTGCCGAGAGCATTCGCAAGGGCGACTCAACCAATTGGGAATTGGGAGAATTGATAGCAGACCTGCTGAAGGTCCAAGAGATCACATTCATCAAGCTGGCTGAGAAACACGGTTGCTCGGAGGAACGTGTTCGCTCGGCCTATCACGTGTTCGATCGTTTCAACGATTGGAAGCCGGAATTCGACAAGCTGAGCTGGTCACACTTCGCGGCCATCCTGTCGATTGATCACGGCGAGGCGATGACAAAACTCGCCCACGCCCAGCGTGAAAAGCTGTCGGTGGCCGAGTTCAAGCGGTATCTGAATCCAGTCCCAACCGCTCCCGCCAAAGAGGAACTTCCCCACACGTTTGGGGAAAGCCAGGGGCCGGACACGGTTAATCCGGCGGAAGGCTACGCACCCTATCGCCAAGGGGCATCGAGCTTCACGCCAGTGGTGCCGGTCGAAGATGACACGGGCGACGCCCACAAGGCTGAAGTCGCGTTGACGGCCAAGGTCTCTGACATCATCCGCCGGACGTTGCCGCGCATCACCGATGACTCTGAGGCCGCGATTGTGGCATGGATTGCCGAATGCAACCGCTACGACCAGGGCGGCACGTGCCGTGCTGTCCGCGAGTTCGCCAGAGCCAACCCGCTGGCCCGGTTGTCGCTCGGCGAACTGAAGGAATTGGACGCCGGTGAAAAGCGAAAGGCCAAGCCATGATCGGCGAGACCATCACGCTCCAGCGGCCCATCGAGCTGGCGGCCTTCAACCTGCAGGCCGGTGACGAATTCCGGGTCCGGCCCTTAGGAACCGACTGCAACGGCGAACGCATGTTTGATCTGTTCGCCTTGAATGATAACCAATTCAAGCGGCGGCTGGTGTCGGCTGCCTCAGAGTCCTATCTCACAGGAACGCCCCATGCAGAACCACGTATCGAATCTGTCAGCCGCTTCGCTTTTACAACAACTGGAGGCGGGTTCCATTCTGGTGAGAGCGATCATCGAAGACGCGCTGCAAGCGAACACGCTGGAGACGATTCAAGCCCTGCTGTGGCAATTCGAAACGAAGCTGCGGAGCGAACTGGAGATAGCTCAAGAGTTGTGGCCGCTGGAGAAGTGGAACGGGGACAATCAGCGAGCCTGCAAGTGGATTCACGCGGCGAGCTTGGCCATTCAGATGGCCTACCGCGAGACGGAGCGGCGACACACACCAGCCGCATAAGTAGGACGGACAATCTTGTCCGTCATGAACACGCTGGCCATTCAGAGACGGACAAGATTGTCCGTCCTACTGACGAGAAACCACCGGCACATATCAACGGCATCGTGCTGGTGGTGGACCTGATGAATATCCTCGTGCGCTGCTGGCACGTGGGACAGCCGAGCACCATTCACGCGGTTCGCGGCATGCTCGATTCCGTGCGGCTGGTGGCCCTGCAGTATCATCCCAGCTTGATACTGTTTGCCCATGAAGGCGGACACGGTCACAGGCACGCAATTTATCCCGAGTATAAAACCACGCGGCCTGAGACGGAGCAAGGGCTCAAGGATCAAATTGCACTCTGCCTGAAGGCGTTGGACCTCATCGGCTGGCCAGTGTTGCCATCGACGGGCTTTGAAGCTGACGACGTACTGGCCACGCTGGCAACGGACCTCGCGACGCGAGCGGATGAAGTCGTTTTAGTCACCAGTGATAAAGACCTGCTGGGCTTTGTTGGTCGCGATGGTGTCACCGTTCACGATCCAGCCAAAAAGGTGCGAGTCACCCGCGAACACGTCCGCGAGCGGCTCGGAATTGATCCGCACCAGGTGAGCGACTTCCTCACCCTGCAAGGTGATACGAGCGACAATATACCGGGCGGAGCTGGCATTGGAGCAAAGACCGCCGCCGAGCTGCTTACCGTCTGTGGAGATCTCAAGAGCATTCTGAAGCTCGCAGCCAACACGCCAGCGGGTCATCCGCAGGCGAAAGCACTGGCAAAGGTGCAACGCTCGCGGGCAGACATCGAACTGAGTCAGCAATTGGTGACGCTGGTCACAGACACGCCCTTGCCATCGCGGTGGTGGCTGTGGCCAGCCGACCAGCCGCGAGCCTACTGGCAACAGCGCTTGCAAGAACTGGGACTCGGCGAACCCGCCCGCCGCTTGGCCGAGTGCGGTCTCTTCAACGAAACCCGATCACGGCACGTGCCGTTACTACCACCTATCAGAACGGAGTCCAGCCATGTCGAGAATCGTGGAAGCGGCGTTCTTCCAATCAGCGGAACTGGCGACCGGGATGCATCTGCGGGAATGCCCGATGCAACAGCGAACCAGATATCCCGACCAGACAGCGAGCAGGTGCGGCCTGCTACAGATCCCTTGCCAGTTCTCACCGACAGACCCGAACTCACCACTGCCACCGACGTGCCCGATCCAACCGGGGAAACTGCTCATGCTCAGATTCACCGAGACGCCGGACACTGTGACCGAATTACCACCGGGACTCAGGAGAACAGACCACCGAGCGAGGCCGGATCTACTGCATTAGATGATACTCAACCGACAGGCCGGAAGCGTCGCGAGCCGGATCGCTTGAGCTTGCCCGCGTGGTTGTGCGATGCCGCCACCTTTGTGCCGTTGTATGCGGAAGACATCAGCCTGACAGCCCTGCAGCGCAAGCACCAGGAAGGCATTGAGTGGCGAGCAAGCTCACCCAACATCGTGGCCGGTATCAACACCAATGACCCGGTGACCTACTGCCGCAAGATCTGGGACGAGACACCCACCGCCAGCCAGCTCGCGTTCTGTCGCGGAGCACTCGGCCAACCCTTTGAAGATGTTTTGATTGCAACAGCGATGCCATCGAAGGCATCAACAGAACCCACGCGGCGAGTATCAACGCCGTCACTCTTTTAGTCCGAGGTATAGCTATGGCTGAGAATTCAAAGATTGAATGGACGCATCACACTTTCAACCCGTGGATCGGTTGCACCAAAGTCCACGAAGGCTGCAAACACTGCTACGCGGAGGCCGACTTTGATAAGCGGAAGGGCTTCGCCAGATGGGGCGACCACGGCACACGAGTGTTGACCAGCGTGGCGAATTGGAAGAAGCCAAAGGCATGGAACAAAGCGGCGGAAGCGGCGGGCGAACGGCACCGCGTGTTCTGCGCATCCCTAGCTGACGTGTTCGAAGATTGGGACGGACCAATTCAGAACGGGGGTTGCTGGCGTGATCTTCACGACGCACGAACAGCGTTGTTTCACCTGATCGAGGTAACACCACATCTCGATTGGCTCCTGCTGACAAAGCGACCGGAGAACATCCGCCGGATGTGGCCGCGAGTTGGCCAGCATGATGAATGGATGGAAGAAGGTGGTGACATCGGCCAGTACGTGCGATTTCAGAACGTGTGGCTCGGAACATCAATCAGCGAGCAAGAGCACGCGGATAAGCAGATTCCTGAGCTGGAGAAATGCCGCGATCTCGTACCAGTATTATTCCTGTCATGCGAACCGCTACTTGGATTGATCGACCTCGATTTCGCGTGTAACCGGCGGGAAATGTCATGTATTGATTGGGTCATAGCAGGCGGCGAGTCGGGCCTAAACGCAAGACCAATGCACCCGCTCTATCCACGCTCGCTGCGGGATCAGTGTCAGGCCGCCGGAGTGCCATTCCTCTTCAAGCAATGGGGCGAGTTCGCACCATCACCAGATGGCGGACTTCCAGACAATCTGCCGGACTCAGCGGGCTACTACTTCGAAGCACCACACCCACCAGGGAAGGTTTGGCGATTCACGAAGCAAGTCGCCGGGCGGATGCTCGACGGACAAATATATGACGAATTTCCGGCGGTCCCTCTGTGATCTCCGTGTCTCTGTGTTTCAACTCTTCAAGGACTGAATATGAGCGAAGCAACCCAACCAACACCCGTTCGGCTCAACATCAACCAGAGTGTGAGCATGCTGGCCATCGAAGTAGCAAACATGATCAAGGCACTGAGCGAGATGGAGCAGGCCAGACTGTTCCAGCAGTTCGATGGCTCCATGCAAGCCCTGCAGCCCAACGTCAAATCGATCAACTTCGCACTGGCCGTGATCGGTATGGCCTACATGACGGCCGTCACAGAAGCCCGCGAGGCGCACCAGGCAGCGAAAGCCGCAGAGACGGCGGCGGCCACCTGATTCTTTCACGTCCAGTGCTGATGTTCAAAACTTGTTGATACCAGGAACGCGAGAGCATGGCGGCTCAATCAGATAGTAACTCGAAACAGTACGTCGCTGGCGGTCTATACGGCTCGCGACATCAACAGTTGACACTGCTGCGACAGATCAAGCTGCCGAGCGGCAAGGCTCACAATCGGCCAGTCAGAGGCGCGACGATTAAGAACGTTCTGAAGACCATCGACGCCATCATCAACAAAAACCCGAGCTATTGGATTCCCATCTCCGACCTGATCGAGTCCAGCGGCCTGAGTGAATCAACAATTTCCAGCGCCATCGCGGTGCTGAAGGAACGAGCGATTCTCAATGTGACTCACCGGTATAAAGTGAAGGGCGACAAGCGGGAGCAGTTGCCATCACGGTATCAGATCGTGTGGAGCAACCTGCCCGATTTTATCCCCGCGAAAGTGGTGGAAGATGAACCGGTGGAAATCATCATCGAAGGCGATGAACCACCACAACTCCCCCTCAGTATGAGTCCACCCGCGCCTCAGTCTGAGAGCAGGGTGGCCTCAGTTGGCAAGGGGGGTGGCCTCAGTGTGAGAGGGGGGTGGCCTCAGACTGAGGGACGTACTTCTCCGACTTCTCCTGACTTTTCCAATCCTTCCCCGAATACGGCGGCTTCGCCACCGAAGGCAGACGGGGAAGGGAAATTGTTGTTTTGGCAGAAGGCCGTCGCAGTGCCAGAGCTGCTGAAGCGAGCGGTGAAGAAACGCGATACCGCATGGCTCAAGCAAGCATGGACTGAAGCTGTTGCCGCTGGATGGCAGGTTGATACTCGCGATGGCTTTCTGAGGTTCCTCACGGCGGCCTACTACGTGATCAGGCCGCCGGAACGCATGCTGATCCGCGAACCGGCCCGCGTGCTGCGGCAGAAGCTCATCGAGAGCGATTGGCGAACCGGCTGCATGGATGACGCGGACGCGAAATGGGCCAAAGAGACCCTGCGACGCATCGAGCAACCCGAGCCAGTGCCGCGCACCGGCAACCTGATGAATGGCGAGAGAGTTAGAGACGCGGCTTCAGAAATTCAAAAACTGCGGGCATTCGCCGCACAACAAGCGAAAGGGACGTCGTGATCAAAGTTCTGTCCATTTGGCAACCGTGGGCGAGCTTGCTGTTTTGCCCGCATCCGTATCGAAAGCTTCATGAGACTCGATCAAGGGGCAAGGGATTGAAGCAAGGCGAACGCATCGCCATTCAAGCCGCTCAGACAACTCGCGGCATCAAGATGATGTCCGAGATTCCCGAGTCTGACCGGGATTACATCGCACGAGCCTTGCATGCCCTCTATGGGGATATCACGTGGGGCCAACTGCCGCTCGGCTGCATTCTCGGAACGGTGGAGATCGGTCAGACGGTGCCCACTGATTCAATCACCGTCACCCATCAAGAACGTTCCTTCGGTGACTGGCGACCCTTGCGTGTGGCCATCGAGACCATGAACCCGTCACGGCTGGAGATCCCCGTGCCCTGCATCGGTCGGCAAGGTGTGTTCCGCATCGCCGATGACATTCTCAGCAAGGGGGCAGCATGAAGGCTGTGGACCTCTTCTGTGGAGCTGGTGGAACAAGTCTCGGAGCTGAGCAGGCCGGGGCCGAACTGATCTTCGCCGTCAATCACTGGATCGTTGCGGTGCGGACTCATTTCTCAAACTTCCCGAACGCCAGGCACGCGAACGCCAGACTTGAGCACGTGCCACCAGGTGAATCGCCGCGCATGGATCTGCTGTTGGCCAGTCCTGAGTGTACCGGACATTCCAGAGCACGCGGCGGCATGCCGACTGGCGATCAGCAACGGGCAGGAGCGAATGAAGTCCTGAAGTGGCTGGCCTATCACAAGCCAGAATTCGCGGTGATCGAGAACGTGCCGGAGTTCCGCAAGTGGGGACCGTGTGGCAAACGTGGCCGTCCGCTGAAACGCGGGCTCGGCAAGTTCTTCAATAAGTGGATCATGGATCTGCGAGCGGAAGGCTATCGCGTTGAAATCGGCGAGCTGAACGCCATGAACTTCGGAGCGGCCACCAGCCGCGAACGACTGTTCGTGATTGCCAGCAAGTCGAAGCCAATCAGATGGCCAACACCAACTCACACCAGCGACGGCCCGACCAGGTGGCGAACTGCGGCGGACGTACTGCACTGGCGGCGAGACTGCACCAGCGTGTTCGGCAGACCTCAACCGATGGCAGACGCCACGCTGCAACGCGTCCAGACCGGCATCACCCGACGGCCACTGATGCCGCTGGTGATGAGCTACTACGGCAACGGCAGCACATTCCCGACCACGCAACCGCTGGGCACGTTGACGACGCATGACCGATTCGCGCTGCTGACTCAGCACGCGGGCACGTCCACGATCACAGCCAGGTCCGCAGCCGAACAGAGTCTCTTGGATGTCATGGCCATGCACGGCATCGCCGATATCGGCCTGCGGATGCTGAGCCGCGAAGAGCAGGCCGAAGCTCAAGGCTTCACGCCGGACTATCAGTTCCACGGCAGCGGTGCCGAGATTACGAAGCAAATCGGCAACAGCGTCAGCCCACCAGTCGCCAGAGCCATCGTCGCGGAGATCCTCGCATCATGAACCCTCGGCAGCGGCTGGAATGGATCATTCACGAGACATCGCAACTGATCGCCGTTGTTCAATCTTGGAACGACAACCGCCCTGAACATCCGCCGTTCGACTGCGAGGTTGAACACGTCACGCTGGCGACCGCACAACAGGCAGCGGACGAATGGGACAGAGGCGACTTCATAGCGGCCATGAAAACGATGGAACGTCTTGCAACCTATGCCACCACACAACTGGAGGACGAAGCGAAATGAGCGAGGTCAGAACACCGTTCGGGAGAGTGGGCTTTGCCATCTGGTGGCTGTCCGAATTGAGGCACCGCGAGGAAGTTTGCGCCGCGTTCACGGAAGCGATCGACTTCGCGGTGAATGGCGGCAGCTTCGAAGTGGCCGCCGCGATTCGAGACTTACGCGACGCACTTCAACCCGGATGGGAAACAGATCATTGATGGAGGTTCTCAGGGTCTCGCAGCTTGAGCTATACACGGAGCGTCACGACTAGACAGTCGCAAACACGCCACTAGTGTTCCCAATTTGAGGATTGTAGTGGCTAAGAGGCGGCACGGTCGCGGGGTGATGCAGCGGCTTGCGAGGGGCCGATTCCTTTGCCTGCGGTTATCCACTCGGAATGGCAACTAACTTTCCCGCGCTCAGCAAAACTCCGCTGCTACAGGTTGCTCGCCCTCGGGCGCTTCGGCGAGCGACTTCGCGTGCATGCACGGGTGTGACGCTTGAGCGCGGGAAGTTGGTTGTTCTGTGAGCTGACCGACCATCACCAGTCCGCATCAGGGCCAAACGATGCTTGAATCAATCAAGCCAAAGGTAGCGTGCGTCGCCCACGCATACCGGGATCTGGCGCATGAACTGTGCCAACTCGGAATACTTTTAGCAGCCTCAGAAGAGGGGCCAACCGGGCCGTATCACATCATCCAGGTGGGACATAAGTTTGTCGTGCTGAAGCGGTACAACTCGCTGCAACAAAGCGAACTAACAGGTTCCATCTGCGTCGCCATCGACGAAGCCGGTGCGGCGCGGCTGGCTCTGGACTACGGCGGTTCGTCCGCATCGCTCGACCGGTGGCTGGTGATTCCATTGCCCACCGAAGGCAAGTGCGAATGGTACACCACCGCGATTGCCAGCAGCCCCGTGACAAGCAGCGACATCGCCGCCGAGATCAACCGCCAGTTGATGCTCCGCTAGCAGCTCACTCTCTACAATATGTGTTGCAGGTACTCCCACGAATCGCGGGACTGCTGACACGGCGGGCAGGGTGTAAGACGGACAATTTTGTCCGGCTCCGCAATCCGTGAATCGCGGCCTGAGTGGTGAGGGCAGTTACCACAGAACGCCGCCGGGGCTTTGGGCTGGCGGATGTCGGCGCAATCACAATCCAACCGCGAACAGTGGTAGATAGGCACCATTGATACCGCCGGGCAACTACAGGGTTCTTGGCGGTGAGAATCAGCGGCTCGATACTGGCAGCGATTGCGGGCGAGCGCTCGCTGTTCGGCAGCACGCTCTTGAGCGGCGGCTAATACACCTGCGGGCGTGTGAGCGGGACACATCGCGCAGGGAGCTTCCCACTTCGGATCTACCATGCAGACGTCTGCCCTCAGATTGTGGCAAGCGAAAGGGTGAAGGTCGCCGGGTGCGTGCATATATCCCCCACGGGCTGGCAAACGTAAGGCACTGGTCCACAGTCGGGATGAACGGCGATAGCCCCACCCCCGTGACTGCGATAAGGGGCGGCAGTCAACAGCAGCGAACCAGCCGACAGGTGCGATGAGTTGCCAGCCAGGTAATTGCTACCGCGATGGTGAATGGCCCAATCAGCAATGTCGGGGTCCCACTCAAAGGGCATGCTGTAGAAGAATGAACCGTTATTCTCCCACAGCTCGGAATGCACACAGTGCGGCCAGGGCACGAAGCCGACCGACAGGCCGACAGCACCACTGCCTGCCGCCATATCACCCTGAACCGTCACATCTCCGTTATCGGCACAGACCGTGCAATACCGAAAAGCACAGTCTGGCGGCTCAATAATGCCGTCAATCGGACGTTCATCAACGGGGTCAGTCCAGACCGTTGATACGTGCAACGAGTCATTTCCGGGCGAGGGGGCCAGATAGCTTTCACAGGCTGACCCGATTCGCCATTCCAGAGCACTCAGCTTCGTGGTGTAGGTCCCGCCCTTGATACAGAAGTAGCCTTGGAACGTGAGGTGAGCCTCGAATGTGTACTGGTCGTCCCACGCGGGCGGACACGGCGGCAACGCTGGCGGAGTCAACGTGCCGAGCGCTCGGCGAACATGCCGCTCCTGATAGAGGTTCATCCAGCCGACACTACCAATGGACGTGCCAGCATGTTTGACAGCCAGGTTGAGACCGCAGATTCGACCGGCCAAGGCAGGTCGCGTGGGCATCTCCAGTTCGCAACGGCCAGTGATCTGTGCGAGCGGCTTCCAGTGGCGATAGTGCCGGTACGTCAGCTTCGGTCGCAGATACACGTCCACGCCATGATCGGCGAGCACGTGCAGGTCCGAGCTGCCAATCGTCGCCGTGATCTCCAGCTCAGAAGTGCCCCAGCCCGTGATAACTGCGGTTGAGAGCGGATCTTGCCGGGTGACAATCTCGACCTCCCAATCATCTTCAACCCACGTGCCGATCGGGCCGAACTGAGTGCACTTGTCTTTTTGTCGGCACGGCTGAACCGAGCCACAGGAGCGAGGGCGGCCCATTAGTCACCTTCCCCAACCAGTTCGGACGGTCCACAGCTCGCCCAGTCAATCTCCCACTTGTCACCCCACAAGTCCGCGTAACAGAACGTGCCCGACGCGGCGCTCATGTGCTCATCGAGATTACGGATCGTCACGTCTTCGCCGGTATCAACCCAGACACCTTCAGCGTCGAAGTCCCAGACGCTAAGCAGCGTTTCTCCTGGTTCTAACTCGTCATCATCGTTGATCGTGGCGGCGTCCAGATCTTCGTCGAGATACCCACGGCAACGCGGGCGGGTCAGGGCGAGCCACTCGCCTCGAACACGACCGGCAATGACCAGGTCGTGACGATGGCGGGAGATCACACCCACGCCAGACACTTCGGTGACGGACTGCAACGTGCGGGCACCGGGCAGCAGACAATCGCCCAGAGTGCCGGTTGAGAGCGATCGATCCAGCGTCAGATCGAGCGTGGAGGTCTCAGACTTTGCAGTGACGATGTATTCGCCATCATCACTGCTGCAGTTCACCAGAGTGATCCGCATGCCCACGGCCACGCGATCTTTCGCTTCGATATCGATCGAGATCTGAGAACCTGCGGACGCCGACAGTGCGAACCGGTTAGCACTGTCTTCGCTGGCGTGGTTCGAAGGTGTCAGCCGCTTGCCAGCGGCCACCGAGCTGCCGCCAATGTCTTCCGAGAACGCGGACGCAGTCCAGTCCGTGCCGATCTGCAGCAGTTCCAGCAGCAAGCCAGCGGAGGCACCAGCAACAGGCTGGCCACTGCCGCCGCGTTGCCGCTCAGCCGCTTCCACCACCGCCATGATGCGGGCGAATGTCTGGTCACTCAGGACGATGGCCATAGGTCACAGCGTTAAACAGAAGGGGTCAGCCAGAATGAGACTCATGCGTCCGATGGGTCGCATGGGTCCCATGATCAGGGTTCAGGGACGGACTGCTACACAATCGACGAAGGCAGTTGGATGCTGCTGAAACTCGCCTCTTCAAACTGGTGCACCGTCAGGTAGTGCGGAGCCGTCACAGGGTTCGCCTGCAAAGTTGCGGCGGGAATCATCCGACCTGCGGAATCCAGTGGGACAGGCGACGTGACTCGCTCGCCATTGATCTCGCATGCTACCTTTTCACCATTGATCTTTTCATAGAGACCAGCATTCAAAACTTCGATGTTGTGAGTTTCCGGGTTGCAGATGAGTTGATACGTGCAGCGACGGTATTGCTGGCCGAGTTCCGAACGCTTCAGGCTGATCGGCCCGCGAATCAGTCGCACGGTATGAGCGAACCAACTCTCACCCCAGATCGTAATTTGTTGAGAGTTCATCTTACCCGCGAGCTGATCGATCGCCGGATTCGAGTCAACATTGATGGTCACGGTGTAAATTACCACTTCTCGTGTGGTCGTCAGCCCGGCAATCGGATCTCCCACGGTGTTGCAGATCAACTCATTACTGATTCGGTCAATCAGCAGAGGTATGGTGATTTCGCGAGTGTCGCGGGTGACTTCCATGTCACGTGACAGAGGCTCAATCGACTTCGCTTCCATCTTTGCGGCATCGGTCGGGCTGGACGTGTAGCGCGTGACAATGTCGATTCGCGGCGGGCGAGTTTTCTTGACCAAACGGCCTTCACGATGCGTGAGCAGATGCGTGGGATAGATCGGATGTGGTTCGCCATATTGCGGGCACAGCGGATCATCCAACGCATCAGCCGGAGAGTCTGAGGCGGCTTGCATCAGAGCTTGCCAGACTTCCTCCATCTCCGTTTTCTTCTCGTCCTCAGTCGCCCGCTCGCGCCAGCGGAGAGCGATTTCAGCAACGCCCATGTGATGCCACTCCCTTGGCTATGTGAGGTCCGACCGCTTGACCTTCAGCGTCTGCACCAGCGTTTTGCGACGCGGGCTGACGAGCATTCGCACGGCACCGCCGCCGGTGGCAGTGGCAGTGGCCGACTGCGACTTGTGGCGGATCTTGTAACGATCGCCGTCCACCACTTCGGTGATGGTGTAGATGCCGTCGCAATCAACGCCCGCAACGTCTGTGGAACCTTGAATCACCACGGAATCGCGAGCGACCTTCAGGCCGTGGGCGGGATGCGTCACTGTTACGTCGGCAGAATCAGCCGCCGTGGTGAATGGGTCCGAGAGCGACAGCTCCTCAGCCGGATACCAGCAGAGTTCCAGCGTGATATTGTGCGGCTCGTCATTGTTCAGGCCGAGTGTTGAGTTGATCACTCGGCTTTCATACGACTGAACATCCCACGTCAACAGCGAGCGACCGCCCACCGTCGCGAGCGACACGAACTGCGCTGCCAACCCTTCCTCAGTGGGACGGATCACGGTGCGTTGATCGCCAGCTCCCGTAGTCACCGTGATCAACAGCGACTTGATCAACTCGATGTTGATAGGCTCACTACTCTCATCGACCAGGTCGAACACCACGCGGGCCGTGTCCTGCTCGTTAATGACAGGATTGCCATTGGCCTTCACTCCGTTGACCAGCACAGTTTTCACATTCACGGTCAGCATGTCATCGCCGCGCACGTATTGAGCGGACGCGGTCGACAGGCTGGCTTCGCCACGTGGTGGAGTCCCCGCAGCCGCAACCACGGCAGCCGTGGACAGGCTCGCTTCCGCGATGGCCGGATCAGTCACCGGATGCACGGTCTCCGCCGCTGCTGTCGACAGGCTCGCTTCACTATAAGCCGGGATGGTCACATACCCGCCCGCGTCCGCCGTCATCAGACCGGCTTCGCCACGTGGTGGAGTGCCCGCAGCTCCGCCGACTTCAGCCGTGGACAAGCTGGCTTCAGCAACGGCGGGTTCCGCTCCGTATGTCTCTTCCGCTTCCGCCGTGGACAAGCTGGCTTCAGCGATGCCAGGCGCGAACACGTACCCACCGACTGCAGCCGTCGACAGGCTCGCTTCCGAGTACGCTGGCACCGTCGCCGCTCCGGGCACCTCTGCCGTGGATGCCGATGACTCCGGAACCGCCGCGACGAACGCCGCTGTCACTGCTGCCGTTGACAAGCTGGCTTCACTGATGCCAGGGACGAACGCATACCCACCCACCGCCGCCGTCGACAGACTGGCTTCAGCCGCTGGGGCCGCGATCGCGTACCCACCCACTTCCGCCGTGGACTGACTGGCTTCAGCGTCTGCCTGCTGACCGAAGGGATAGAACCGACCCGCCGTCATATTGAACAGCACGTCCGATTCGTAGCCGGTCAGGATGCGGTTGTAGATCAAGATGCCATCGGCAGTGACGGTTTCACCAGCACTGTCGGCCACGCCGATGAGGACGCGCTTCAGCGACTGCGGGAAAGCGATCGTGTCATCGATCGCATAAGTCGACGTGGCCGGAGTGTCGTTGTCGACCTGCAGCGATTGATTGCCGTCTTCGAATCTCGCGACGAAGAAATGCCACACCGTAGGATCGGCGATCGCGGAGAGCGACAACGTCCGCAGAGTGTTGCCGCTATCGTAAAACTGCAGATTCGGTATGTGAGTCCCGCCAGTGCTCGTGAGGAACACTGACGGATCAGGATTCGCGGACGTGTGACCAGTGGCCGCTTCTTTCAGGCACACCAACACCCGGTTGTATCCTGCCCCGGTGTTGTTATCGCACTTGAACCAGCCACACAGCGTGATGCCGTTGCCGGGATCAACGTCGGTGGCCCCATCGCCCTGCAGGTACTTCCCGGCACAGGTAACTCCATAGTCATCCTTGCCCGTGACCTGAGTAACACTGCCGGTCGATCCCGTGATACTGAGGTTGATGAATGAATAATCGTCATGCCCCAGGTCGCTGGCGTTCTCGAACTGGTACGAGCACACCAGCCCCGTGAGCAACGAAAACGCCACGCTCTCGTTGGGGTCGAGATCCTGCAGCAGATGCAGAGCTGGTAACAACCGCCGGAAAAGCATCGTCGCTCCTCATAGTCGCTGATCACTCCGTGATCAGAACGCTTACGCACCGTTGTGGCCCGAACTACGTTGAATCCCGACCAATGACCCGCGTCCGCAGCCGCGTCACGCTGCTGATCACGAATGAGAATTCAGCCACTCCAGCTTCACCGAGAGACAGACGGTTGGTGGTGGTCCTGTCCAACTTCCAGTGATACGTGGAACCGATCTGAGTCATCGTTGCGGCGGCAAACAGTTCGGTGCCGTCACTGCGTTTGACGACTCGCAAGGTCGGTGCCGCATCCAGACCGGACGTCACGCGTTCGCCGTTCTTGTAGAGGCTCACGGTGTACTCATCTGTCGTGCCCGCCTGATCGCGAGTGAATTGAATGTCCGCGTGGTAGATGTCTCCCAATGCCGTCAGCGCCATGTCCGTGCCGTTGGTCGGATCAATCAACCACATCGCGGACGCATGCCCGTAGGTCTCGACGATGAAGCAATTGTCATCGACCGCCTTGGTGGCACTATCCACGATCATGACGACAACCTGCTTACACTGCAGTTCGCCACCCGCGAGGGTGAACTCCCAAGCCCCGTTATCGTAAGTAGGCAACGTGGTGATGTTCGCGATGGTGCCATTATCCAGGCAGACCTTCACGTCGCCAGTGGCCGGAGTCCAGTCGCTGCCCGTGGCGAAGTCGGTGGAACCCGCCTTCGTCATCGGAATGCGAATGAGCAACGCACCCGTGAGCTGCACACTGTATTTGCGTCGAAAGACCATGCTTCATCCTTGAGAGTCGTTGATCTATCCGAGATCAGAACGCTTACCTGCGACCAAGGCCGCGATAGAGGCCACGACCGATACCACTCTGCCGCCTCACTGCAACACTCGGCCCACCGCCGCCGCCGGTGGTGATGTCCAGAGTCGCTGTCGCCAGTGGAGACGTGCCCACGCCTCCGCCCGCGTAACTCGGCTGGAAGAGGATGAACAGAATCTTCGCACCATCCACCGAGCCGACCATCCCGATGAGTTCGTTCACAATGGCCGTCACGTCGAAGTCCTGCGACGTGTGACCATTACAATCTTCCTCCGCATAGGCGGCGGTCTTGTAGTCCTGATAAATCGACCAGGCCGCAGACCAGTCGCTCGGGGCGGAGTTGTCCCCCAGCGTGACGCCATGAGTGCGCACCACGGCGGTAGTGCCAGGGTCACTGAACCCGGTCAGATGCAGCGTGGCAGCCGTCACCGGGCTGCCCGTGAGAATTGCAGACAGCCCGCTGAACTCAATGAACGCCAGAGCGTCAGCCGGGTTGTACTCAATGGCCACGCCGGACTGAGGCGGGCCTGAGAACATGCCAGCCCCGCCGAACGAATAGGCCGATGGTGAGTATGACATCTCTCACCACCTTTCTACGGCGTGAGCTTCAGGAACCCGCTGGATGGCAGGTAACACGGCAGCGTGACACCGCTCAGAGTCACGTCGGTGTCCAGTCGCTGCAGGCTGATGGGCACGTCATTGGCTGCGGTGCCGTCCACGTGCAGGCAGTGCAGCAGGTACCGCACATCACGGGACGCGTTGCCCGCGTTCGTGAAACTCGGGTTAGCCGCCGCCGCCTGCACGATGCCGCTGGCGTTCGTCACGGCCACGCTGGTCAGGTAGTGCAGACCAGCCGCGACGTAAGTCGTATCGTTGCACTCATCCAGCGTGCTGAACCCGCTGACGGTGGTGGGGTTGTCGGTGAACGCCGTGGTGTTGGTCATCAACAGCCGCGTGTAGACCTTGTTGGAGGTCTCCATGTTGGTCAGTTGCTTCGCCACGCGTTCAATGCCCTTGGCATACACCTTGTGAGTCGATGCTGAGCACGTCAGGCCATAGAACCCGTTGGCATGGATCTCCACCGGCCACGCGGTGCCGGTCTGAGTCTTCGCGGCGTTGAACGCGGTGTAACTCAGCGGAATCCAGTTGGCCTGAGTCGCCCCGGTATAGATCGCGTACAGACAGCCGATGATCGAATCACCGGACTGGTCGCCCGTGTTCGAGAAGGATGGATTGTTCGCGTCAAAGATGACGTTGGCACCACTTTGAGCGATCGTCACGCCGGTCAGATACTGCGACGTGTAGCCACTGTCGCGGCACTCCAGCAGCGAGCTGAACGCACCCAGCGTCGCGGCATCTTCTGACGTGACCGAAGAACCCGACCGGATCAGCAGGCACTTAACTTTGTTGCTCGCGGTCAGATCGTGAAGCTGATCAAAGATTGCGGCCACGCCAGCCGAGTAGCGTTTCGACATCGAATGACTTCCTTGTCTGAGTTGGGACTGTCAGGTCACAACCAGACGGAAGCCGTTGCGCGACTAGCGCACTTCCAGGTTCTCGGCGATCACGGACGTGTTGCTGGCGGTATCACTTTCACTGCGGGCCATGCTGTCGAGCTTCGTCAGAATCTCGGCCAGCCGATCGGCGATGATCTGTAGGGCCGGATCAGGCCGCTGTTCGAGCTGCTGACGCGGCATGGCCATCATTGGCGGAGCAACAACAGGCGGGGCCGGTGGGACCAG
>CAYLTY010000133.1:0-22478 GCA_964386705.1 uncultured Planctomycetaceae bacterium
CGCTCAGAGAATCGTTACCAATCGCTCCCACCAGCGAATCCACTCAATCGCCGCCATTCAGGACGTCGTCGCCCTGCAATCCAAAGAGACGATCGTCACCAGCGTCACCATTCAAAGTGTCGTTCGCGGTGTTGCCCTGCACGGTGTCGTTACCCTCACCGCCGCTCAATAAGCCGGCCTCGGCCTGGCCAGCGACGAAGTCATTACCTGCCCCACCATTGAGGGTATCGATACCAGCACCGCCGACGACGACATCGTTATCCGCGTCGCCCAGGACCAGATCGTTGCCGTTTTGACCGTTGAGATTGTCGGCTCCATCGCCACCGCTGATGGTGTCGTTGCCGTTGCCGGAAACAATCACGTCGGCGCCACCCAGCCCCGATATCGAATCGTTGCCGGTCAATGTGAAAATGACGTCCGGCCCTGGGGACCCGAAGATGGTGTCGCTCTGGCCGCCACCGTTGATCGTAGTGCCGAGGCTCGCCGTGAAGCCGCTTAAATCAATCTTGTTGCGACTGACTCCACCGCTGATTTCAGCAATCTCGAAGGTGGTCAGGTTGTCGACGACGGTCGCTTTTGTATTACCAGAAGCAGTCAACGTGGTATTAGTGAGCGTGAGATCCTGATCGACGGTTTCTCGCAAAGTGTCGTTGCCTGCTCCCCCAATCAACGAGTCTGGGCCACCATTGCCCGTAACAGTGTCATTACCGCCCTGGCCATCGATATTATCCGCCAGAGTTCCGCCGATCAGCAAATCGTTGCCGTTGCCGCCGAACAGCGTTACCGGAATCCCCGCCGCTGATGCGTCTAACACATTTGCGGTGGCCACACCGAGCAGCATGCCTCGCTCAAACTCGCCGTAAGAATCAACTTCAGTCGATCCTCCAGTGCCATTCGTCAGGGTTGTCGCACTCAATGTGATATTGGTCAAAGTAGATTCACTCACAGTATCTGCAGTGCCTGCACCGCCAGACAGACTGTCAACGCCGGCGCCGCCCGTGACCGTATCGTTGCCAATTCCGCCACTCAGCGAGTCGTTACCGTCCTCGCCAAAGATCTGGTCGCCAAACTGGCTACCGATCACAGTGTCGTTTCCAGTTCCGGCCTGAACGACAATTGCGACACCTCCGGTTCGAGAGAACGCAGTCGGCCCCACGTTGCTCAGATCGATCAAGTTGTTGCCTGTGCCGCCAACAACGGTGATACTTTGAACCGATGCCGCAGTAATCTTTGAGAAAGATGTATCCACCACATCGTCGATTAGAACCTCTAGATTCGTAGCGGCACTCCGCACAGCAACCTTCTGCGTCCCGGTCAGATTGATCGTGACATCCACGCCGTCAGTCGTATCAATCGTGACCGTGTCAGACCCAGCAACGCCGACGTTCCCGGCCGCATCGGTATAGCCTGTACCAACTGCGACAGATCCGGTTGCAGCCACGCCGTTTGTGGCAGTGAAAGTCGCTGTGTAACTCGCGCCAGCTCCGCTGAACGCCGATAACGTACCACTGCTGACGGTGACATCGGCGGCGGTAAAGCCTGTCACGGCTTCGCTGAATGTGAACGTCACGACGGAGGCGTTGTCGGCATCTGTCAACACCGTATCCACGATATTCACCGTGACGGTGGGGTTCAACGTATCGATGACAACCGTATCCGAACCGGTTCCGCCAGTGTTTCCGACAGCATCGGTGTAGCCGGTACCTACAGAAACCGACCCGGTCGTGGCCACGCCATTCGTTGCAGTGAAAGTCGCCGTATAGCTGCTGCCGCTGCCAGCGAACGCTGATAACGCCCCCCCAGCAACGCTCACATCTGCCGCCGTAAATCCGGTCACTGCTTCGCTGAACGTGAACGTCACTGAAGAGCTGTTATCAGTGTCGCTCAGCGAAACGTCAACGACATTCACGGTTACCGTGGGGTTGGCCCGATCGACGCCGATAGTATCAGACCCCGCTGTGCCAACGTTGCCGACGGCGTCTGTATAGCCGGTTCCGACAGATACAGAACCCGTCGTCGTGGAACCGTCTGTCGCCGTAAAGGTCGCTGAATAACTCGACCCGCTGCCGGTGAAGGTCGAAAGCGTCCCGCCAGCCACGGTCACATCCGCCACCGTGAAACCGGTAACGGCTTCACTAAACGTGAATGTGACGGATGATGAGCTATCACCATCGCTCAACGACGCGTCCACAATGTTGACTGTGACAGTCGGATTCAGCCGATCGACGCTTACTGTATCAGAGCCAGCGGTCCCGGCAGTACCCGCGCCGTTCGTATATCCGGTACCAACCGATACGGACCCGGTCGTTGCGACGCCGTCTGTAGCAGTAAACGTCGCCGAGTAACTGCTGCCACTTCCCGTAAAGCCGGACAACGTTCCGCCGGCCGCCGTCACATCGGCGATCGTGAAGCCATTCACGGCCTCGCTGAAGGTAAACGTCACCGAAGAACTGCTGTCGGAATCGCTCAATGACGCGTCCACAATGTTGACCGCGACTGTGGGCGCTACAACACCACCAACTTGCTTAAGCGTGTAACTACCCTGCCCACCGAAGCCGTCGACCACAAGGTAAAAGGTTCCAGAGGAGGTCGGCGTCAGAACCACCTTCGAAGACAGGTCGGTTTCGCTAACATCATCGCTGTAGGCGATTTCAGTTCCCGCCGAGTTCAGAACCCTCAGACTAGAGTCACCGAGAGTTCTGAGGATCGTCTGGAACGTATATGATTGGCCCGCCTGGAGGCTAACGGCGAAATAGTCACCGTCGTCGTTAATTGTAAGGCGTCCCTTGATATCCGCTTGACGATTCCAAGTAGATGCCGTCCCTATACTGTCACCAAAATCATCGACGAGTGTGAAACCGGCCAGCCCCTGCCCCGACGAACGGAAGATCTCGGCATCACCAAAGCCACTTACTTCCCCGCCGAAGTCAAAGACGTTGAGGCCTATCGGAATAATACCGTTGCCCGTTTTTGCGATGATCTCGTTGTAGATCGTCGGGTCGGCTCCAAGCGCCTGAGTGACTTGAATACGACTCTGCTGCGAAGTCACCGTTCCGCTGGTCGTTACGTCCAGACTAAGCTCAAGAAACTTGGCTTGAGCAACCGCGACACCGCTGTTGAAAATGGTGATCGTCGGAATATCAGTTTGCGCGTTCGCAGGAGTAAGTTGCCCATTAGCCCTATAAGTCTGATTCCCAAGCCCATCCGACAATCCATTATCGAACGTATCCAAAGTCACGACTTCCACAGGGGCAGCAGGATTCCTGGACCCAAACTCCATCGTAATGTTTTCTGGGTTGTTTCCAGCGGCCGCCAAAGTCTGAGGAAATCCGGTAATGCCCGACAACGTCATTGTGCCGTAACGAATGATCTGGAACGGCGCCGCACTCAGAGATGTTTGCCCGAAGTAACGCAATGTCGGGTGCAAATTGCTTCCAACAGCGGCGAAGTCAAAGCTGAAACCAGCGTTGGACGTGACCATCACATCAAACATGCTGGTGCTGGTCAAACCTTGCCCGTCGGTAACGGTAATCGTAATCGTAGCGGTTCCCGACTGATCCGCAGCGGGCGTTACGGTTACGGTGCGATTTGCGCCACTTCCGCCAAATGTGACATTCTGATTCGGCACCAGCGTTGTGTTCGACGAACTTGCACTCAGCGTCAAGCTGGCTGCCGGTGTCTGGATGTCGCCAATCGTGAACTCAAGTGCCTCTGTAGCAGTTGAGGCAGAAGTCGTGACATCATCAATCGCAGAGATCGTCGGCACATTGCTGGAAGCGGCATCTTTGAGAAACAGCAGGTACCCCGCACCATCGTTATACTGATCGAGCGTGAGATCAAACCGAGCCCCGACAAACAGGTCAACGACTCCATCTCCGTTCAAATCGCCCAGAGCCGCAATAGCGCTTCCAAAGTTGATCTGATCTGGAAACGACGGACCTCCATTCAATCCGCGTGTGATCTTGCTGCTGCTTTTGACCGTTCCGTTCGCGTTCAGCAACAAGATGCTTACTGAACCTGAAAGATACGGGTCGCCCGCCGGATCGTTGTCGGAACTCGTACCGACGGCCAAGTCGGTAACACCATCTCCATCCAGATCTCCCAACGACGAGACTGCAGCACCAAAGTTGCCATAGTTGGCAAGGTCCGGCACTCCATTCGCGCCGTCGGCGAGCTTGGTACTGTTCTTTACGGTACCGTTGGCATTGAGAAATAATATATGCACTGCTCCGCCGCCCTGCTCGAGAGCAGCACCAACGGCGATGTCGGTAATACCATCTCCATTCAAATCGCCCAACGACGTTACACCAGAACCGAAGTTCGAACTCGACTCAAATGTCGGCCCCCCGTTCGTTCCCGAGCCGATTCGCGTGCTGGCCTTCACCGTTGCGTTCGAATTCAGCAGCAGCACGTGGACGGCCCCTTGATAGTAATCATCATCTGCCCCAACAGCCAGATCCGTCACACCGTCGCCATCCAAGTCGCCAACGGCAGTTACTGCCGCGCCAAACCCGGCATTGAGGCTCAGCGTATCACCGAGAATTGTCGAGTGACTCTTTACGGTCCCATTCGAATTCAATCGCAGTACAAAGACGGCGCCCGTCGCGGTACCGGTATAGAAACCCTCTGCGCCAACAGCGATATCGGGTGTTCCATCACCATCAATATCTCCGATCGCAGTAATCGAACTTCCAAAGTAGTCACCGGTTGACAATGCCGGTCCGCCATTAAGATCGCTGCTGATCTTCAACGCACTCTTTACGGTACCGTTGGCATTCATAAACTGCACATACACAGAACCGGGGCTGATACCCTCACTAATATCGTCGTACCTGGCCCCGACAGCCAAATCCATGACCCCGTCGCCATTGAGATCTCCGATGACTGCTGCAGAAGATCCAAATTGAGCGAACGAGCCTAGCGAGGGGCCACCGTTGATACCTTCGGAGATCTTGATCGTGCTGGCAGCGTTTGCGACACCGCCACCTCGCTCAAAAACAAATGCCTTATAGTCTTCAACTTCGCCGCCGTTCGAAGCGCCCGTAGAGTTGGCCGCAGCGGAGTCCGAACCAAGCCGGAATCGGGCGAATGTCGCTCCGCCATCGGCGCTAGTTGGTACGGTCGGAAATGCGAGAGTAAGCGTCGACTTGTTCGAACCGTTCGGAACCGACACCGAAGCCCGCTCTGTGGCATTGTCAAACACGCCGTCTCGGTTGTAGTCAATCCAGCCGTACAGAGTTGCTGCCGATCCCGTCGTATTGGTTGCTCTCACCCGGACCGTTGGCACCGATCCAGCGGTCAGCAGCAGATCCTGCGCTGGCTCAACCAAACCATCTTCGTCGTCGGGTAGAGTATTGACGTCGTCACCGATGGCGTTCGCGTTCTGCAGACCATTCGCCTCGCTATCGACCCGGGCTCCCATAAAGAGCTTGGTCTGAGTCGCATCGATCACGTGACTCGGTCCGCTGTTCGCCGAAAGCGTCTGGTAGTTCCCCGTGCCAGTTCCGGAGGTTGTATCGGGCGCATCACCAAAGTCCGAGGCCAGCACCGCTCTGATTTCAAGACACTCAATTCGGCGTTTCGCCTTCGCCAACGCTCTCGTCTGCTGCGGCACTAAAGCACGCACTCCGCGACGATTGCACCGGGATCGATCCAGAATCTGTTGAAGCCAGCTCGTAAGTTGCACGTCTCCGCCCTTCGTGTGGCCCGATGGTGAAGCAAAGCCCGCAAACAGCCCATCTCCCCAATTGAGGAGGTGTTTAGCTCAGACATAGCAGCGAACACGATGACCGAGTGCAAGCGTTTCGCGTTACATCCGCGCACTCCCGCCAAACATCGAGAAAACTGCCGGCATCCTGGAAGTGCGAAGAAGGCGTCACCTCTTGGGAACTGCGGGAAAGAACCAGCCAATCCGCGACACCGTTAGTTGGTTCCAGCTCCAACAAGAATCTCAGCGCAGCACGCTTGGCAACCATCAAGCAGCCGCACATGAGCATCTACTCACATGCCGGCTGCCCCAGAATTCAAGCTCGCGCGACAGCAAATCGGCCGCCGTATGATTAGCAAGCATTCTTCGGCCATCGCCCTGCCCTCAAGCAAGCTCATGAACAGGCGTACGATCATCTAGAAGAGGCATAGGCCTCTGATTGCGATCTGGGATCACCGTTGCGGGATCGATATCAAGGTGGTGATACAGGTTCGCCATCACGTTGCTGGGAGTATGCGGTTGCCCCTTTGATCGACCGCCGTGTGAGTCGGTCTCGCCGATCACTTGGCCGACGTTGAATCCACCGCCGGCAACTACAGCCGCTCCGGCCTCTGGCCAGTGATCGCGACCGTCTCCACGGGAGATACGCGGCGCACGGCCAAATTCTCCCCAGAGAACCACCGCCACGTCCTTATCCAAACCGCGATCATGCAAGTCTGTCACGAGCGCATGGAATCCACGATCAAGCAATGGGAGTTGCTCCCGCATGTCCTTGAAGTTCTTCTCGTGAGTATCCCAGTCGCCAACTTTTAATGTCACAACAGAAATACCCGCCTCTGCGAGTCGTCGAGCGATCAGAAAGTTCTCGCAGTACTTACCGTACCTATTCTGAGTATCTGCTGATTCTCTGGAGAGGTCGAACGCATCACGAGCCCTTGAGGACGTAACCATCTGCAAAGCCTGGCTAGTAAACCCGTCAATCCCCCCCATGGCCTCACAGTGCGCAGCATCTCGGCTGAATGCGTCAAATGAATCCAGCAACTGACGGCGATTGCCGAGGCGTTCCAGCGATACATCCTTCGCCAAGGTGAGATTCGCCATGCCTTCGGACTTCGGCACAAAGGGACGATGCGAAGAACTCAGATAAACAGGCCCTTCGTTGTCGTAAAGACCCGGTGGCTTATACATCAGGCTGACATAGGGCGGCAGGCCATCCGCGCGAGGCTTCAGATGGCTGACGATGGCGCCAAACGCCGGCCGTTTCCCACGATCTGGAGAACCAGAGATAATGTAATGCGGTGTGTGATCACCTAAATCGTTGGACTTAATACCGCGGATAATTGCCAATTTATCCATCACGCCGGCCAGCAGCGGCATGTGCTCACATATTTCAATCCCCGGAACGTTCGTCGAAATGGGTTGAAACTCGCCACGCACTTCCGCTGGCGCAAGCGGCTTCATATCAAAGCTATCAATATGGGATGGACCACCCCGCATCCAGACCATGATCACGGACTTCGGGCGAGCAGAGTGCTCGCTTCCCTGAGCCCGCAAGCGAAGCACATCGGCGAGCGTCAGGCCGGCAACCGAAAGTGCTCCGACCTGCAGAATGTCGCGTCGCGATACTCGCACCCCACATTTCCGAACAGGTCCAAGGGAATTCCACATGGTGGCTCTCCAATTCGCAGGACGATTTCTTGCACATGGACGTAGCCGCGGAGCGAGGGGCGCTCGAACTTCCGAGGCGTCGGCGTTTCCGACTAACACTCAGTAGTCACCCAAGCGATCGTCAGTCAAGCACGTTCCGCTTCAGACCAAATACCACGGCCAGGCCCGACCGCAATTGATCAAGCTCAGCGCGCTCGCTGAAGGCGACCAACACGTCGCAGCATCAGCTTTGATCCAGGCGAGGAAACTCATCGTTTATGGCCCTCGAAGATTGACATTTCCATCGCTGTCGTAATTGTCCAGAGGTGTCGGCAGTCTTTCCCTCCGTCATCTGCGAGGTCGCTATGAAGTACGAGATTCGCGAGTTGGAGCTGGGTGGAGTTCTTGATCAGGCCATTACGCTAACCAAGAATCACTTCGGTCTGCTGTTTGGAATCATTGCGGTGACCATTCTGCCCATAGGTCTGGCCAATGCGGGTGCTCAAGTGACCCTGATGCCGCAGGTCACTTTCCCGCCGACCGTGGAACAGCTCGTTGCAGTGCAAAAGGCTCAACAGGAACACAGAGGGCTATTCTTGCTTCTCTCAGTCGTCGGACTGCTCATTCAACCCGTAGCGAACGCAGCACTCGTCAATGCGATCGCCGATACATATCTCGGTAAGCGAGCCACTATCGGCAGCTCCGTTGGAAAAGCCTTCAGTTCTATCCTGCCACTCATCTGGACTTGGATTTTGGTTGGCCTGGCAGTCATGGGCGGTCTGATCCTGTTGGTCATTCCAGGAATCATTGCGCTGTTCTGGTTCGCGCTGGCGACTCAAGTTGTCGTCGTCGAAAAAATCTCCGGCTTCGCTGCGATGAAGCGAAGCCGAGCGATTATGAAAGGAAATATTGGCACCTTTTTTGTACTCGGCATCGTCATCGGCGCGATCGCAATTGGGGTAGGCATAGGTGCGGCATTCATTCCTCAGCGCCATGCTCAAGCTTTTCTTGGTGTGATCGTGCAATGCGCCTTAGTCGTGTTCAATTCGGCAGCAGTTGTCGTATTCTATTTCTCAGCTCGTTGCAAAAATGAGCAGTTTGACCTGCAGTTGCTCGCACAAAACGTCCAGGCCGAGACTGATGTCGACGACGCAATCATCGAAACAGCCCAATAGGTGTTGTCTAGATCCAGAAACAATCCGGCCACATAGGGCGGGACACGAAGCCCGGACGCCAGAATCTGAGCATAAAGTATCCGTATGGATCCGAACCTTCCTGCCACAAGATCCGCTCCCGCCCCGGATCTCTTGCGTGACAAGTTGCAGGAGGTGCTCAGCAGAGCGGACTACCAGCTCGATCCAGCGAGTCGTCCGGATGACAGCTTCGGGTGGCTGTTTGAATTGCTGAAGTGGCTAATAAAGCCGTTGAGGTGGTTATACGAACTCACGCACGGGCTGCCGGAGTTTCTTCGCTGGCCGATCGTCATCGGGCTGTCGGTAGTACTGTGCGTGCTCGTAGCACATCTGTGCTGGTCGTTCTGGCAGGCAGTTCGAGTCGATCGTCGGTCTCAGTTCGAACTGCCTAGCGAGAACGTCTCACGTGCGGTGCCTCCAGAAGAATGGGAACAACGAGCGAACCAGGCAGCCAAGGCGGGCAATTTCATTGAGGCGATTCGACTCCTGTTGCGTGCCTGCCTCGCTCGGCTGGAACTGCGAGAAAAAAAGAACTTTCGAAGAGGAACCACGAATCGAGAACACCTGCGACGTTATCGGGGAACAGCGTTGTTCGATTCGCTGGAGTTGATCATCCAGACCATGGAGCGCAAATGGTACCGCGAAGAACCGTGCGAGCAGTCTGACCTGGATGCTTGCCGGAATGCTTACGCACGCATCACTCAACTCGTCGAGGAGCCAACTCGTGCTTACTCCTCGTAACTTCATCACCTTGGTCATCGCCCTTGCGGTGCTATCAGTAGTAGCTGGTGTGGTCTCGTTGTTGGGTGCTCCAGATGGTGATGGCCTGCGGGCCGACTCATATGGCACACGCGCCTTCGGCCATCGGGCGATCCTTGAGTCCCTCCAGGAGTTGAATGTCCCTGTGCAGCGTCTCATTGGCCCACCCAGTCCGCAAACCCTCGGAACATCCACCTACGTGCTGTGGAACCCGCGCCCTCAGGTGATCCAGGCCGAACCTGCGTGGCTGGATGGCGTTCGAGATTGGGTGCAACGCGGCGGTCACGTCGTTGTTGCCAGCGGGCCAGGCGTAAACCTCGACGGGGAATTCGACGCAGGGTCTGGCCAATCATCGCAGACGAAACCAGACAGCGGCAAAGCGAAAGAGTCAAATCGACTCGGACGGATGCGGGAGTCAGAGTCTGTTTTCAGTCGGCTCGGACTTCCCGGGATAAAACTCACGGCGGTTGAGCAGGCTCCATCGAATTCTCCGGGCAGTGAACGGCCATATGACACAGATCGCGCATTTGATGAACTCTATGAGCAAATGCGAAATTACGGCGGCGAAAGTTCCAGTGCCCAGGATCTCCCGCAGACAACTTTCGACATCCGCTCCACCGGTAATTTGACACAGCTCAGCGCGCACACTGTCTCGCTCCCCAAATCCTCCGTGGCAAGCATTGATACTGGAGAGCATGCCCCTGATGCGGAACTCTTCCTGATGGCAGAAGGCCAGGCCGAATCCAGTGAGGAAACATCAGCCACGCGATACCGAGTCGCAGCATCTTTCTCCAGCGGGCAAGGGCGCATCACCGTTGTGAGCGTGCCGGCACTGATCTCCAACTCACAAATCAGGGCTGGCGATAACGGCTTGCTCGCAGTGGAACTCATGCTGTCCAACGCTCCGTCGTCCGGCCAAACGTTGTTGTTCGACGAATTCTTCCACGGCCTTTCAATTCGCGGCAACGTCCTGTGGCTGTTTGCCCAGCGCACTTATGGAACCATCACACTTTGCTGGCTGATGTTGTTGGCCGTTGTCATTGCACGGAGTGCCGTTTTCCTCGGCCCTCCTCTCGCTGATGCTCCCGTGCGACGTCGGTCTATTCTGGAATACGTGCATGCCATGGCACGATTCCTCAGTGAAGCGAGAAACCACGGTTCGTGGATCGCTCAGCAGTTCCGAGACGGCATACTTTGGAGTCTGCGCCGCGAAGTCGGGCTGCCTCCTGAACAACACGATGTGGACCAGTTACTCGCCGCGTTGGAACGCAGAAATCCGCAACGTGCACAGGACACCCGACTCGCAGTACAAGCTATCGACAACCAGTTAGCCGAGCGTCCATATGCCGGCTTACGCCATTGGATTCCCCTGTTGAAGAGGATGAATGAGTGTCTCTCGAAGAACGTTACCGAGCGATCCGCGACGAAATCGCAAAAGTGATTTTTGGCCAGGATGAGGTTGTGGATTTCGCGCTGGCAGCATTGTTCAGCAGCGGCCACATCCTGCTTGAAGGTCCACCGGGTACAGCCAAAACACTCCTCGTTCGCACCATTGCCTCTGCACTCGATCTTGAGTTCCGCAGAGTGCAGATGACACCGGACTTGCTTCCCGGTGATATCACAGGTTCGCTGATCTATCGGCAGAACACGGGTGAGTTCGAATTTCGGTCCGGGCCGATTTTCACAAACTTCCTGCTGGCTGACGAAATCAACCGAGCATCAGCCCGCACTCAATCCGCGCTCCTTGAAGCAATGCAGGAGTTGGGAGTTACTCACGACGGCGTAACGCATCGGCTGCCAGATCCGTTCCTCACGTTCGCCACACAGAACCCGATCGAGCAGGAAGGCACTTACCCGCTGCCACTGGCACAGTTGGATCGGTTCATGTTCAAGATCTGGATACCATATCCAGATCAAGCCGCCGAGCAGCGTATTCTTAAAGAGCATCACGCCAGCGCAGGACAGTCCAACCCGGTCGCCATGCATGTGCGGCCAGTGCTATCCCCTCAAGATATCATCGAGTCTCGCAGCACGATTCGAGACACTCACGTACGCGATGAAGTGATTCGGTATGTCTCCGATTTACTGCGTGCCACACGCACGGATGATTCACTCGCCGTCGGCGCGAGCCCTCGATCAGGCTTGATGCTACTGATGGCGGCCAAGAGCTTCGCACGGTTTGCCGGACGTGATTTCGTAATCCCCGACGACGTGAAGACTGCCTTCATTCCCGTCATGCGGCATCGTGTCGTGCTGAGTCCCTCGTCAGAACTGGAAGGTTCAACAGCAGATGACCTGCTGGCAAGTCTTCTGGAAGCAGTCGAGGTCCCGCGATGAAGCTGCGTCCGGGCGGCATGCTGATCAAATCGATGCTGGCTATCGCTTTCGCTTCGTTGCTGGTGTTTCTGATACCCGGCATGGCACCAGTGGCTCCGGTCGCCTGGCTGGCATGCGCCGCATTGGTCTTCTTCGACTATTGGAAAGTCCGGCAGCAATTCGTTGGATTGCTGGTTTCCCGCGCGCTGCCGATCGTGGCGGGAAGAGGCCGGCCAATCACGGTCACCTGGCGAATCACTCGGGAATCAACCAGCTCCATGCGAGGTGAATGGAGAGATTGTTTGCCACGCGAATGCGAGCCTCCCTTCATCCTTGAGCCGTTCGAATTGGCCGATAGTCAATTCAGCTTTGAAACCACGCGATCTGTCACAATCCCTGTTCGCGGAGAGTTTCACTGGGGATCAATCTGGATCCGCTTACAGGGACCGCTCGGCTTCCTGGAGATGCAGAAGCCATTCGATTGTCCTGGCCAAGTCCGGATTCTCCCGGAAACCTTTCACTCGCCGGACGAACTCCTCAAAGATCGTCGCGCCCAAATTGTCCTACTCGACAAGAAGTCGCGCTCACGGATGCATGGCGTCGGCACGGACTTCGAATCCCTTGCTGAGTTTCGGGAAGGAGACGACATCCGTCGCATTGACTGGCGCACCACAGCACGAGTGGCTCACTTGGTAGTACGCCGGTATCAGATTGAGCGTCACAGGGACGTCATGCTGGTGATCGACTGCGGTCGGCTGATGGGAGCCGATGCCGGGCAGGGCAGCAAACTGGATTGCGCAATTGATAGCGCGCTGATGGTGGCTCGAATTGCCCTGCAAGGCGGAGATCGCTGCGGCATCGCACTCTTTGACGATCAATTGCTCGGATATCTCCCTCCCGTGTCCGGCGCTTCCGCAATTCATGTCATGGCGGAGTGTGTTTATGCCGCGGGGACACGGTGGCGAGAATCAGACTTCGCGACGATGTTTGCTCATCTGCAAAGTCGCCAGCAGAAGCGCGCACTGGTCATCGTCATTTCGGATATTGTCGATTCTGAAACGACAGCCCGCTTTCGCAGTTCACTGGCCAAGCTGGCACAACGCCACGTCGTTCTCTTTGCGGCGCTACAAACTCCGGTGCTGGCTGAACTCGCAGCAGCACCGCTGGCGGAAGACATTGATGCGGCGAGAAAGGCCGTTGTACTCCGACTGCTGCGCGAGCGTGAGCAAGCACTCCACTCCCTGCGTCGCGGCGGCATTCACGTGCTCGACGTCGTACCGGCCAACCTCACAGTTCCATTAATCAATCAATTCGTGGAACTGCGGCAGGGAAACCTACTCTAGCGCGACGCTGGCATTCTCTGTTTCCAGCAACTGGGACGACATCCGGGCATGAAATCGCTGAGCAGCACGCTCGCGTGCGAATCCATGCAGCAGATAAAGAAGCCAGAACACCCCGCTGGCGGCGGCAAAGATCAGTCTCGCAGCATCTGACAGATGACTTTGACGCAAATAGCTCTCAATGATCGCAGCTGCTACCAGCATCGCAGCCGCTCCTCCCACCGTCCGACCGCAATCAGAGGCAGTATCCGCAATCGCCTTGGTGCGAGTTCGCAGGCCCGGATTGATAACTGCCCAACCCAACTGCAAACCAACACCGCCGCATAGAATAATCGCTCCAATTTCTGTAATGCCGTGCGGCAGTATCCAGGCCCACATTTCCGTAGCCAGACCAGCCTGATGGTGCACTGCGACAAACGCTCCCAGGATCACACCATTATAAAAAATGAGTATCACCGACGGGACCGCAGCGAGTATGCCCAGTGCCATCGACATCATGCCGACTTTCAAATTGTGACTGAAGAGAAACGACGCAAAGGCAAACTTGGTTCCGCCCCCCTGCTCCCGCCCCGAACGCAGCATCTCCAGCAGGACCTCACGCGGGGCGCCTGGACCTCGCGGATCAGCTGCTGGCATGAAGGCATACAACGCGACCGGATCAAGTGACCCAGCAAAGAAAGCCACAAACGCCCCGCCAATCAGCAAAGCGGCGGACGCCAGATGAAATCTCCAATTGCGGATGACGGATCTGGCAAATCCTTCCACGACAAATGTAACTAGCCCTTTCAACACGGGCTCTTTCGATGGCAGATAAATCAAACTGTGCGCAGCCGCAGTCAGACCATTCAAGTACGCCGCCAGCCTCTTATCCCGCGTTCGAGTGCGAACCTGCGAAAGATGCACCGTCGTCCGGCGATACAGCACGTCCAGACGACTGAGCTCTTCAGGAGACAGCTTTTTCACCGACTTCTGAGCACGACGGATGAGTTTCTCCAGCTCGTTCCAGTCGGGCTTGTTCAGTGTGACAAAATCCCCCATGCTCGCACCTCTAGATCAACTCAGTGATCCGCTGTTTCTGCATCCACACGACATTCATCATGAACGACGAGATTCTGTTCGAGACGCCCGAGAATATCGAACTGTCATACAAACCGGCAGGGTTGGGCACTCGATTCCTGGCCTGGTTCGTCGACATGATCATCTTGACCGGCGGCGGCATCTTCCTGTTTTTTTTGCTCGCGTGCTCGGGAGTACTGACTGATTCCGTTCTGAACGACGCATTCGGCGGCCTGAAAGACGAAGTTGATGAGATTAACGAACATCAAGTTGTGTTCATCATGCTGGGAATCTGGCTGTTGCTTTGGGGACTAGGCAGCTTTGTTTACTTTGGCTGCTCTGAACTACTCATGCGCGGGCAAACCATTGGCAAACGGATGCTGCAGATTCGGGTGGTTGCCGGCAGCGGCTTTTCGCTCGACGCCGCTGGAGTGCTCGTTCGTAATGTGTTTCGCGTTATCGATCACCTACCCGTTTTATGGGTGGTGCCGCTCTTGTCCGCTCAAAGCAAACGTTTCGGAGACATGGTCGGCGGAACGCTGGTTATTCAGGACGAACACTACCAATCCATTGAAATCCGGGAGGTGCTCGCTGCCGCCAAGCCCGTGGAGGCGACATTCCGCTTCGACTCAACCATGCTGCAGAAACTGCGTCCGCAGGATCTGGAGGCGATTGAGAAACTGCTGGAACGCTGGAATCAGATACCGGAGCAGCTCCGCCACCAATTGATACAGCAAATTATTCCGCCCCTCGTAAAACGTATGAACGTCGAAGCCCCTCCAGCCAGCCAAGAGCGAGAATTCCTCACTGATTTACTCGCAGCTGAGTATCGTCGCCAGAACCGCAAGCTCGGCTGATTGATTGTGCGCCTCAGCACTGAAACTTCGCAACGTCTTATCAGACAGACTGCAATCGTCCAGAGGATCAATCCTGCATCCGTTCGACACCAAGTGTTTCCCTGATTATCGCACCTGCGATCCTGCTTGTTCTCAAGGTCCCGAAAATCTGCTAAAGTTACCAAGCTTTGAGATCTGATTTGATCCAAAGAAAGTCGTACGTACTCAGTGAGCCAATCCCATGTTCAGAGTTACTGGTGCAGCATCCTCTGACTGTGAAGGCTGGTCACGACGCAGCTTTGTGCAAGCGGGCCTGCTCGGCCTTGGCGGTTTAACGTTGCCTCAGTGGCTCGCGAGTCAAGCACATGCTGGCAGATCAACTCGGTCGGTAGCACCCGGACACGAAGGGACCAACGTTATTCTTGTCTGGATGAGTGGCGGGCCAGGACACCACGAAACATCGGATCCAAAGCCTGAAGCCGTCTCACAATTCCGAGGGCCGTTCGGAGCTGTTTCCACCAAACTTCCCGGTGTGTTTGTCAGTGAAACACTGCCGGAAACGGCCCAGGTCATGGACCAACTCGTGGTCCTTCGCAGTGTTCGCCACGGAACCGGAGATCACACGAAGGGCAATCACTGGATGTTGACCGGCTTCGAAGGGCCGGACTTCAACAAGCCTGATAACCAGATCCAGCGACGCCCCTCTCTTGGATCGGCCATTTCCGCATTGCGAGGGCCGAACGTTTCCGGCATGCCCGCGTATGCCGCGGCACCTCATCTGCGAGGCGGAACAGACAATCTCTTTCACTATGCCGCGTACCTTGGTGGGTCTGCGAATCCGTTTGTGGTGAATTCGAACCCGAACGCTGCGGACTATCGCGTGCGCGATCTTTCTCTGGCGAGCAGCCTGACCTATGACCGGCTGAATGATCGACGTCACCTGCTCTCGACGTTCGATTCCATACGACGAGACCTTGATACTCCGATGCAGGATCTCGACGGAAATTATCAGGCAGCATTCGATCTGCTGACCGGTTCAAAGGTTCGAGAAGCCTTCGATATCAATGCCGAATCTGCATCGACGCGGGACTCATATGGAAGGCATGAGTTCGGCCAGAGTGCCCTGCTGGCTCGGCGGCTTGTTGAGCGTGGCGTAACCTTTGTCACCGTCAACACACAGCCGTGGGACCATCATGGTACCGCGAACCGTTTTGCCACGGCTGAGGGGGCCAAATTACTTTTGCCGCCTTTCGACCGTGCCATGGCCGCGCTGATCCGTGATTTGATTGATCGCGGCCTCTACGAAAAAACTCTGGTGGTCGCGATGGGAGAATTCGGAAGAACGCCTCGCATGAACGACGCCGCGGGGCGAGACCACTGGGGGCACACATTCAGTGTCCTGATGGGTGGAGGCAAACTCCCACGTGGCGTGATCGTCGGTTCGTCCGACGAACATGGTGCCTATGTGAAGGAACGCCCCTTATCCCCTGAAGACGTCGCGGCAACGGTCTACCACCATCTTGGCATCAATGGTTCTCAAGTCACGTTTCCCGACCGCTCCGGACGTCCCATGCACCTGATCGAGAGCGGCGAACCCATCCGTGAGCTGATTGCCTCTTGATCACAGGGCCTCGCATCAGCGATTTCGTCGCTTCTACCCTGCGCGCGGGCGGCATCACCAGATTCGATGAACCCACTTAGTGCAACTTTCATGCGCACCAATCAAGCACGGCACTTGAGTTGCGTGTAGCGCTCCTGACCGTCGTCAGCCGGACGATGAAAACTTCGTTCTGCGGCTGCGAACGTCGGTTTTCCATTGCTGGAGGGGGCTCAGACATCGTGGCCAAAGTTGACCAGGTTCAACCCTGGCAGCGCGCTATTGTCGTGCTGTCGGGAACCGTTGTAGGGACGATAGCCCTGCTAGCCCTGCAGTGGGGGCGCCCGGTACTCATTCCCATCTCGCTGGCGCTGCTCTTCACGTTTCTGCTGAATCCGATTGTGAGAAGTTTGCAGCGGCGAGGGTTGGGACGAGGCGTTGCGGTGGTCTCGGCGGTCTCTATGGCGATTCTGTTGCTGACGTGCCTCGGCTGGATGATGACCCGGCAGGTTGGCGGCATGCTGGCCGAGCTCCCGCAGAACACGACCAACATCAAAGCTAAGGTGAAAACGCTCAAGGAGCTGGGATCAGGTCATTTGGCCGATCAACTCGGCCAGATGATCGAAGAGATCAGTCTGGAATTCCAAGCCCCACCCACTGGTCAAAAACTTGCCATCAAGGAAGATCAGGTCGCAGCTGCGTCGCCTTCGACCATCGTCGAAGAGCCTGCGCTACTTCGCTCTCCATCGGTGTTCTGGCTGAGCTTAACCGGATACTTAGGCTCTGCGTTTGAAGTCTTGGCAACACTTGCCTTTGCGACTGTGCTCCTAATCTTCTTCTTGCTCGGCCGTGAAGACCTCCGCGACCGGGTGGTGCTACTGGCTGGGAAAGCCCGGCTGACTTTGACAAGCAAGGCATTGGAGGATGTCACCGAGCGAATCAGTCGCTATTTGATGACGCTGGCCATCGTAAACGGCAGCTTTGGTGTAGTCCTGACGGTGGGTTTACTGCTGTTCCAACTGCCCTACGCCCTGCTGTGGGGGTGCCTGGCTGCGGCGCTGCGTTTCATCCCATACATCGGGCCGTGGGTTGGAGCAATCTTTCCTTTCGCAATGAGCATCGCCGCATTCGAAGGTTGGGGCCTGTCACTAGCGATCTTGGGCTACGTCGTCGCTTTGGAAGTGATTTGCAACAACGTCGTCGAGCCTCTGGCTTTCGGCCGCAGTACAGGCGTTTCACCGACGGCCTTGCTGATCTCCGCTGCATTTTGGCTGTACTTGTGGGGACCCATCGGACTCGTCCTCTCCGCTCCATTCGCGGTGTGCCTGGTAGTACTCGGCAAGAACATTCCGCAGCTGGCCTTCTTGAATCTACTGCTGGGTGATTCCCCGGCGCTGCGAGCAGACGTTGGACTGTATCAGCGGCTGATGCTGGGAGATGAACAAGAAGCGACGTCACTGGTGGAACAGCGATTGAGAAAAGCTCCCGCAGACACAATTTACGATGAAGTCTTCATTCCCGCGTTGAATTATGCAAAACGCGACGGTCAACGGAATCATTTAACTGACGAAGATCAACGTCTCGTTCTGAGGGGAATGCAGGAATCACTACTCCAGACTGACAACTTCTGCCGACCTAGAACCGAATCTGATGCTAAGTCAGCAACTACGGCCGCGTCGGAGAATGAAGTTGTCAACGATTCCTACACACCGATCCGGATTCTCGGCTGCCCGGCAACAGATGAAACCGACGCATTGGGACTTGAAATGCTGCGGCAACTGCTCAATCCAGCTCGTTGGGAGCTTAAAGTTGTGGCGGTGCAAACGCTGACATCAGAAATCATGATTCGCATTGCCCAGGATCCGCCAGCAATTGTGTGTATCGCGGCATTACCTCCGGGAGGAATGGCACACGCCCGGTATCTGTGCAAACGACTTCGAAGCGCGTCTCCTGACGTCCAGATCATTGTCGGGCGCTGGGGACGACAGCGGAACGACAAAGTGGAATGCGAGCGACTCGAACAGGCAGGAGCCACGTTCGTTACAACGACACTTCTGGAAACACGCCAACTGCTGGAGTCTCGACTGCCCTTGATTCCGCGGATTACCAAAACACATGCGTCGGAACTAGAAGTATCAATGTCGCAGTAGTTCTGCTCAAGTGGTGTGAAAGAAAATGGTCTCCTATTATGAGCCTGCTGGAAGTTTCTCACCTGCGAAAGACATTCGACGAGAGTTTTGTTGCCGTTGACGACCTCAGTTTTCACGTCGATGCAGGGGAAATCTTCGGTCTGGTGGGACCAAATGGCGCTGGCAAAACAACCACCATGACGATGCTCGCCGGATTGCTGAACCCGGACAGCGGCTCGATCACGTTGGACGGCCAGCCCTATGATCCGACGCAGCACGAACAGCGTGTGAAATTTGGAATCGTCCCTCAGAACCTCGCGATCTACCCGGACCTCACTGCTGACGAAAACCTGCGTTTCTTTGGTGGAATCTACGGTCTGCGGGGAAGCCAATTGACGGAGCGTGTGGCTTCAACTCTCGGTATCATTGGCCTGACCGATCGAGCACATAGTCTTGTAAAGACTTTCTCCGGGGGGATGAAACGGCGGTTAAATTTCGGTGTCGCCTTACTCCATCAACCCAAGCTGGTCATCCTAGATGAACCCACCGTGGGCGTTGATCCTCAATCGCGCTCTCACCTGCTGGAAGCCGCACAACAACTCTCTCGCGCCGGCGTAAGCGTTTTGTACGCCAGCCATTACATGGAGGAGATTGAAACGATTTGCCATCGAGTGGCGATCGTCGATCACGGACGAATGCTGGAATGTGGCACGCTGCCCGAATTGCTGAGCAGCGTCCAACCGGAAATGCGGTTGCATATTGCTCACTCATCTCCAGCTCTGATTGCGCAATTGAAACAGAATTATTCTGTCGATCATCCAGTAACGGAAGAAATTGTGGTGACATTGCTGATGGATCGGCAAGCAACAGATGCATCGACCAAGGCCTCACTGGACGATCAACTCCGTGACGTAATGACGATCATTCAGCAGCACGGTGCCAGGTTAATCTCTATTGAATCTGAAGAGCACAATCTTGAGCGGCTGTTCCTGAAACTCACCGGGAATCGTTTAAGGGACTGACGCGAATGAATGCCTGGCAGATCACACTGAAAGATCTACGCTTGCTGCGACGGGATCGACGCACCTTGTTCATCCTGGTCGCGTTGCCGTTGATATTCATCACGATTCTCGGACTCTCGACGCGACAACTGCTGACGTCGCGTGACAAGAATCAGCTCATTCAATTGGCGGTCATCAACGAAGACTCTGGTGAACTATCAGGAAAGCTTGCTGAAAGTCTGACCAAGAAGGACGGCCTGCAAACCAAGCTGCTCAAGACTCGCGAAGAGGCCGTTGACCAGATCGATACCGGCGTTGTCATGGCTGTCATCGCCATTGGACCGAAGTTTCAGGAACGCGTCGATGAATTGACGGCCGCCGATATTCTATACCTCGACGAGGGTCTGTTGGCGGATGGCTTGACAAGTCTGGATATGGAAGTTCTCTGCCGACCATCGTTTATGAACACGGAAGGTATCGTCCGGCAGCTTGCGTTTGGTGCGGCAGTGCAATCAATCGCACCGTACATCAGCGCCAAGAGTCGACTGGCTTCCCGTTTCATCGAGAAGGATCGCGCCAGCTTGGCCGAGAAGCGCGAAGCCGTGAAGAATGAGTCACTCGCCGACAATAAAGACAAACCAAAACCCGCCGCCAAAGGAAACGTGTATCAGGTTTTGGTTCCCTCTTATACCGTGATGTTTGCGTTCTTTCTGGTAAACATCATGGCGCGATCGTTTATTACCGAGCGAGATATTGGCACACTCGGTCGGCTGCGCATGGCTCCGGTGTCGCGTGCCGGACTAATGTTAGGCAAGACAATCCCATTCTTCATTATTTCGCTAGTGCAAAGTGCCCTGCTCTTCCTGTTTGGACGCCTGCTTTTCGGGATGACGTGGGGAACCGAACCGATCGCCCTGATTCCTGTGATCATCTGCACATCGCTATCAGCAACGGCGCTCGGTCTTTTGGTCGCCACGATCGTGCGGACAGATTCACAAGTTTCTGCGTACGCCAATTTTCTCGTCATCACCATGGCCGGCGTGAGTGGTTGTTTCATGCCGCGCGACTGGCAACCGCAGTTGATGCAACAGATTGGACTGGCAACTCCACACGCATGGGCGCTCATTGCTTATGACCAGTTGCTGGTTCGTGAGCACATCAACGTCGCGGTCGTCGTCCGGTCGTGCACGATACTGCTGGCATTCTCTGCGGGCTTCTTCGCTCTTGGCTGGTGGCGTTTTCAGAACATCGACGAAGCCACATGAGGTGCCTGACCTCCAGGGCAATAACTAGCCTTATTGGCCACAGAGTGGCGCGCTTGGACGCAGGATAGGACGAAGTCTCTATCACCAGACTGATCGATCCCCGATTGCGCGCTGTTTTGGTACTCGCGGTGCGATTCTTGCGACCCGTTCCTGCCGCCGCAGGCAAACCACGTAGCCTCGGCAAGGCACGCTCTCCAGTTCGAGATGACTGCAGCCATTCCTGATGGTCAGCAGCCCTCGACATCCCTGAGCCAGTGCCAACTTGCGTACGCGAGTCTCATAGCAGGAGCGAAGCATGGAGAATGCCCTACCGCGTGTGAAAAACGGGTTGCTGGTCAGGTCCGCCTACGGTCGAACGACCATTGAGGTTCAGCCTGCAACTCAAGAGGCAACGCGCCGCAGAAAAGTTCCGAGTCAGCCGGCGCCACCTGATGCATCGATAACGCCGCTGCCATTCACACCGTTCGAGCATTTCATGCTGGCGGATGATACTCCAGATCATCCAATGACATTCTTCGTCCGCCTGAAGTTCCGAGGCATCTTTGATCGAGTTTATTTCCAGACGGCCCTGCGGGTGGCGTTAGAGCAGCACCCGCTGTTGAACTCGCTGATCGTCGGCTCGGCAGCTAACCGTACCTCGGACATCGCATGGGTGCAATGTTTGGATCCCGTGCCAGTGGCCGATTGGGCTGACGCGGCTGTGCCATTGACATTCTCACGCCATCGCTGGATCGATCTGAGGTCGGAACGCGGTATCAGGGTCTGGATCCGAGAGTCAAAAGCCGACGAGGCTACACAGCTCATACTTCAAATTCACCACAGTTGCTGTGATGGCATCGGAGCAAACACATTTATCTCTACGCTATTGGCTGCGTATCACCAGCTCGATTCCGGAACCCGCGATGCCGCGATCGAACGCAGCCTTCAACCAGAATTGCTGCGTCTGCGAGATCACTCCTGCTCGTCGTGGGGACAACTCGCCAGAACTGCGTGGCGCGCAATCTTCAGGACACCGCGTTTCTTCAAGGGTAAGCCGATACCACTGGCAGCCTGCCGTAAGGCAACGCGAGAGGACATCCACAAAGAGAAGCTGCCAGAATTCGAGACCTTCACGTTCAGTCGCGAGGAAACGGAGTTGTTGCGTTTGGTGGCCAAGAACAAGGACGTCAGCGTCAACGATCTGCTGTCGCGCGATCTGTTTCTCACGCTGGATGGATGGAATCGCGCCCATTCAACCAATCACCAGAGTCGACCAATTCGCATTTGCATGCCTGTCAATCTGCGGCGTTCCGGCGATCGCTACATGCCTGCCGCTAACAGAATCAGCTTGTCGTTTCTGGATCGAGGTCCAGAGCAGTTTGCTGCCCCTGATGCCTTGCTGAAAAGCTTGCAGAAGCAGACTGAAGAAACGAAGAAGTCTCGCAGGATCCTGGCGTTTGTGCCCGCACTGAAATTGATCGGCATGCTGCCCGGTCGCATGAGTGCCCGCATGAAGCAAGGACGCTGCCTGGCGACTGCGGCAATTTCGAATCTCGGCGTCCTGAGCTCCCCATCCCAGGAAAAGGGCAGGAGCGGCCCTGGCCTGCTGGTGGTTTCTGTACCAGTCGTAATGAGAGTCAGGTTTGTAGGGTG
>CAYLTY010000134.1:0-22468 GCA_964386705.1 uncultured Planctomycetaceae bacterium
GAACGCCATCTTTGCGGTGGTATCGCTCAGGGTCTCAGTCCGATCGAACTGGCTCGCCTGCTAAAGACCGGCAAGGGCACGGTGCGCGGCAAGGTGGACCAAGTCCTGCAGAAGCTGCAGGTGCTGCGTCCAACCGAAGTCCTGCGGCAATTCCACGCCAGCGAAAAAATGAGGTTCCCGATGCTGCGACAGCAATGGGAACGCGTCGGCCAGAGTGACTTCCGGTCCCTCGCCGACTACGTCGCGCCCACATCCTCGGGCCGCATTGATTCGCTCGGGGCTTTTGCCGTCACCACGGGACATGGTTGTGACGAACTGGTCGCGAAGTTTGAACGAGATCACGACGACTACAATTCGATCCTCGCCAAAGCCCTCGCTGATCGACTGGCCGAAGCCTTCGCCGAGCGACTGCACAAGCAGGTGCGCGACGACTGGAACTACGGCAAGTTCGAGAAGCTATCGCGGGAAGATGTGATCGGCGAGAAGTATCGCGGCATCCGCCCGGCCTTCGGCTATCCGGCCTGCCCCGACCATACGTCTAAGCGTGAGTTGTTCGATCTGCTGGATGCCGAAAACCAGACCGGCATCAAGCTGACCGAGTCCTACGCGATGTGGCCCGCAGCGGCCGTGAGCGGTCTCTACTTCGCTCACCCCGACGCCCGCTACTTCGCCGTGGACCGCCTGACCAAGGATCAGGTCGAATCCTACGCCCGACGCAAAGGCATGGACCTCCAGGAAATCGAACGCTGGTTGAGCCCAAATCTGGCGTATTGAGTGCCCCCAACTGCTGCTGGGCGCACTCAGCACGCGAACATCCGAGACTCGTTCCATGACAGCGAAGAAGCCCTCACCAGCGACAATCGACGAGTACATCGCGGGCTGTCCGGCCGAGGTTCAGCCCGTGCTGCAAAAAGTCCGAACCACCATCCAGAAGGCGGCACCGGACGCCACGGAGATTATCAGCTACCAGATACCAGCTTTCCGATTGAATAACGCAAATCTGGTCTACTTCGCGGCGTGGAAGAAACACATTGGCTTCTACCCTCCGGTCAACGACGAGGCACTGAAGCCGCTGGTTGCCCCCTATGCGGGTGAGAAAGGCAACCTCCAGTTTCCACTCGACGAACGGATCCCCTACGCGCTGATTACCAAGATCGTGAATTCGCGAGTGAAACAGACAGCTCAGAAGCAGGCCGCCAAGAAGCCGCGCAGTAAATCCAGATAAAGATCGGTGCATTCGCGGGAATGAGTCGCGCCGTCGTACAATCGGCTATGCACCCACATTCATCGGAATCGCCCGCCAGCGGAGTTCAACCGCCTTCTTCACCCTCACCGGACGGCCCCGAACCACAAGCCAGTCGCTTACGGTTCAACCGCTATCGGCTAAAGCTCAAACGCAACGAACTTCCCAAAGGCAGCATTCATTCGACGAGTGAAACGCGCAGCCCGAAGGATCGGGTGAGGTCGTCGATGCAACTGATCTGGCAGTTCCTGAGACTGCTGATGCCATTCCGCTCGCAGGTCATCTGGATCCTGATCTCGGTCACCGTATCGACATTGATCGGCCTGCTGCCGCCGGCTGGCACCAAGTTCATTGTGGACTACGGGTTGGGCAGTCACCAACTGCCACCAGACGTGTTGCAAAGAATGCCGTCGCTGGCCAATCCCCGGCAGTTGCTGCTCTATACGGTGCTGGCGGTATCGGTCGTGTCACTGTTGAAAATCGCCGTGCATGTCTGGGGCCGCTGGTACGCCACGAAGATCACCAAGCAGATTCAACTGGACCTGCGGCGACGCGTCTTCGAGCACGCCGTTCGCTTGCCGCTCCATCGGGTACAGGCTCTGCGGTCAGGCGGAGTGGCATCGATCCTGCGCGAAGACGGCGGCAGCGTCGGTGAACTGGTCTTCGGCATGCTGTTCAATCCGTGGCGAGCCATCATTCAACTGATCGGCAGTCTAGCGATTCTGGCCTGGGTCGATTGGAAGTTGCTGCTCGGCGGCATCGTGCTGCTACCAACCGTCTACTTCACGCATCGTGCCTGGATCAACGGGATCAGGCCACAGTTTCGAGCCATCCGCAAGCAGCGCGAGTTGATCGATGCGTCGGCCACCGAAACGTTCGCTGGCATGCGAATCGTGCGGGCCTTCAGCCGGCAGAAGCGCGAGGCGGGTCGCTTCACGACCGAGAACAACCTGATGGCCCGCCAGGAACTGTATGCCTGGTGCTGGATGCGCGTCATCGAGATGGTGTGGGAAGCCCTGATCCCCATCGCGACAGCCGCCCTGCTCTTCTACGGCGGTTCGCGCGTGCTGGACGGACACATGACCGTCGGCGACCTGATGATGTTCCTGGTCTATCTGGTCATGCTGCTGGAACCTCTGGCGGTGCTCGCACAGAGTGCCACTCAGTTCCAGAACAGCCTCAGTGGACTGGATCGTGTGCTGGACCTGCTGGAAGAATCGCGGGAGATGCCATCCACCGCGACATCGCTATACATCGACCGCCACGCGGTTGCCGGAAACGTCGCGTTCGAAGAGGTCTCCTTCACCTATCCGGGCACCAGCCAGCCGGCGCTCAGTGACGTCAACCTGAAAGTCTCAGCCGGGCAGACGGTCGCGCTGGTCGGTCCGAGCGGTGCCGGCAAAACGACGCTCAGCAACCTCGTAGCTCGTTTCTACGACCCAACATCGGGACGAGTGACTTTGGATGGTCGCGACCTGCGCGACTACGACGTCGAATCCTTCCGCTCGCTGCTGGGAGTCGTTGAGCAAGATGTCTTCCTCTTCGACGGGACAATCGCTCAGAACATTGGCTACGCGCGGCGTGAAGCCACGGACGTCGAGATTCGAGCCGCCGCCGAAGCCGCGAATGCTGCCGAGTTCATCGACCGCATGACGGACGGCCTACAGACCATCATAGGCGAGCGCGGTGTGCGACTGAGCGGCGGCCAACGGCAGCGACTGGCGATTGCCCGAGCGATTCTCGCTGACCCGAAGTTATTGATCCTGGATGAGGCCACCAGCAACCTCGACACCGACAGCGAGCGACTCATTCAGCAAAGTCTCGCCAGTCTGATGCGCGGACGCACGAGCTTCGTGATTGCCCATCGGCTCAGCACCATTGCTAACGCCGATCTGATCGTCGTCGTCGAACACGGCCGCATCAGTCAGACCGGCACGCACGCGGAACTCATGGCCCAAGGCGGCAAGTATCGAGCGATGGTCGAACAACAAATCCAAATGACACTCGGAGGCGCGATCCCGGCAAGATCTTCGGACCAGCAACTCACGTGAATCTCCTTCGCGTCCGTTCCGAGCTTCTGTTTCAATCCGCTGATCGCTCGCGGTTTCAGCGTTCGTTGTTCAGCAGAGAAAGCAGGTCATGCGACAGTACACCATCAAGGGGCGTGTGGTTTCCGTCGGGCGTGACTACGACGTGCTGGATGAAGAAGAGCAGGTCGTCTATGCCATCGACGGCAAGGTGCGATTCGCGCGGACGTTCTCGATCAAAGACAACGCCGGAACAACGCTGCTCAGTGCTCGCGAAAAACTGCTGTCGCTGGATACCTACTACACCATCGAACGTGACGGCGAGCCCATAGCCACGGTGAAACGAACCGGAGACCCGACGTCCGTCAGTCCCAAGTTCGAAGTGGACATTCCCGGCCAGACGTCTCTCAAGGCCAGCGGCAGTTTCTTTCACCGTGGCGTCAACATCAGCAGCGGTGACGGCCTGGTTGGAACCGTCACCCGCACCACCGGCACTGTGCTCCGCGAGATCTTCCCAGTCAGTATTGCTGACACTCAGGATCAACCGCTGCTACTGGCAATCGCGATGTGCATCATCGAAATCACACCGGGACGCGGCGAAGCCCCTTCGGCTTGAACAGCAAGGATCGCAATGACGCAATCAAACTCGTAATGTGGCTCGTTGCTGATCGCTGTTCGCCAATATTCCTGCCGCGAGTGCGCCGATGGGGATCAGCTTTCCTGCGAGCCACCAGCCGGGATAAGAACCGATGAAAGGGAGAAGTGACTGGAACGCCAAGCCGAGATCTACGACTCCCATCGTGCGAAACATGTAAGTTGTGATGTAGAAGAGCTCGCCAACCAGGGCGACCAGCAGCAGCACGGCGATGCCGGCGAACATCGGAAACCGGTTTAGCAGTCCAGACCGTCGCAAGAACGGTCCCAATGGGACACCGAGGCTGTAGCCGAACACTCCGAGAATGGTGAGGAACACCATGATGGTGAACTTGTCCAGGAAGATGACATTCACCTTCAGCCACAGCAGCAGCAAATCGACTACGCCCCAAAACATTGCCCAGCCACCAGCGGCCAGCAGAAACACCAAGGGCAACCCGAGCACGTGCTTGATACTCACCCGGTTAAGTTCCCGTTCAGCCTGCTCGCGCTCGGCATAGAGCCGCTCCACGCAGGCCGGACAAAGTCGGCTGGTGCGTCCTTCGATGTGCACAATTTGCGCGGCTCCCTCACAGCCCGGAGTGGCACACCCCGGTGGAATCGCCAGTTGCGCCGCGCTCAAGCCATCAGCAAATGCTTCGACCACACCCTGAACGATCTCGCGCGAGACGCCATTGAGCCGATAGAGCGACAGCCAGCCCATGCCGTCTTCGATCGAAACCTTAGCGTCCCCCTCGGCCATCATTTCGCGAATCAGCGCTGGCGGTTCGAACTGCCCCGACTCCGGCTGCGCGATCTTGAAGGCAAACATCAGGGAGAACGGGTCACCACTGAGCACGGTCATGGTCACGGGATGGCCTTTGATCTCGCCATACGCCGAATTCGGACCAGACGGCTGGAGACGGAACTCAGCCATGAATGCCTGCACGAACGCCACTACTTCTTCTTCGCTCTGCATGAGTCCATCCTGACATGACGCGTTGAATCCCCTCGCAGTTTGTTGCTCATGCTCAGCGTTGACGAGTTCAAATCTCGATTTCTTCGACGCTGGAATCGACCGCTCTCACCACGCTCACCACGCTCTTACTGTCACGAGTGTGGACCTGAAACCAACTGCGAGAATCCGCGTGTCAGGCTCAGCGAGTGGTCGCATCATCCGATTCGGCAAATCCTGAAAGGACACCCTCATCCCACCAGCGGCCGGATCGGCTCACCCAGAAAGAGGCGATAGGGTCGACCGTTCGAGTCGCGGAACTCAGTGTGCGGGTCAACTCCCAACTGCTGCAGAAGAGTCGCGGCGAGATCCGCAGGCGTAAACGCATCCGTGATGGGCAGGCCACCATGAGCGTCCGTCTGCCCGATCACCTGACCGGGCCGAATACCGCCGCCCGCAAAGAAGCACGGGAAGGCATCACCCCAGTGATGGCGACCGGGAGTAAAAATCTCGCCGCTGGCGTTCTTGCCGCCTGCAGCGATCGGTGAGATCTTGGGCGTGCGGCCCATTTCTCCGCACATCACGACCAGCGTTTCATCCAGCAGGCCCCGATCCTGCAGGTCATCCAGCAAGCCACTCAAGCAGTGGTCGATGGACGGCAGCAGCTTGCCTTTCAAATCTCGGAAAGCGTTTTGATGAGTGTCCCAACCGCGCAGGTTGATTTGCACCATCCGCACGCCCGCTTCCACCAGTCGACGAGCCACCAGAAACGCCTGGCCCCACTCTTCGCGACCGTAGAGGTCTCGCGTGTGGTCAGTTTCCTGTGAGGTGTCAAACGGGTTCTGCTGACCGGGTCGAGTTGCTAGCAGGACTTGTAAAGCTTGCTGACGATAGGCGTCCCAGGCGGCAATCCGACCTCTTCGATAAGCCTCGTCAGCTTGAGCCTTCAACCCGTCCATCTGGTGCAGCAGCAGCATGCGGTTCTCAACCTGCGCGATCGAGGCGCCACCTCCCAGATTGGGCAGGTGGAAGTCCGGGTTCCGGCAGCTCGAATTGTTCCACCATGCCTTTGGCCCCGGTCCCGCCTTGCGTTCCGGATCGTTGGGGTCATCGTGGCTAAAGCAGTTAGGGCACGAACCAGCGGCATCCGGAGCCTTGCATTGCGGAGCCAGGTCAACGCCCCAGCGCTCAAACTTCGGCCCCAGCAAGCCAGCCCCACGACCGGGATAATTCATGAGATTCGAGCGTGGAATCTCAATCACAGCGGGTAATCCACCGGGCACTGGAGCTGCATACGCCACCTGAGCTCCAATCGACGGCCACTCAAAGCGGCCAGCTCGAGCCGTCGCAATCGACGCATTGGTATCACCCGGCGGCATCTCGGTGGTGCCGGTCTGGAGCAAGTACGTGCAGCTACTGTGCTCGTTGCGAAACTGCCGCTCGGCGAGATGGTGCATCGTCCGCACGATGGAGAAGCGATCCGCTCGCGCCGCCAGCTTGGGCAGATATTCGCAGAACAACACGCCCGGCAATTTGGTTTGAGTGACTCCATACTCACCACGAATGCCATCCGGCGCTAGCGGCTTTGGATCCACCGTCTCCTGAGCCGATGGTCCTCCAGATTGAAAGATGAAGATCACCGACTTCGCACGTCGCGGAATGCCCGACGCCGCTTGCCCCTCCAACCGCAGCAGATCAGCCAGCCCCGTCCCGAAGAGACTCAGCCCGCCGACCCGCAAAAGTTCTCGCCGGCCAATGCGTGGATGCTCATCTTGGCGACAGCCGCTGCGATTCATATGTCTGACCTCCACGAAGGAACCTGGAGAATATCCAGAGTCGTACGCTGCCCACCCTCAAAAGTCGACATCACACTGCTGAATGGTCTCAAAACATTGAGTGAATCGGCCAACAGAACGGCGGTGAAATCAGGTCCACGCGGCTACAATGGCGAACATGAAGCGTCCCTTGATTGGTATCACCGTCGATAATATTGATAATGACATTGCCAGCGGTCGGTATGAGAGCAACGTGGCTTATAGCGCTGCAGTTGCTGAAGCCGGGGGATTGCCCTTGCTGTTGCCGCAGGAAATTGAGTTGGCCGCCGCGTATGTGGAACTCTGCGATGGACTGATGCTGACAGGGGGAGACGACGCTCGAACCGAAGCGTTTGGTGATCCCGCACACCCGCAATCGCGATGCATCGAACCGCGACGACAGGCATTCGAACTGGCGTTGCTCGACGCGCTGGCAAATGCACCGCAGCGCCCGGTCCTCGGCGTGTGCCTGGGCATGCAGATGATGGCGCTGCACGCGGGCGGCCGACTGAATCAGCATCTGCCGGACTCGCTGGCGAACGCGGTCGAGGAGCATCAGAACAACCATCAGCACGGTGTCGTGGTCAGAATAACGGAATCGGCTCTGTTAACTTTCCCGAGCGGTAAACCGCTTTCAAACGCAGATCTTTGCGGTGCGACAGTGGTCTCTTCACATCATCAAGCGGTTGAGAACGCGGGCCGCTTGCGGGTGACCGCGACCTCGCCCGATGGCGTAATTGAAGTCATCGACGACCCGGATCGACCGTTTTATGTCGGTGTCCAGTGGCATCCTGAACGGGGCGTGGGGCTGTTCAATCTGGATCTCATCCGGCGCTTTGTTGCGGTGTGTGCGGGCAGTCGCAACGGCACGTATTTACCTCAACTTCCGGATTAATGACACCACCGGCCAGCGTCAGATGTCCGTCATTATAGTACCATGGGGATCCGGTAAATTCTGTTACCGGGAGAAATTGCATCGCGGCTCAACTGCCGAGGGGCGTCTTTCTCGTGTCTCAATCACAGTAAAGGCGAGTGATACCATCTATATCAAAGTGGGCTATGAACTGATCTACGACTGTCCTCAACCCACGCCGATGCTGCTGATGCTCAACATCCACTACAGCCACGCCTACGAAATCGTGAAGCCGGATCATCTTGTCACCAGCCCGCCGGTGATGATCACGCCCTACCGGGATGGATTCGGGAATTGGTGCAGCCGCATCGAAGCGCCGGCAGGCCGAACCAGAATCAGTACCTCAGCCGTCATCCGCTCAACCGGAATCGCGGAACCGGTGGCCCTCACGGCACGCCAGCATCCCGTCTGGGAACTGCCCGAGGACACACTGATCTATCTGCTGGGGAGTCGTTATTGCGAGACCGACCTTTTGTCCGATTTCGCGTGGAAACAATTCAGTAATACTCCGCTGGGCTGGCCCCGAGTGCAGGCTATTTGCGATTTTGTGCATCACCATATCAAGTTCGATTACACTCAGGCCCGGCCTACTCGGACGGCGGTGGGAGCCTTCAACGAACGAATCGGTGTTTGCCGCGACTACGCCCATCTGGCGATTGCCTTTTGCCGCTGCTTGAATATCCCGGCCCGGTATTGCACCGGATATCTCGGGGATGTCGGCATGCCGCCCCCTTACGGACTGATGGATTTCGCCGGCTGGTTTGAAGCCTTTCTCGGCGGCCAGTGGTACGTCTTCGATCCGCGCAACAACACGTCACGAATCGGCCGAGTCCTCATTGCCCGCGGACGAGACGCCGTCGACGTGGCCATCAGCACTACCTTCGGTCCAAACACCCTGGCCAGTTTCAATGTGATCTGCGACGAAGTCCCGCAGCCGAATTGATCGCGTTACTTGCTATCCATGCCACTAAATTTTGGGGTAGCCCCGGTCGCCAGACCGTGGGTTTGCGGACGCGTTTCACAAGGATCCCACGCTCTGGCGAGCGTGGCTACAACCCCAATCCGTGCTGTGACAGAGCACTAGCCTGGGATGTCTGGTTCAACCAAATTGGCCAACTGCAGAAGAGACTCCTGCCAGCCGAGGTAGCACATCTCAACGGGAATAGCGGCTGGAATCCCGGCTTGCACGATGCTGACGTCCGTCCCGCACGCAACTGGCTTCAAGCTGACGGTTATCTTCATCACACCGGGAAGATTCGGGTCGTCAAACTGATCCGTGTATTGAATCAGTTCGTTCGGAATGAGTTCCAGATACTCACCACCAAAGGAATGTCCGTTGCCGCTCGAGAAGTTGATGAACGACATCTTGAACGTGCCTTTGACCTTGGCATCCATATGGTGCACTTTGCAAAGGTATCCATACGGTGGCAGCCACCTACTTAATGCATCAGGGTCCAGAAATGCACGATAGACTTTCTCCGGCTTGGTTCGGAGCACTCGGTGAAGCTGAACAGTGTTAGAAGGCATAGCGGGACGTCCTTTGTTAGCGCAAGCGGGGTAGTTGAATGTGAATCAGGTTACTTCGCGAATTTTTCCATGGCGACGTCCTTGATACCTCGGAGGTCGAGTTTACCGGTGCCTAGGAGGGGAATGGATTCGACTTCCAAAAAGCTGTCGGAGCCGGGGAGCCACAGGTTCGGCAGGCCGGCGGCGCTGAGTGCTTTCAGGATTTGATCAACTGGCTTGGTCAACTTCTTGTGGAGCACGATCAGTCGCTCGCCCTTGCTTTCGTCGGGGACGGCAGTCACGGCGACTCGGATCTCGGGCTCTTCGGAAGACGGGTCTTCCACGATTTTGGCCAGCTCTTCTTCGATGCGGATATGAGGCACCATCTCCCCGCCGATTTTGGAGAAGCGGCTGAGGCGGCCGGTGATGGTGATAAAGCCTTCGTCGTCGATAATCGCAATATCACCCGTGTTATACCAACCGTCGTGAATGGCCTCGGCGGTTTTATCGGGGCGGTTGAGGTAGCCGACCATCACGTTCGGGCCTTTGATCTGCAGGAGGCCGGGCTTATTGACACCGAGTTCCTGGCGCGTATCAGGATCAATGACCCGGGCTGCGCAATTTGGGATCGGTCGTCCCACGGTGCCGGGCTTCCAACCACTCTGACCCGTTCCAGCAGCGTTGTTGCGCTCATCAGGGACCGTGCAAGACGCGAGTGGCGACAGTTCGGTGGCGCCGTAGCCTTCGGTTGGCCAGACTCCGAACGCGTCCTGGAACTCTTTGGCCAAGGCTTCGGGCAGTTTCTCGGCACCGCAAATGGCCAGGTTCACGTGCTGCATTTGCTCTTTAGTGCAGCGTTTGAGGTATGTCTTCAGGAAGGTCGGAGTTGCGGCGATGATGGTGACGCGATGCTTCTCACACAGTTGACCAATTGTGCGACCATCAAGTGGGTTGAAGTGATAAACGCCCTTCGGTGGCAGGATCAATGGAGCCCACAACATCAGGCAGTAGCCGAAGCTGTGGAAGAACGGCAGCACACCCAGCAGCGTGTCTTTCTCGGTCAGTTGGAAGAGTTGATTCACTGAGGCAATGTTGGAGCCGACGTTCAGGTGCGACAGCATCACGCCCTTCGGCTCGCCGGTGGAACCAGACGTAAAGATGACCGTCAGCAATTCGTCGGCTCCAACACGGTGCAGGCCCAGACGTCGTTCGAGCAAGCTCACGGGTTCCACAAAGGTCCCGTAAGCCGCCATGAACTTGTCCATCTTGCCGACGCGTTCTTTGACGTCTTCAATCAAGACGACTTCGGCATCCAGCTGCATCGGTTTCTTTTCCAGAAACTTCTTGCTGGTGATGACGCGTTTGATACCTGCTTCTTTGATGCAGTAATTCACCACATCGTCGGACAGCGTGTAATTGAGATTCACCGACGTCTTGGCATACACCGCCAAAGCCGCGTTGACGATCGCTCCGCCAGCGGACGGAGGCAGCAGCACGCCGACCATTTTCTCGTCGGCTTTGATGTATTCGCGAGTGAGCACTCGCCCCAAGGCCAACGTTGCGGTGAGGAACTTACCGCCGTTGAGGTCCATGCCCGCTGAGTCCGCAATCTTCGATCGAGATTTGGCTTGCTTGCAGGCTCGCAACATCTGACGCGGAGGGATCATGAAATTGTGACGATGGCTCACAGCATCGACTCCTAGTTGTTCAACGGCTTGACGGACTTCAGTAACGCTGTCGGGATTGGCGATGGGACGCCCGAACAAGATCGAGATCGGAAACGGCCACTTGCTGGGGAACTTCCAAAAGAAGCGTCCCCCGTGGTAGCTGAACACGCTGCCCCAGAGTTCGTCTAGATAAGCTGGAATCACCGGAACTTGAGTGCCTTCAACGATTCGCAGCAAGCCTCGTTGAAACGATTGTAGCTGGCCCGTCCGCGTGAGCGCGCCTTCCGCGAAGATGCAGACCAGTTCGCCGTTGATTGCAGCTTCGCGAGCCGTCTTCAAAGCTTGAATCAGGGCTCGCGGACCTCCGTCGCCCTTGATGGGGATAACTCCAAAGGTACTGCACAGCCAACTGGTGAAGCCTTTGCCCGTGACATAGTCGGCATAGGCCAGCATACGGACCGGACGATCCGAAACTAGCAGCATCAAGATTCCGTCTAACCACGTGACATGATTGCAGACGATGAGGGCACCGCCCTCTTGCGGAATGTGCTCTTTGCCGATGACTCGGATGCGATAGACCAACATGCTGGCCACCCACACGATGAATCGGATGGTCGCCTGCGGCAGCACATTGAAGGCGAAGGCAATTACCGGAATCGTGCCCAGCCCGCCGATAAGGAAGACCGCTGCCGGCGAGAGTCCAAAGACCGAACGCAGCACGTAGAACAAAACCGACGCACCCAGAATGAAGGAGAACGTCATCAAATTCGTAGCGGCAAGAATCGTTCCGCGCGTGGATGCCTCGCTGCGGTGCTGCAGATTGGCTTCCAGAGGGATGTCAAAAAAGCCGGCACTCGCTCCGAGCGTGAAGAGCCACACACAAGAGAGATAGACCGACACCTGCTCGGTAGGCGCTACTGTGGAATCAATGAACATGCCCGTCACGAACAGCAAAATGGAACTGAGGGTGATACCGGCTGCTCCCACCGGCACGATGCCCAGTTCCACCTTCCCTTTCGAGGCAATGCCTGCGAGCACACTGCCGATGCCAAGTCCCAGGACCAGGACGGCGCTGAGCACTCCGGTATACGGATCCTTCAAACCAACTGTTTCTGGACCAAAGCGATCGATCGTCAACTGTGACAACGAAGCCAGCGCCCAAAAGAATGCCACGCCCAAGGCTGTGCGGAACAGAGCCTGATTCGATATCAGCAAGCCCAGGTCATGCCGGGCTGCGGCGAAGATATTGAAGTTTGGCTTCCGTTCCGGATTCGCGATCGGAGTGCGGCGAATGAGTAGGCTCACCAACGTGCCCACAATGGCGACACCGGTCATGGCTGCGGCCGGTAGGGTCAACTCGGAAAGCCCAGGCGGATGATGTAGATCGATTTCCCCTGCGGAATACAGGCCTAAGCCAGCCACAACGCCTAACGCTGAGGCAGCGACGGTCGTCAGGCCCATCCAGCCGTTGGCTGCGGAAAGCGCTTCATGGGAGACCAGTTCAGGGATCGCTCCATATTTAGACGGCGTAAACAACGCGCTATGGATGCCCGCGAGCGTGACCACCCCAAACAGTAACACCGAACTGCCCGTCGAAAGCGCTAGCATCGCCAGGGCCATGATGAAGATTTCTGCCACCTTACAGGCGACAATGACATTTCGTTTGCTGAAGCGGTCGGCCACAAACCCGGCAGGCACCGCGAACAGAATGTACGGGACAGTGAAGCACGCGAGCCCTACTGCCGCCGACAGGTTCTTATCCATGACCGTCCCCACCGCGCGTACGGCGAACCAACGCAGCATGTTGTCGTTCAAAACCCCAAAAAACTGGGTGAGGATCAGGCCGACGAAGCTTTTCGAGCCAACTCCACGCTGCTCGCCGCCAACTCCCGTGTCCATGACCGGTCCTTTGTCTGAGTTCTTTCAAAACCCCGTCCAATAAGGGGCAAGCGAATCGCGGGCGGGAATATAACGGCGGTGCCACAGAATTCTGCGGACTGAGCCGATACAGTTCGCCGATCGACCGGTGAAATGAGTCTGGCAGGACGGGGAAATGCAGGAAACCGCGCGGTTGTCTGGGAATACTCGACGCATCGGTGCGATTCTGGCCGCCGTCGGCGCGGTTGCGGCGGCCATTACGCTCGATCGCCTGCCCATTGTCCTGATAGCGGTGGTCGTGTTCGAAATCGCCACATTCGTTTGGGCGAAAGCAATCGACAGCCAGCCTGACGCGACGCTGGCCGCTGATACAGAGGAACCGCGACGCAAGCTAGCCGATCGATGCCGGGTGGTCGGAGTAACGGTCCTCGCGGGATTGCTGCTCGCTGGCGTCATCCTGATGTCGCTGACCGGCAGCGCGGACCTGGAGTCCATCGCTGGCGTGCTGCGAGAGAAGCTGGCGGAACAAAGCGCGTCCATGCAGACCAACTGGAGCCCGTTCGCGGGACGCACCGCAGCCGTGTGCATCTTCATCGCTGCGGCGGTTCTGCTCGGAGCCGCTCCTGTACATCACCGTGTCTGGGACTGGTTCGATCTGGCTCCCGCATGGCAGGCGACGCTCTGGTCATCCCTTTCCCGAGCCCTGGGCCTGACAATTGCCTGGCGATTAGGCGCGCAGACGCTGGCAGGTCTGGAAGCGGAAGCGCTGGTGATCTCCGTCGCACTGAGCCTGCTGACGCTCGGCCTGGCGCTGATCAGCCTGTGGCAGCGCGACGAGCTTCAACTGCTGGTGGTCCGCCTCACGACGGCACAAGTCGGGCTGATCTGGCTGGTGATCGCAGCATCAGCCTCCGAAAGCCGCGAATCGGATCAGATCTTTCTGGGCGGAGTCCTGCTCATCGGCGTCGCTCCAGCAATCGTCACGCTGGTCGTCACTTCTATCGCGCAATGGGTCGCAGTCGGCATTGAATACGTCCTGCGCGCTGAGCGCTTTCAGTTCCTCGAAGAGCTGACCGGCCTGGGTCGCAGCCAACCGCTGGCCGGTGGATGTCTAGCCTTGGCTCTGCTGTCCCTGACTCCGCTACCACCGCTACCGGGCTTCTGGAGCTGGTTCTGGGTTCTGGGCACCGCGTTCGTGCCGGGAACACCAGTCAGCGATCAGGCAGGCGCCGTCCCGAATCCGGCCGTGCTGGCCTGCATGCTGTTCGCGATCGTTGTCTTGCTGACCGCCAGCGTCCGAGTGATACAAGTTCTCGGAGTGATGTACTGGCACGAACCGCTCGGTCGCCTGTCGCTCGCATCGGAATCCTGGATCTTCGCTGCCACTGTCGTTGGTGCGCTGATCCTGCTGACCTGCGGCCTGAGTCCGGCAGTCGTCGTCAAACTCATCAGCCTGACTGGCTGACGCGCGTGTGTTCAAAGGGATGTCTGGTGTTACGCCAGCAGGTCTTCGATCACGTGGCCATGCACGTCGGTGAGACGCCGGTCGATGCCGTTGCTGCGCACCGTGAGTTTCGTGTGGTCGATGCCCATCAGATGCAGCATTGTCGCATGAATGTCGTAGACTTGCGTGGGGTTCTCGCGATCGAGCGGTTTGTAGCCCCATTGATCAGACGGACCGTGAGTTACGCCGCCCTTGATGCCACCACCGCACAGCCAGTTGCTGAAGACATAGGGGTTATGGTCGCGGCCCTTGCTGCCCTGTGTTGATGGCATGCGCCCGAACTCAGTGGTCCACAAAACGATCGTGTCTTCAAGCAGTCCGCGTTGCTTGAGGTCCTTGATGAGTGCCGCCGCCCCCACGGCCATGCCCATCGCCAGCGGACCGTGATCGCGCTCGACATCCTCATGGCTATCCCAATTGCGCCGCGGGAAACTGTTATCGTTGCCCGACCAGATCTGCACGAACCGCACGCCGCGTTCCAGCAGTCGCCGGGCGATCAAACACTTGCGACCGAAATACTCCGCCTCTTCGGGAACATTGATCTCGGTGGGATATGTCTTGCCGGCCGTTTCCAAGCCATACATCTTCAAGATGTGATCTGGCTCTTTCGAAAGATCCAGTGCTTCCGGCGCGCTGAGCTGCATCTTGGCTGCGAGTTCATACGTCTTGATCCGCGCGTCGAGTCGCGAATCGCCCGGCCGCTGCTGTTCGAAACCCCGATTCAAGCGATTCAACAACGCAAGCCCATCACGATCACTGTCGGATGTCACAAAGTCAGAACGAGGCAGCAGGTCTTCAATCGGGATCTCGCGCTGCGGAAAGATCGTGGTGCCCTGAGTGCTCGCCGGCAGAAAAGCCGAGGCCCAGTTCTTCGGTCCGTTGGATGGATAGCCGCGATGATCCGGCAGTACGACGAACGTTGGCAGATTGTCGTTCATCGAACCCAGGCCGTAGCTAATCCAGGCTCCCATCCCCGGAAAGCCGGGATTCTGAAAACCGGTTGCCTGCAGGAACGTGGCTTGCGAATGTACCCCCGTCTTACCGACGACATTGTGCACGAAGGCCATGTCATCAGCGACCTCGCCCAGCGGCGCGACCACGTCGCTCAGCATCTTGCCGCACTTGCCGTAGGGCTTGAACGCAAACGGCGACTTCATCCACGGCCCGAGACCGTTCTGAAACGCCTCCACATACTCGCCGAAGTTGGAGGCCTCACCGTGGTGCTTCTCCAGTTCAGGCTTGTAATCCCACAGGTCCAGATGCGAAGCCGCACCGGACATAAAGAGCTGCACAATCCGCTTGGCCTTGGCCGGTCGATGCAACGTCTTCAGCACCGCATTCGATCCGACATCGCCCGCCACCGCTGCATTCGTCAGCCCGTCCGCCTGCAGCATGGATGCCAGCGCGAGTGACCCGAATCCATGGGCTGACTGCCAGAGAAAACCACGTCGATTGATCATGAGGGCTGCTCTCCGTGTGTCGGTCGGCTGCCGGCAATCTGATTGGCAACCGCTTCGAGTAAGGCTTGCTGTCGTGCATTCAGTCGCATACTCGGACGCTGCTGGCGCACAAAACGAATCGCGCTTTCTGCAGTATTCTCAAGACCACGTTCCAACAAACAAGCGGCGGCCACAAGCCCCGTTCGTCCGTGCCCTTCCGCACAATGAATGAGCACGGGAGGCTGTGCGGCGAGGATTTCCTGAGCCCAACCTCGCAACTGTTCGACCGCAGGGCACATGCCATCCAACAATGGAAAACTTCGATACTGCAATCGTCGAAGCGGTCGTATCTCCGGAAACTCGCAGGTCAGATCGATCACCGTTGCGAGACCGATTGGAACCTCGGACGGCAACAAGCGACGCCCAATCAGAATGCCATCCGTCAGATTTTGATAAGGCTGCCCTTTGCGAACCCATCTCAGCAAGTGCCAAACGCTCCACACAAGCAGCAGATAAGGAAGCAGTGCGATCACATTCGCCCAGCGCAGGCTGCCATCGCGTTGCTTGCCGAAGATGCGACCGCCCATCCCGAGATAGGCGACACCAACCAAGCCGAAACTCAGCGCAGGCCACAGTAAAACAAACTGCGAGCCGCGCGAGATCAACGCACTCGCGGTCATCAGACCAGAAATCAGGATGAATAGCACACCGTACGTCATGATGTCTCAGAGGCTTTGAAACCAGATTCAACGCAGGTCCGCGAAGATCACTTTCCCCCCTGCCCTTTCAGTCGACGTAGACAAACTCGCTGAGGTTGAAGAGCACCCGGCAAACATTCGCGAGACCATGTTTCTGAGCATAAGCCGTTAACTCGGTTCGCTCCGCGTCGGTCGGCTGACGACCAGAAATGCGATTGAAGGCGAGTACGACTTGCTCTTCCGGAGCTGACTTCTCAGCCGCCAGCTTCGCGGCGAAATGCTTCGACATCGACAGCGAGAAACCGTTGTTGAGCAATGACAGAGCCTGCAGCGAAGTGAGGGTCTCATTACGTTGCGGCGTACTTTGCGAGGAGTCCGCACAATCCAACGTCGTCATGTACGGATCGGGCTGCGAGCGAACTATGAAGCGATAAATCGAACGCCGGTGCGACGCAGGATCTTCAGGGTTGAATTTGTGATACTCGTAGTGCGGCGAATGTGCCGTATGCTCCAGCACAAACAGGAAGTAGCCGGGACCGCCCATCTTGGAATCCAGCTTCCCGCTGACAGCCAACATGGCGTCGCGAATCTCCTCGGCCTCAAGGCGGCGGCGATTCATGCGCCACAGGTAGCGATTCTCTGAATCGACCGCGGCACTCACATCATGATGAGCCGACGACTGTCGATAGGTAGAACTCAAGACAATCAGGCGGTGCAGATTCTTCGTGGACTGGCCGTTATCACGGAAGTCGGCGGCGAGCCAATCCAAAAGTTCCGGATGCGTCGGCAGTTTGCCCATGCGACCGAAGTCGTTCGGCGTTTCGACCAGACCGCGACCAAAGTGATACTGCCAGATTCGATTCACATACGAACGCCATGTCAGTGGGTTGTCAGGCCGCGTCAGCCATGTTGCGAGCGCCGCACGACGGTCACCTTCGGAATGATTCGCGGGCAGCGCGAAGCGGCCAGCAGCATCAAAGTCATAGGTAGCCTGCGAGACCGCTGGCTTGTTAGCTGCAGCGACTACAGAAGCCGGCAGAATCGGCAGCGTACCTGGCAGCGACGGAGTACGCGGCTGCAGCACGTTCCCGCGATGCAGCAAATTCACAGCGCGAGGCTTACCGCTCGTCGGAGTGAAAGTTCCCTGCGGCGCGAAATGAGTGGCTGCGGCATAGACCATCTTGCCCGCTGGCAAACCCTGCAGTTGCGTTTCGAATGACTCGATTTCTTTCCCCAATCGAGCCCGCTCTTTGACTCGTTCCGGCGTCGTGATGCGGTCCAGAATCGCGCGGTGTTGCTTCTGAACTTCGGCGAATTCTTGAATCGCGGCGGCATCTCCCGCCGTCGCCCAAATGCCATCCGTCAAATTGGTCTTTGCCCAACGCACCGGAGCTTCGATCGAATCGAGTGACGTCACAGCCGCCTTCGAAGCAACGTTGTTGCCTTCGGGATCAAAGACCTGCATCTCTGCCAGCGCGAGAATGTAGTCGTTCGCACGCAATGCCAGTCGGGTCGCGGTCACTCTCAAATAACGCGTGCGAGTTTTCTCGACAGCGACTTCATACGGGACCAATCCCGGATTCGGAGTATCTCTCAAAGTGGCATCGTGCAGCGTAAGTGATGTCACACCGGCGGCGTTCGCCTGATCAAACGGGGTCAGTGACGACGTAACGGCGAAACGCACCGGGAACCCAAAACCCGCACCGACACTATTAAAATCGTCATGGCAGGCATGCAGCACGATCTTGGAGATCTCAACTTCGCGCCCCAAGTCGATCTGCACCCACTTCTCCACGTCCTGCTTCGGTGAGATGCCGCTGTGGTAACCGAACTCAGGACGCTTCGCGGCCGGTTGAGTTTTCGGCGACAGCTCGGCGAGCCGCTTCTCAAGCGCCACCAGTTCCGGCCCGCCATCCTTTTGAACGGCCGCATTCAAGCCGCCGAGCGTGGCTCGCGCGGCACGCAATTGAGCATCAAGCTGCTGGCGTCGCTTCTCGACTTGCGGGTCGAGGTCATACGGCCTCTCAGCTCGATCGACGGCCGCGAAAACCGATTGCAGGTTGTAGTAGTGCTCTTGAGTAAACGGGTCGAACTTATGGTTGTGACACTGAGCACATTGAATCGTCATCGACGAGAACGTGTTCAAGGTGTTGGTCACCATTTCGTCGCGATCGGTGTGCCGCGCGACCTTGCCATCGATCTTGCCTTCGGGCACCTCGACATGGCCGATGAAGTCCCATGGTCCGGCAGCGATGAAACCCAGCCCCAGAATTCCGTCGGCCGTGCCGGGAAACAGCACATCGCCCGCAACCTGCTCCTGCACAAAACGGGCATAGGTTTTGTCTTCGTTGAACGCGCGAATCACGTAGTCGCGATATGGCCAGGCATTTGGTCGGAGCTTGTCCTTGTCGTAGCCGCAGGTGTCCGCGTACTTCACGACATCCAGCCAGTGCCGAGCCCAGCGTTCGCCGTAATGCTGCGATGCCAGCAAATGCTCAACCAGATTCTCATAAGCCTTCGGGGTTGTATCGGCCACGAACGCATCCACTTCACTGGGCGTCGGCGGCAATCCGATCAGATCAAAGTAGAGCCGACGAATCAGCGTGCGTTTGTCAGCTTCCACCGAGTGATCAAGCTTCTGATCACGCAGGGTTTTGAGCACGAATGCATCAACAGGCGAGCGAACCAAAGCCGCATCCTGCCCTTCGAATTGAGGGACATTGGGCTTCTTGAGCGGCTTAAACGACCACCAATCCGAGTTCTCGACAACCGCTTCCTCGATCACGAAACCGTCAGGCCACTTGGCACCCGTAGCAATCCATTCGCGAATCGCAGCAACTTCTTCCGCTTTGAGCGGCTCACCGTTCTTCGGCATCGCCGCCCGTTTGCCACCTTGAGAGATCAGAACCTTCAGGAACTCACTGTCGTCCGGCTTGCCCGCTTCGACATATCCACTGTCAGCCACGTCATCAGGCTTCTGCAGCGAGAAAGCCCCTTTGCGGTCGAGCGAGTTATGGCAGCTCACACAGCGAGCCTGCAGGATCGGCGCGACCTTCTTCTGAAAGAAGTCGTTCGGCTCCGCGGCTCGCGCGGTCTGCGCTGGCACGAACCAGGCAATCAAGAGAGCGAACCCGGACTTGAGCCAACGCCCAAAATGAACGGCAGCGAGCGACTGACGATTCATGAGCGACCCTTTCGTTCCATTAACGCTTCGAGGTCTCGACGCGATGCCTGCACGTGTTCCAGCATGGCCGCTCGCGCAGCTTTCGCGTTGCCTTTCTGGACGGCCTGCAACACAGCGCGATGCCCTTCCAGAGCGGGCTCAACACCACCAAGCCCAATCGTTTTGCGACGCGACTCACGCAGCAGTTCAGCCAGTGCATCCATCAGAAACAGATAGATCGGATTCCCCGTCGCCTCGGCCAGGATGCGATGAAAGTCGATGTCCGCATCAATCTGTTCTTCGGAAGTCTTCGCTTCCGCCAGCTTGCGGACGGAGATGTGCAATCTCAGCAACGCCTCGTCATCAATCCGCTCGGCGGCCAGCGCGGCAATCTCTGCTTCCAGCGGCTGTCGCACTTCAGCAAGGTGCAGTAATGAGGCCTGACTGCGCTGCATGAAAAGCTGCAAGTTGTCGATGATCGCGTCCGAGCCTACCGGGACAACCCGCGCATTACGCCCTTGCGAGAGTTCAATCAGTCGCGACGACTGCAACTGCTGCATTGCCTCACGAATGACGCTCCGCGATACCGCGAACTCGGTCGCCAGCTCCCCCTGCGGAGGCAGCACGCCCTCAACAAACTCACCGGCCAGAATGCGCTCGCGCAACGACCGCACCACCGACTCCACCAAGCCCGGAGCCAATTCGTTGTCGATTTCACGCTTTGATCGAACCACCACAGCCATCTGATTACTCCGATCAACATGTCAGACAAGTCATCGAAGGCTATCAGACATTGCATTTCCGTCAAGGGCGGGTTGATGGATCCAGCAGGCGGCACGCAAGCAATCAGCGCTGCCAGCTTCCGTGCGTCTGACCTCAGGAAGGAGCGGACCACCTCATCCCTGATGAACTCTACGACTGCAGTTCCTGACCGCAGTGTTGGCAGAGTTTTTGGCCGACTAATGTTTCTCGACCGCAGTGGAAACACTTCAGCGTAGCCAGCTCAGAATCGGTCTCGGCAATAGTGCGAACACCGGTCCCGAGTACGAGGAAGCAGACCGCTCCCACAGCCAGAATCAGACCGAGAAACAGCAGTGGACCGTAGAGAATATAATAGAACCACATCGTCCGACGTCCTGCATGCTCGACGCATGAGTGGCGGAATGGGACTTCCAATTCGCGAACAAAGCCATAGAGGCAGTCATTTCTATTCTGCAACTCGGAGAGATGCGAGCTTTGATTGAAACAAAGCTCGCACCGACCCAACCAGAATTCGAAACGGCTGCCCCTGCGAAAACATTCAACGTTGCAAATTAGCGAGAGTAGTCTGCGGAGTTACCGAACAGACCGCCCGAGGCTTTGCCTCCGAGTCCGCCCTTCAGATCGCCGCGCGGGCGACGCGGTGGTGGAGGAGCCGCCTTAGAGTCTTCCGCATGTTGTTCTTCGACGGGAGCAGCCTTCAGCGCCTTGAGCGACAGCGCAATACGCTTCTTGTCGACATCGAACTCCAGCACCTTGACATCAATTTCCTGGCCAACGTTCACCACGTCGATCACACGCTTGACGCGGCGATGTTCCAGTTCGCTGATGTGGATCATGCCTTCGATCCCCGGTTCCAGTTGCACGAACGCGCCAAACTCGGTGGTTCGCGTCACTTTGCCGTGCACCGTCGAATCGGCGGGATAGCGGTCCGCAGCGGCCATCCACGGGTTCTGAGTCAACTGCTTCATGCCCAGGCTGATGCGGTTCTTTTCGCGATCCAGCTTCAGCACCTTCACGTTGACCGACTGACCTTCCTTGAGCACTTCGTTCGGATGGCGAATGTGGTTCCAGGAGATCTCGCCGACGTGCAGGAAGCCATCAGCACCGCCGAGGTCAATGAAGGCGCCGTAGTCCTTGATGGTCTTGACGGTGCCCTGGTACTCCTGATTCTCGGTCAGGTTCTTCCAGAAGTCTTCCTCCGCATCCTTGCGAGCTTCCACCAGCAATTGCTTGCGGCTGAGCACCAAGTTGCGCTTCGACTTGTTGGCTTCGATGATACGCGCCTGAAACTTCTGACCGACGTATTGATCGAGGTTCTCAATGAAACCCAGGTCAACCTGACCTGCGGGCATGAAGCCGCGCAGCGATCCGACCTGCACTTCGAGGCCACCCTTGTTGGTCTTCGTCACCGTGCAATCGACAATCTGACCAGCTTCGACCGCATCCCAGTTGCCGCTGACCTTATGCTTGCCGCGCGGCAGGTTGACCGAAATCAGGCCTTCGTTTTCATCCACCTTGCGAACGGTCACCAGCACCTGAGCGCCAACCTGCGGTGGTTCGGTGCCTTCGAACTGGCGCAGTTGCAACACGCCGGGCAGGCGGAAACCGAGATCCAGGAACACATCGTCGCCATGTATGGACTGGACGGTGCCCTGAATCTTGACACCTTCAGTTGGCATCTCTGGCTTGGCAGCGGTTTCGGAGACGGGGGCATTCTCCTGCAAAGTGCCCTTCATCGCGTCGCTGAGCTGCGCCTCCAGGTCGCCTAACTCGGGCGCGTCAGGAATATCCACCGGCCCCTTCTGCTGGGACTTGGGAGTGATTCCCTGAGCCGCCATCTTCATCTCTTCTTCCGTCAAGGTCGCTTCGACGGACTCGCCCGCACGCTTCAGATTCTGGCGCAGTTGCTGAGCCAGTTCGCTGGGAGCGTTGGTTTCCGGCGCAGCCTCGGGAGCTGCAGCCTCAGGAGTTGCAACTACTGGTTGCTCGGGGGCGGGAGACGTTGCTTCATTCAACTGGGGGTCGGAACTCATGAATCCAATCCTGACTGTCCTGCAGCACTACTAAAGAGGTCTTCTGATTGCCGGTGGAGTGAAGAGCCCGCTCACAACGTGAGACAACGACTTTCACTGCAGATGCACCGAGCTACTTCTTCACCTTGGCTTTCACGCACCGAAAGCCAAGATCATCACTTGGAAAATCCACGGGAACCGAACGTCGTGCGGTTGATGTGAGAGCATCAAATCGCACTTTCCAGGAACCGCCA
>CAYLTY010000135.1:0-22457 GCA_964386705.1 uncultured Planctomycetaceae bacterium
AAAGGAAGCATTCGCCCCTCACCCCCAGCCCCTCTCCCCGCAAGCGGGGCGGGGGTAGCAATAACTCACGGACAGTTTGGCGCGGTTGTGACGGGTTTGCGGGCGGGCGAGCGGAAATGCCGATTTGACGGTTGGGAACTGTGACCTAAGTTTGGAGGTAGCTTGCGCCATTCGGAGCGGTGCGCCTGTTGCCAGAGGCGTCCGGGATTGAGTTGCGTCCTTGCTGAGATTCCAAGCTGGGGGAAGTTCGATGCTCGTCGAAGAAGTCCTGTCTGCCAAAAATGCTGCCGCACCGAATTCGGCGCAGTCCCATCCGATGAACTCGTCGCGCCTGCTGCTGGATCTCATTTCGCTGGCTAAAGAGAACCACGAAACGACCGGCTGGAACGCGCTCATTGAACGCGGCGCGTTGCGCAGCCTGATGCTGGCGCTGCAGTATCGTGACGCGAACATTGTGAATCACTGCCGGCGAGTCGCTTCGCTGGGCGTCGCCGTCGCGCAGTACTTGGGTTGGGAAGGAACTGAATTACAAATTCTGGAAGCCGCCTGCCTGCTGCATGATATTGGCAAAATTGGTATTCCGGATCTGATTCTGCACAAGCCGGGCCGACTGGCTCCGGAAGAAACGCAGTTGATGACGTTGATTGACGAAATCGCCTGCGACGTGCTGCAGGCCTGCGGCGCGCACGATGATATTGTGCAAATCGTCAGCCAGATGCCGCTGCACTTTAATGGGGCTTCGCACGGCTTCCGCACCATCGGTAGCGAAGTCCATCAGGGAGCCCGCATTCTGGCGGTCATCGATGCGTATGATTCACTGGTGACCAAGCAGGTCTATCGCGATCGCTATTCACACAAAGAAGCTCTGGAAATCCTGCATCGCGGCGCTGGTTCGCAGTACGACGGCAACGTGATCGCGGCGCTGGTTCGCTGGTTTGAATTCAACGGTGTTCCAGAACAACTCTACGCCGAACAGCAACCGTATAATCTGTCTGGCGAGGAAATCACGGAAGCCGGTTCGGTGTGTCAGGTGTTTTCGTATTTGTATCTGCTGGAAAGCCTCTACGACGGTTTTCATATTACCGGCCCCGACGGCCAGGTTCGCGTCTGGAGTTCCGGATTGTCGCGTCTGCTGGGGCGTGACTGGCGGGAAACGAACGGCTCATTCATCGGCAATTTTATTGAATATAAGAGCAAGTATGGCGAAGCTCTGAAGCCGCAGGATTATCCGGTCTTTGGAGTTGCTGAATCGGGTCGGTCACAGACGAATGAACTGCTGATGAAGCAGGCCGGGGATCAATGGCATCCCGTTGAAGTGCAGACGATGCCGCTGGTGGATCAGGCCGGCAAGCTGCATGGCTTTGCCGAGATCATTCGCGATCTGTCAGGCCGCAACACGAAGGAGGGCGACCGCGATCTGCGGTTGATGGCCAGTCGCGATGCACTGACGCATGTGGCTAATCGCGGGGAATTGAAGATCCATCTCGATCTGCGTATGGCTGAGTATCGCGCGACGAATTGCGAGAAGGCGTTCTCGATCATCTTCCTGGACGTCGACCACTTCAAACGCGCCAATGATACTTACGGTCACGCGGCAGGTGACGAGGTGCTCGTCAGTCTCGCACGCTTGCTGCAGCATGAGACGTACTCGGGAGAACTCGTCGCGCGTTATGGCGGTGAAGAGTTCGTAATTCTGTGCCCGGATACGAAAATCGACGAGGCGTTCAACCGCGCTGAGCGCCTGCGAAATGCGATCGCGAAGGCACGCGTCGTGAAGACCAACGAGTTCCGTATCACGTCATCCTTCGGTGTGACGGAAGTGGAACCGGGCGATACCGCGGACACGGTCCTGCAGCGCGCGGACAAAGCGCTCTACATGTCGAAGCACAGCGGTCGTAACAAGACCAGCCGGCTGACCAGCGAGCAACTGCGCAAGGCCGATCCCAATATGGTCAATCCGCCGAAGGTGACCGGCAACACCCGCAAGTTTGAAACGAAGATCCACGCCTGCGTGACGTCCAGCATGATCGTTTACAAGGTGCGGGCGTTCGTCGATGAGTACAAAGCGAAGATCGGCGAAGTTACCGACAAGCGTGTGCTGTTGCGGATCGGCAGCCGGGGTATGGTGCCGTTCTGGGGATCGACGCCCGAGCGTCAGCCGGTCGAGGTGGTGCTGGAGTTCGGCGACGAGCGCAGTACCGTATCTCGCGGCGCCAGCAAGCTGGTGGAGATCCAGGTGCGCATCGCGCCAATCGGCTGGGCCACCAATGCCGACCACTTTCAGCTGCGAGCCAAGTCGGTTCTCAAAAATCTCCGCGAGTTCTTTGCGGCGGATGCCGAACTCACCTAATGCGTCAGCAGCCCGTGCGTTTTCGACGTTGAGGGATTGAGCCCCTCTGTTCGCGGCATTTTCCCGCCTCTGGCGTGTTCGCGTGACGGAGACGCCGAACGAGGGCTTGATTCGGCAATGTTCGCTCATATGCTAATGATCTGTGTTTTTGACCTCCCCAGATCCCTACCTGACTGACCCTCCACATTTTCTCCGCGTGATTGTTCGCCGCCGGACCCACTCGCACACAGAGCCTTGGCGCAGACTGGCTTCCGTCGGCTTCGAACCGCCTGTTTTCTGAGCAGGATGCCCGATTTCCGCAGTTTGAATCACCCGTTCGTCGTGCTGTTTCCTCCAGCCGGCACCGGGCCAGATGCCCACCGACTTTGCACCGACTTTGAAAATTTGACGCGACGTCTTCAGTACGAATTTCCCCCTCTATGCTGAAGGTCTCCATGTGATTGTCAGTTTCGCGCGCAGTTTGCTTGCCGGGGCGCTCAGCCTGATCGGACTCGTTGCGCTCAGCAGTGTGGCAACCATCGCCTCTGCCGATGATTTCAGCAGCGGTGACTGGCCCTTTCAGCCGCTGACCCGGCCCGAACCTCCGACGACGCACAACCAGGATTGGAACCGCACACCGGTTGATCACTTCGTGCTCCACAAACTCGAAGAGCACAAGCTGCAACCGAGTGCCGAAGCTTCGAAGCTGGTGCTCTTGCGGCGAGCGACTTTCGACTTGTGGGGCCTGCCACCGACCCCCGAACAACAGGCTGCGTTCCTGGCCGATCAGTCGATTGATGCGTTTGAACGGTTGATCGAGCAGTTGTTGAACTCGCCGCAGTACGGCGAACGCTGGGCTCAGTTCTGGCTGGATGTCGTCCGCTTCACGGAGAGCGACGGCTTCAAATCGGACTCACCCCGCACGACGGCGTTCCGCTATCGAGACTACGTCATCAAGTCGCTCAACGACGACCTGCCGTATGATCGCTTCATCCGCCAGCAACTGGCCGGTGACGAACTGGAACCCGGCAACTCGGAGGCCGTCGTCGCCACCAACTTCCTGCGGCTGTATCCGGAAGACGCGGTCGCCTCAGACATGCGGCAAAGCTGGCAGGATATTTTGAATGACGTAACCGACGTCACCAGCCTGGCGTTCATGGGGCTGACGGTCGGATGTGCCCGCTGTCACGATCACAAGTTTGATCCCATCAAGCAGACCGACTTCTACCGCCTGCAGGCCACGTTCGCTCCGATGCTGCCTCAGGAACGGGTGATCGCAACTCCGCCCGAACAGACCGAGTTCGATCGTCGCACGCGCGAATGGGAGCAGGCAACGACTGCCCTCCGCGCGGAGATGGACGAGCTCGTGAAGCAGCATCGAGCGACCATTCACGCGGAGATCGCCGAGACCTATGACGCGGAAACTCAAGCAGCCCTCGCAACACCACCCGAACAGCGGACGACCCTGCAGCAGCAACTCTGCCATCTGTGCAGCCGCTACTTGAATCGCCGGTACGGGCGAGCCCACTTGCGACTCGATGCGCCGCAGCGAGCCCGCTGGGATGAACTCGACAAACAATTGAAAGAGTTTGATCGACTCAAGCCCGAACCGCTGCCAACCACGACCAGCATTGTTGATTCCGAACCGACCGCGCCGACGACGTTCGTACTATCGACCGGTCTGCTGCGTGCTCCGAACAAGGGGCAGGTGCAGTCGGGACCGCCTGAGTTCCTCGGCGGTGCTGAGCAGGTCAATCTCGTCAGCAGTGCTGCAACGAAGGCGGGGCGCCGATCAAAGCTCGCGAACTGGCTGACTCAACCGACTCATCCGTTGACCGCGCGAGTCATCGTCAATCGCATCTGGCAACAGCACATCGGCAATGGCATCGTCGGCACGCCGAACGATTTCGGCGCGATGGGGCAGTCGGCAACTCACCCTCAACTGCTGGACTGGCTGGCCAGTGAACTGGTCGCGAAGAACTGGCAACTCAAACACATTCATCGGTTGATCCTGACGTCCGCCACTTACCGGCAGTCAGCTCAGGTGGATGAAGAGCACAACGCGGTGCATGCGAAAGCGATGGAGTCCGACGAGGACAACAAGCTGCTGTGGCGTGCCAACCGCCGACGGCTGCAGGGTGAATCGGTCCGCGACGCGATGCTGTTCGTCGCGGGCACGGCCAACAACCGCATGTTCGGTCCCAGTGCCAAGCCGGATCTGCCGAAGGCATTGATGTCGAGTCGCTATGCATGGGAACCGGACACACTTGTGGCTGATCGCAATCGGCGTTCGATCTATGTCTTCGTGCGCCGCAACCTGCGGTATCCGATCCTCGCGGCCTTCGACGCACCCGATGGTTTCAATAGTTGCGCTGAACGGGCCGAAACGGTCACCGTTCCGCAGTCGCTGGCGCTGTTCAACAGTTCGTTCGCCTTGGATCAGTCCCGCGAATGGGCGGGCGACTTATTGAAAACGCATGGCTGCAATTTCCGAACTCTGGTGGCCAATGCCTATTCCGAGGCATATGGTCGTCAGGCGCAGGGTGAGGAACTCGACGCGGGCGAAAAGTTCATCGCTCAGCAGGGTCAGGTCATCGACAAGGACATCGACGTGGTGCCGGAAGCGGCGTTGCCAGAGCCGCGCTGCAACATGGTCACGCCCGAGCAGGCGGCGGCCGTCGTTGACTTCTGTCATGCCCTGTTGAACTCGACCGAGTTCATGTACGTGGAATGAGTGTGGGCCAGTGAAAGCGGTAACGGAATCATGAAGCGCTCCAGCCTCGCCACGACAGTTCATCACGAATGTGCGACTTCGCGACGCGACTTTCTGACACGCGCCGGAGCAGGCTTCGGCAGCGTGGCGCTGGCAGCATTGGCCGCGCAGCAGGCTCGCGCCAGCCACAACGATGATGAGGAAGACGAAGAGTCGCCGCTGGGTCCCAAAGATCCGCACTTCAAGCCGCGCGCGACCAACGTCATCTGGCTGTTTGTGGATGGAGGTCCCAGCGCCATCGACCTGCTGGATCCAAAACCGGAACTGCAGAAACTGGCGGGCAAGCCGCTGCCGCCGAGCTTCAAGCGACCCGTCACCGCGATGGGCGCCACCGCCAATACGCCGCTGCTGGGAACTCAGCGCACGTTCCGGCAATACGGCGAATCGGGCCTCTGGCTCAGCGACTGGTTGCCGCATCTCTCCAAAGTGGCTGACGAGTTGTGCGTGGTTCGCAGCTGCACGGCGGACGCTCAGACGCATGTCGGCGCGGTCACTCAGATGAATACCGGCACCATGCTGGCTGGCTTCCCATCATGGGGCGCGTGGTGCCTGTATGGGCTCGGCGTCGATTCCGATGAACTGCCCGGCTACGTCGTAATGACCGACAACAGTGCCGATCCACCGGGCGGCAGCCGAGCGTGGGGCACCGGCTTCATGCCCGCCGTGTTTCAAGGCACGCGGCTGGGCGAGGGCAAAGATCCGATCCTGTACCTGTCGCCCGCGCAGTCGATCTCGGCCGACCAGCAGCGTCGCAAGCTGGACTTCCTGCAGCAGCTCAACAAGCGCTATGCCGAGAAGCGTGATGACGACGACCGCCTCGAAGCCCGCGTCGAAGCCTACGAACTGGCGTTCAAGATGCAGTCGTCCGCACCGATCGCCGTGAACATCGCCGATGAGACTGAGGAAACTCGCAAGCTCTACGGTCTGGATAACGAAGCCACGGCGTCGAATGGTCGCAACTGTTTGCTGGCGCGTCGCATGGTGGAACGCGGCGTGCGCTGCGTGCAGGTCTATCTGGGCTGCGGCTCGTTGTGGGATGCGCACAGCGATCTCGAAGGCAACCACTCGAAGCTCTGCCGCGAATCCGATCAACCCGTCTCCGCATTGTTGCAGGACCTTAAGCGCCGCGGCTTGCTGGACACGACGCTGGTTGTGTGGGCCGGTGAGTTCGGTCGCACACCCATGAGCGAAAGCGGCAACGGCCGCGATCACAATCCATTCGGCTTCTCACTGTGGATGGCCGGAGGCGGTGTCAAACCCGGACTGACCTTCGGCGCCACCGACGAGATCGGCCTCTACGCGATCGAGAACAAGGTTCACGTGCACGACATCCACGCCACCATCCTGCATCTGATGGGTCTGGACCACGAACAGCTCACCTACCCCCACAACGGCCGCGACGAACGCCTGACAATCGTCGAAGGCGAAGTGATGCATAGCATCCTGGCATAGCGTCCGACCGCTCCGCATAAACTGCTACTCAGCCGCTTCGCAGAAAATAACCGCGCGAAGCTGAAACGCAGTTCGGGAGGGCGAGGCTCCTGCCGAGCCGCTTCAAGTGGCTGGTGCGGCTCGGCAGGAGCCTCGCCCTCCCTGACGCGCCGTGCGGTTCCGTCAACTACATTACTCGCCACGGCTGTATCCGTTACGCGCACTTAATTTCTGGAATCCGTATCAGCCGCTGCCTGGTTAAATTGCTGCAGCCGCGCGAGTACTCGGCTGGAGCGAGCCCCCGACGCCACGACGTGAAAGCGGCGCGAGGCCGGGCTGGTGACTTCAATGGTGATACTCAACCGATCGCGCGGCAGCGCCTCGGCCATACGTTCGGCCCATTCGATGAAGCACACGCCGTCGCCGTGCATGTACTCGTCCGCCCCGAGTTCCAGGAACTCGTCGAGGTCGCGCAAGCGGTATGTATCAAAGTGATAGACCGGAGTTGTGCCGTTGTACTCGCGGATCAACACGAATGTCGGGCTGCTGACGTCTTGATCTTCCACCTGCAGCGCTGCCGCAGCAGCCTGCACCAAGCGAGTCTTCCCCGCACCCAGATTACCAGTGAGTGCCACGACAAGGCCGGGCTCAACCGCCAAGCCGAGCGCGCGACCGAGTTGGTCGGTATCAGCTTCCGTCGCGCAGTTGATGATAAGAGTGTCAGCAGCGGTCATTACTTTTGGTCTATACTAATTTCGGTTCGGCGGCGCAGTTTGGGAGGGCGAGGCTCCTGTCGAGCCGGTGCCTGCTCCCTCTCGGCTCGGCAGGAGCCTCGCCCTACCATATTTCTGCGGTAGCTATTTCATTTGTTTGTCGGCAGTTGATCCAGCTTCAGCGGCGCGGCGGCTTTCGGACTGACCGAGCGGAAATCCTGCCCGACCAGATGTGCCACAGTCGCTGCGATCTGCGATTGCGTCGCTTCGATGTCCGAACGGACACCCAGCGCTGGCACATCAGCTCCGAGCACTCCGATCCAAATGAACTCAGCCCCGACGATGTCCGCTCCGTGACTGGTCCAGTCCTTCCCGGTCAGACCGCGGCCATGATCAGTCGTGATCAGCAACGCCGTCTTGCCAGCGTATTCGGGCATGGTCTGAATCTGCTGCCACAACTCAGATAGAAACTTGTCCGCATTATGAGCCGAGTCCAGATAGAGGTCGTAGCGGCGGCCGTGAGCCCACTCATCGGTCTCGCCCAAACCAATATAGAGCACACGCGGACGATGCTTCAGAAGGTGCTCGCGAGCACCGTGCATCGTCACCACGTCATACACATTGTCTTTCCAGTAGACCGGTAAGCGCGATTGCATTTCGTTGATCTGACGCTGACCGACCGACAGCGGATCATCAGCGATGGGAGCCCAACCGGCAGCCATGAAGATGCCGCTGCGTTTCTGGTTGAGAATCGCCAGTATCACATCCCAGGTGGTATACGCGGCGACTCGGCCTGAGAACTGCGACTGACGCTGCAGAAACTCAAACACGTTGATATGCGGATTGGGAGTGGGTGCGTTGCTGTTGATTTCCGGATCAGGAAAGCCAACGAACAATTCACTGTAACCGGGATACGAAAACTTCTTGCCGTTCGTCAGCTTCGCGGCGGCCTTACGCTCCGGGTCGCCAAAGACCTGCCCGCGTTTGGCAATCTCACCCCAGAAGAATGGCATCAACACTTCGCGCCGCGCCTCGGGGGTGTCCCGCAGATACTTCTGCCTGATCGCGGGAATGTTGACGACGCCACCAGACTCTTTGTTGATGAACTTCTCATCGGCGCCACCGAACAGTTCCTGCCAGCGAAAGCCATCGAGCGTGACAACAATAACGTTGTCCGCCGCGCAGGCCGACTGCGCAATCGCCAGCAGCCCCAACAGGCAACAAATCAGATACCAGCGTCTGTTCATGGAGTCTCTCTGCGGAAGGAAAGCGAACCCGCTTCAGGTTCAGGCCAATCGTTCCGCGAGAGAATAACAGCCGCGACCTGTCAGGGGTTAGAGAGTGGGGATAAAGCGTTCGATCCATGAACGCTGCCACGGCAGCCAACGTCCCCTGAGGTCCCATCACCATTCCATCAGCCCATCGCCGCCACAGCCTCAGTGATTGACAAAAAACTCCATCGAAGAAACCAGCGCCCAGACGGCATCGCGGATGGCGATCTCGCGTTCGCTGCCAGACTTACTCAGGAAGGCCACGAAGTCAGCCTGCTCAGTAGCGCCGGGGCGGCGAGACAGCACTGCCAGGTACAGCTCATCGACCAGCTGGGTGTTGTCGGACATGCCAGCCAGTCGGTCGAGCAGATTGCCGGGACGGCGCTTGAGCACTTGCGTGATGGACGCATCGTTGCGCCAGAACAGAGCACCCTTGACCGTCGAGTTCACCACTTCTTCCGGATCGCGAGCGTCGTTGGCGAAGGCGTCATTGAAACCCTTCTTGATCTGATCAGCGGCAGGTAACGGGGGGGCGCCATCGTTCTTTGTCGCCCCAGTGGCGCGGCCGATGTCCTCGGTCGCCTGCAGAGTACTCCACATCAGTTGTTCGGATGAGAGTCGCCGCTCAATCGCCACCAGGAACCGAGCGGGGTCTGCCGGCTTCGCTGCATCGAGCTCTTGCGACGACCGCTGATAGGCGTTGGTCAGCGCAATTTCTTTCAACAGCCACTTGGTATCAAAATTGTGCGCGACCAGTTCCGTCGCCAGCAGATCCAGCAACTCAGGATGTGACGGCGGATTCGCGGAATGGTGCATATCGAGCGGATGTACGATGCCACGCCCCAGCAGCACGAACCAGATGCGATTGGCAGCGTTCTTCGCAAACTGCCGGTTATCACGATGTGTAATTTCCCTGGAGAGCAGATCCACGCCGCTGAACTCCGGACGCGGCGGCAGGTCTTTGGGGTTCTTTTTCTTATCATCCACCTTCGGCGGCGGCACGTCGAACTCTTTACCGCCCGGGCTGCGCGGACCAATCTGAACCTTGGCGGGATCAAATACCGAAGCGAACTCCCACTTGCCCGCCATCGCCCGTTCGCCCACCGCCGGGAACTTTACGTCCGTCCGCACGAAGGTATTACGATACACCGCGAACAGGCCCTGAAAGTCCGCCTGCTTGTAGTCATCAATGAAGAGATGGTTGTGGCATTCGGCGCATTGCAGGTCCATGCCCAGGAACAACCGCCCGACATCGCGAGTCAGCCCCGGATAGTCGATGGGGTTCTGACCGTAGTTCTCCAGTCGTTTGCTGAGGAAGAAACCCGCGGCGCGAGCGCCTTCGTTGTCGGCATCGGGATTGAGCAGCTCACGCGACAACTGATCCCACGGCTTGTTCGCCGCAAACGACGCCTTCAGGTACGTCTTGAAGTCAGGGTTCTCGCCGCGACGTTCCAGCAGGATCACATTGAACGCGTCCGCCATGCGATCCGCATATGTTGGCGCAGCGAAGAGTTCCTCCAACGCCTTCTGCCGTTTGTCGGGCGCAGTGCTCGCCAGGAAGTCCTTCGTGGCCTGAGCCGTCGGAATGCGGCCCGCGAAGTCGAGCCAGATGCGGCGGAAGAACTCAGCATCATCCGTCTGCCTCGCGGCGGCCCCGCCCTTCGCCCCTTGCTTGATCAGCGCATCAATCCGCTGATGCAGAGCACCCTCGTCGGCCCACGCGCCTTGAGCCACCAGCCAGACACAGAGAAGCAGAATCGCTCGCATGTGAGTCTCTTCAAAAGTTCAAGCAGACCGGAACGAATCCAAAGTTTGCAATGCGAGGTGCAGGCGCCGCAAGGCTGTTTGAGGTGGAAGAACACTTCCGCCCCAAAGTCGCTGATTGCTCCACAATCAGAACGTTCTGATCACGGAGTGATCAGCGGCAAACGGCTCGAGGGTCTCTGCCAGTACCGGTCCGTATCGCCTCTTGCGGCTCTCGGCGCGCCGGCAGCCCAAACACAGTCGGGAAGGGCGTGCCGCCCGTCCGGGCCACTCCTGAATGCCTAATGTGAATGCCTAATGCGGATACTCTGGATCGTGTTCAACGGTAATTGATGATTTCTGATTCTCACGGAACTCGATGTCTTTGATTACGAGCGAATAGTCACCGACCGTCAACGTCTTGCCTGCGATGGCCCAGTCCTGGAAAACAACATCACAGCCGCCTATTTCCTGGCACCGCTTAAGTGTCGCAACATTGATGATATCGATTCCAGCCTCGTCATCGAGCAGATTTGCTCCATCATCCTGGGCGTGTCGACGCAGATCTGTCATCACGACGTGGGCTCTGGCAACCCCATCCACCAGTTTCACGTCCAACAGATCAAGACGTGCCCCTCGCGTAAACGTGGCTCCACCGACTTCCACATGGCGGCAGATCGGATTCAAGTCGATCCAGCCCCGTTGAGATCGAGTGCTGCCGTCTGCGACGATTTCTTGAACCTGATAAGAAAACTGACCGAATCGCAAATAATCACCGCGCGAAACGTGTGGTTTTTCGGGCCGCATCGGCTCAAGAGGTATGTGCAGCACGCTACTACTGTCGCACGGTCCTAATAGTATCTTCGCAACGAGTTCACCATCGTCGGTGTCTGGTACCGATTCCACAAAGACTTGCCAGCCATGTGCAATGGCCCGCGCTTGCGATGGCACGATCCAGCGACTGTGCATCGTTCTGAAACGCCCCCCGGTCTTCTCGTCCGGGGGTTCACCTTGAATGGAGATCTCTTCGTCGGTGAAGCTCTGGATTGTCCAATATCCGCCGTCAATGAAGAGTTCCTCGCCAGCCTTTGGGCGCAGGGCGACGGAGTACATGCGATTGTGCATTCTGCGATAGCCAAAGAATGAAGTTGGCATGATTTCGAGTAGGCCTTCATTCGTGTAGGCCAGCTCGCAATCGTTTCGCAGCCACATCGGGGCATACTTTGGGCACGCGCGAACCGTGAAGTCCTCTGAACCAATCTCCCTCCACTGTTCTCGAGGTGGCGGCGCTCCCCGAATTGGCCGTTCCACGCGTGATAAGCAGCCGACGGCCGCGGCGATAAAACCGACAACCAGAAGTTTCCACAAGCCCGCCGCTGACCACCGCTGCCGTGATGCATGTGATCTGGTGCCGTTGAGATGATGGGTGGTTGGACAATTCATTGCGGTTTGCATCCAGCCAAGGCAAGTCCGAGACAAACTTGGCGAGCCACTACTTCGACCTCGACCACTGACGAATATACTGCACCAGATCGGTCAACGTTGCTACCTGCGGAATATGATACCGGCCACACACAATGTCGACATTACCGCGTCGCCAATAGCCCTCTGGACAGCAAACGACTGCTGGTTTTCGCCCCGCTGCCAGGCCAAGCTCGAGCAACGTCACGGGCGCTCGAGTGGCCGGGCTGAAGTAGAACGCGATCAAGTCTGCTTGCTCCTGAGCAGCCAGCTCCCATTCGACTTGTTCGCGAAACGGGCTGAAGGTGGACTCTTGCGGCCAGCTCGCGTCCCACGCCTCGCGCCGCGGATTGAGTACCGTGATCTCAAGGTCGCTCAAGGCTGCGACGATCGTCGTTTGCCAGTCTTCAGCGGCACCTTGCTCGATCGATCCGGCCAGGAATACGCTCGGTTGCGTGCGGTCAAGGTCCAGCGAGGCCGGTGGTCTCAAGTGTGTCATCGCACTCCGATCATATGCATAGAAGATGCGGTTAAGGGCACCACAGAGTAGACACAGGAAGTTACTTTTTCGCTCAGTTTTTCAGGATTCTTCTTAGCGAAAGCAGCCGCAGACCTGACGGTCAAGTTGCCTGCACGCCGTCGTACCAACTCATCCCGGGCTGAGTCAGTCGCAATCTGGCGAGTTGCTGAGGCTACTCTTTGGCAACGTTCAAGGAAGATGTTCTGTTTAAGACCGGTACGATATTGTCGACAGGTCGCGGGTTTCGGTTTCGGGGAGAGCACATCATGGCGTTGAGATGGTCGATGTGGCTGGGTTGGTTTGTTCTGGCGGGATTGTATTCGAGCATGGCTTGGTCGCAGGACGCTGCTGCGAAGGCGGACTCAACGCTCGAATTGCCCTTGAAGGCCTTGCTGAGTGATGAGGTCTCGGTCCTGGACCTGGGGTATTCGCTGAACGATCGCAGCCCGTTCTGGCCGGGCGATGACTACGAACCGTTCAAGCTGAAAACGATTGCGACGCTCGACAAGAATGGAGTGTTATCAAAGTCGTTCGCCGTGCCTGAGCATTTTGGTACGCACGTCGATGCACCCAATCACTTCGAACGCAATCAGCCCGCCGTGGATGAGATTCGACACGCCGACCTGTTCGGACCGGGTGTCGTGATCGATATCGTGATGCAGGCCGAGCTGGACGCCGACTACCGGCTGTCGATCCGTGACATTGAGGCTTGGGAGAAAACTCACGGACGGATTCCCGACCGGGCGATCGTGTTCCTCGAGTCTGGCTGGGGGCAGCATTGGAAGAATCCCACCCGCTACTGCAACCGCGATGCTACTGGAGTCATGCACTTTCCAGGTTACTCGCTGGAGGCCGCGAAGTTTCTACTGGAGCAACGAGTAGTCAAAGCGATTGCCATTGATACGCTCAGCATCGACTACGGTCCGTCCAAGGATTTCGCGGTGCATCACGCCGTGAATGGAGCGGGCCGGTATGCCATTGAGAACGTGGCGCAGCTTGGCAAACTTCCGCGACGTGACTTCTTCGTGTTCGTCACGCCGATCAAGATAGAAACCGGCTCGGGCGGCCCGGCCCGCGTCTTTGCCATCGTGAAGAACACGGCATCCAAGAAACCTTGATACTCCCTCGATTCATCCCCAGAGTGGCCTCGACTACCAAAGGCGGACAGGATTGTCCGCCCTACAGGTAACCCGCTCGCAGACCACCGGCTCCACCCTGCGATTTGTTGGCGCTGGTCGTAGTTCAGCCTCTCCGAGGCTGAAACTTTCTGCTCGCTGCCATGTGGCGTTTCAATTCGTAGCATGGACGCCCTCGTCCGTGCAGGGCCGATTACGCACGGACGGGGCGTCCATGCTACGGGTCGGCGAAGCGTCTCATTTCACCTTCGCGCGGATCTGACTCAGGGCCTGCAGCGCGGCTAGCGGGGTCATCTCGTCGATCTTCATTTGTCGCAATTCTTCGAGGACCGGGTGTGAATCGTCTACGAACAGCGACAGCTGTTTGTGCTTGGGCTTTGATTGCTGGCGGGCGGGGATTTTGGTTTGGCCTTCGGGGTCGACGTGATCGGTTTCGAGCGTTTTCAGGATCACATTCGCGCGGTCGACGACTTCGCGCGGGACTCCGGCCAGGCGCGCGACGTGGATTCCGTAGCTCTTGTCCGCGGCGCCTTCGACGATGCGGTGCAGGAAAATGATACCATCATCTTTTTCGTGCACGGCGACGTTCCAGTTCGCGGCGCTCTTTAACGTCGTCGTGAGCGTTGTCAGTTCGTGATAGTGCGTCGCAAACAGCGTGCGGCACTTGATGGTATCATGCAGATGTTCGGTCACGGCCCAGGCCAGCGAGATACCGTCATAAGTGCTCGTGCCGCGACCGATTTCGTCGAGCACCACCAAACTGCGCTCGCTCGCGGAGTTCAGAATGCGGGCGGTTTCGGTCATCTCGACCATGAACGTTGACTGGCCCTTGCTGAGTTCATCACTGGCACCGACACGCGCGAAGACTCGATCAGCCACGCCGATGCGGGCTTCACTGGCCGGGACGAACGAGCCGATCTGCGCAAGGATCGTGATCAGCGCCGCTTGCCGGATGTAGGTACTCTTACCGGCCATGTTCGGCCCGGTGATGATCTGCACGCGGCCATAATCGCCAGCGATCAGCACGTCGTTCGGCACGAATTCGCCGGTGGGTTGCAGACGCTCGACGACCGGATGCCGGCCTTCGCGAATATCCAGCACGGGCTCTTCGCAGATCTGAGGCCGGCAATACCGCTGACTCGACGCCAATACGGCCAGAGCGACCAGCACATCGATCTCGGCCAACACTTCGCCGGTGTTCTTCAGCCGCGTGACCTGCTTCGCCGTGCGATCGCGCAATTGATTGAACAGATCCTGCTCCAGCAATTTCGCTTCATCTTCGGCTCGCAAGACCTTTTCTTCATACTCCTTCAGTTCCGGTGTAATGAAGCGCTCCTGTTTGGTGAGCGTCTGCTTGCGAATATAATCCGCCGGGATCTTGTCCTTATGCGTCGCGGTGACTTCGAGGTAATACCCGAAGACTTTGTTATATCCGACCTTCAAACTGGAGATGCCGGTGCGTTCGACTTCTTGAGCTTGATACCGCGCAATCCACGCCTTGCCGCCGCGTGCCAGTTCGCGCAATTCATCCAGTCGAGCGTCGTAACCCTCGCGAATCATGCCACCGTCACTGGTGATGAGGGGCGGTTCATCGACGATCGCCGCATCAATGTCTGCACGCACTTCGGGCACCAGATCGAGATCGACTTCGAGCGCCTGCAGCGTCGCGGCTTTGCGACCCGCGAGCTTCGCTTTCAGCTTCGGCAACAGCGACAGCGTCTTGGCCAGAAAGCCGAGGTCTCGCGGCGAGCACCGCAACGTCGCCACGCGGCCGGTCAGACGCTGCAGGTCGTAGACTTGCTCAAGCTGCTCGCGCACGTCGCGACAGAGCAGGGCGTCGCGGGTTAGTTCTTCAACCGCATCTAGCCTCGCGTTGATCGCTGCTACATCCGTCAGCGGGTTCGACAGCCACTCCGTAAACAGTCGCGCGCCCATCGGCGAGACCGTCTGATCGATCGTGCCGAGTAAACTACCTTCGCGGCGTCCTTCGCGGATCGTGCGCGTGAGTTCGAGACTCGCGCGAGTCGCCTCGTCAATAATTAAACTCTGACTGCGGCGCCACGGCTCCAGCTTGACGATATGAGACAGCGAACTCCGCTGAGTCTCCTGCAGGTATTCAATCAGCGATCCCGCCGCGGTCACTCCCGGCGAATCGGCCGCGACATCAAAGCCGTCCAGCGACTGCGTGCGGAAGTGCGACTTCAGCAGCCCGAGGCAATGCTCCGACGCGAAGCACCACGGAGCCCGCTTGGTGATCAGCGTGCCGCGCACGTCGAGCTTCGGCCACAGCTCGTCCGCTCGCGCAGGCGTTTCCGAAACCAGCAGCTCGGCGGGCCGGATGCGAGCCAGTTCATCGGGCAGTTGTTCGAGTTCCAGGTCGGTCACCCAGAAGCGGCCGGTTGATACATCCAGCCACGACAGGCCGACGCGCTGCTTGCCGACGAACACACTGGCCAGGTAATTGCTCTCGCGCGGGTCCAGCAGGTTTTCGTCGGTGATCGTGCCCGGCGTGACCACCTGAGTGACCTCGCGTTTCACCGGCCCCTTCGCGAGTTTGGGGTCTTCCATCTGCTCGCACACCGCCGCGCGATAGCCGGCTCGAATCAGCTTGTGCAGGTAGTTTTCGAGAGCGTGATACGGGAAGCCCGCCATCGGAATCGGTTTGGCCGACGACTTGTCGCGACTGGTCAGCGTGATGCCCAGCACCTTCGACGCGATCTCGGCGTCCTCGAAGAAGAGCTCATAGAAGTCGCCCATGCGGAACAGCAAGATGGTGCCAGGATTCTGGCTCTTCACCTCGACGTACCGTTCCATCGCAGGCGTCAGTTTCTGAGCAGGCGCGTCCATGTGATCTCAACAAAAAAGCTCGGGCCGATTCGATGTTCAGATCGCATCGTCTCGGCCCCACGAAAGCTTTTCCACTGAACCCGAGCCGGAATCAGCCTGTTGAGATACTTCCGCCGCGGCGACGGCTTGATTTGTAGGGCGGACAATCCTGTCCGTTGAAACGCTGGCGGACGGATTGGCCGCCTACTCGGCCTTTGGTTCCGGTGATCCTGTGGTTCGCAGGCAACTGAGCAACAGCAGGAGCAATGCGGCCGCGCTAATCTGCAGGCCGAGGCGTTGGCCGGGAACTTCGAAGTGGAATTCGACCGTGTGTTTGCCAGCGGGCAGGGCGACGCCGCGCAGGCCGAGGTTTGCGGTCAGGATCTCGGCCGGCTGTTGATCGACCAACACGCGCCAGCCGGGATGCATCAGCTCGGCGAGTACCAGATAGCCGGGCAGGGCGGTTGAGCTCTCAATGACGATGCGATCGCCTTGATCCAGCGTGATGGTGGCGGGAGTGAACGGAGCACGCTCGGCGCCCGTAAGGACATCACGCTCCAGTACGACTTCAGCCCGCGGATCGATTTGCTCAAGAGTATCAACTCGCTTCTTCTGATCGACGCCCTTCAGTTCTACGGCTTTGCCAACTACGAACGCGCGGGGCAGGGGAGTCTGGTTCTCATAGATACCAAAGTTCGTTTCGGAATTTGTTACTCCACGCGGCGTCACGAGTGCATTCACCCGGCCTGTCTGCACCAGCTTCCAACCTGACGGGGCGGTCTGACGTTTGCTGCTGACGAAGTATTTCACGCCCAGCAGATCGGCGATGGAGTGTCGCACGCTGTTCAGTCGCGTTTCACCAAAGCCCGCGAAGTCGAGTTGCTCATCAGGCACGTCCAGCAACGCATCGAGCATCAGTGCGAAGCGGAATTGACCGACGGGTTCATACCCGCGCACGCGCCGCACGTTGTCGCGCAATGCTTCTGAGTCCGAGTATAAATCCAGCGGCGCGAGCACTCGCGCGTCGCCCGCATGCTGTTTGAAGAAGCGGCTCAACTCGGAATCGGTACGCAGAGTTTCGCGCGGCGCATAGGCGAGCACTCGATCGGCATGCCGCTTGATCTCCCATCCGGCGATCGCCAGAGCGATCACTCCCACCAGCATACCGATCGGGCGCAGACGCGGCGGTGATACTGCTGTTGAATTTGCTTCGGTACCGGCTTCATTTGCACGCGAAAGCACGGACGAGGCGTCCATGCTACGGGCAACAGCCGAAGTTGCTTCAGGTGCGGGTTCTTTCTCTCGCCGAGCGGGTGCGGGTTTCAGGAAGCGATCCAATCCCAAACCTGCCAGCAGAGCCACCGCGAACGAGCAGAAGAACAGCATGCGCGACGGCATACGGAACGAATTGATCATCGGGATGCAGCGATAGCACAGCCCGAACAGCGGTGTCACCGAACCGAACGCGAACACAAACGCGAACGCGGCCTGCCAGGTCAGCCGCTTCGTTTCCGGCCGCTGCCATTGAGTCAGCAAGCCGAAGATCGCCAGCAGCAGCGGTGCGATGCCGAAGTAGCACAGCTTGCACCAGTAGAAGCCGTAACGGACACGGTCGATGTCTTCCGGTCCGCCGAGTGCGAACGGGTCCAGCAGTTGTTGCAGGTGAGCTAGCTTCAGGCCATCTCCGGCTACCGACAGTGGCAGGCCTTCGCCGCGCACGCATTCTTTCGCGTTGAGCCAGATCGGCAGCATATCGCAGGCCATCAGGCCCGCCGTGATACCGCCCGCCAGACTCCAGCGCAGCAAGAGTGAGGTTGCCCGCGCGGTCTGTTGCTGTCGCCAGGCGCGAAACGCGATGACCAGCACCGTGCCCGATGTCAGCAGACCAATATAATATAATTCCTGCACATGACCGGCGAAGAACGACAGCGCCAGGCAGATGCTGACTGCTCGCCATGAGCGGCCGTCGGTCGTCAGAAAACGGTCGAAGGCCCACAACGTCCACGGCATCCACGCCACGGTATAAATCTGAGCCACATGCCCTTCGGCGGTATGCGCGACCACATAGGGAGCTCCGCAGGCTACCAGCCCGGCGAAGAGAGCACTCAGTCCACTCAGACCCCAGCGGCGAGCCAGCAGCCAGCAACCGACTCCACCCCACCACAGATGAATCACCAGCAGCCAGCTGATGGTGGCCTCGGCACCGAAGGCCAGCGAGATCCAGTTGGGCGGATAGAACAACGCCATCTGCGGATTGCCATGCACCGGCATACCCAGAGCCAGATGCGGGTCCCACATCGACCGCTTGTCGAACTGCTGATGCAGGGTGCGGGGTGTCTCACGAAAGCGCAGAAACTGACTGGTTAAATCGTTTGTACCGGCGGAGTGTACCCCGACCATCAGGTCGGTCGGATGCTGCACCAACTGGTGATACAGCCCCAGAGTAGCCAGCAGCAGCAGGCAGACTTCCAGAGCCGCGTGCCGCAGCGAAGTACGAGATGCCACGTGAGTCATGAAAAGCGTTGCAATCGGAACAGAGGGCCATGCGCGAAGGGCCTCGTTGCCGACCCACACATCACCAGCTCAGACGAACCTGCGTGCTCGTCGTTCGAAACCTGACCAGTCACGCGGTTTGCAACGGCTCCTACCGATTCAAACCCGCCGACACCGGAGGCACTGTAGCCAGCCGCCCGACCCAAAGGCACGAGTCTTGTTTCCCGGATTGCGCAATCTGTGACGAATTCAACGAGGGCCTGTCTGGAAGGGCTGAGGCTTGGGCGAGGCTCCCGCCGAGCCGATTCCTGAAAACGTGATGACGGCCAGTCGCAGAAACAGGCCAGTTCACGACTCCGGCTCGGCAGGAGCCTCGCCCTACCCTCCGAGACTGGCAGCGACGTCCATCAATGAAAAAAGCCGCGTCCCCGATGGACGCGGCCTCTACAAAGGACCACACGCTGCGATTATTTGGCGTTCAGCGCCTCTTCGAGAGGTGGCAGGTGCTGACGACGCGGACGAATCATGTCAGTGTTGGCGTTGGCGGCCAGAGTTTTCTCGGCCCCTGCGTTCGCCTCGAAGTCGTCGATGATCTGGGTGCCGAACGGGAACTTCGGATCGCGGCCCGGAACTGTCCGGCGAGCTTCATCAACGTGAATGTAGTTGTACGGGCGGAAGTAGTAGTAACCGTGATTCTCTGGCAAGTACGCGTAGTGCGGAATCAGGTCGCAGGTGCTGTGAAACTTCAGCCAGCAGATCTTCTTGCACTTGCCGCCCCAGCAGCAGCCATCCCCGCAGCCGTCGCAGCAGCCGCTCTGACCGCAGCAGCCCGCGTTCATGGCCGGAGCCGCGCAGGTGGCTGGCACGGCGCAGGTCACAGGTGCTGCACAGCCCACGCGGGGTACGGCACAGCTGACGGGCGCTGCACAAGTCACTGTAGGAACAGCGCAGGTAGACGCAGGCACGGCACAACCGTCAGAAACCTGCACAACAATCCCGTCTTCGGTCGGCAGCCCCACACTCAGAGCAAATCCGACCAGCATTGAAGTCCACGCAGCCATGGACGCACCTCTTTGGGGCAAGCGAATGACACAGGTAAAGCTGCTCGTTGGGATCGGCAGTCGGTTCGCGGTTTCTCCCAGAAACTTGCTGGTGATCGGGCAGACGACACATCGGGCAAGCCCGCATTATCCGGAATAACCCCGGCTACTGTTGCTCGTGATGCGACTCGGTTGAGCGGAACTCAGCCCGCAACGCCGCATACTCGGCCTTCAGATCCGGCATCGCTCCGGCGCGATTTGCGACCAGCGCACCGACTCGATTGGCGAATTCGGCCGACTGTCGCAGCGGCCAGCTTGCCAGTTGAGACACCAGCAGCGCTGCCGTAAACGCATCGCCCGCACCCACGGTATCAACCACAGTAACGGGCAGGCCGGGCACATCCACCTGCTCATCCGGAGCGACCACCAGGCAGCCGTCGGCTCCACGAGTGATACACACAAACTGCGGCCCGAACCGTTCGCAGATCTGTCGCGCGAACTGCGGCAGGTCAGAAGTTGACAACCCCAGCATCGGCGCCAGCAGTTCCACTTCGTCGCCGTTGAGCTTCACGATGTCCGCCGACTGCAGCGAGCGCTCGATAGTCGCCCGGTCATAGAAATGCTGCCGGATGTTGATATCGAACACGATGAGGCAGTCATCCGGCGTTTCAAACAGGCAGCGCTGAATGGCCTCGCGCGACTTCGGCGAACGTTGAGCCAGCGTGCCGAAACACACCGCACTTGCCGTCGCCATTGCCTGTTGCAACTGAGGCGTGAACTCCAACTGGTCCCACGCGACATCTTCATGAATCACGAAGCGGTGTCCGAGGTCCGTCATCTCCACGGTCACCATGCCCGTTGGAGCAGTGGCATCGTGCTGAATGCACGAAGTATCCAGCCCGTGATCCGCGAGGTACCGCACGATCTCTTCACCCAGCACATCCTGCCCAACGCGCGAGACCACGGCTCCGGCACAGCCCAGTTGAGCGGCATGAAACGCGACATTCGCAGTCGCCCCGCCCGGCTGCCGAGAATCCGGAAACAAGTCCCACAACACTTCACCCAGGCCAATCACTCGCCAAGCGGCTGACATTTTCTTGTTTCCTCAACAGCTGCAAAATATGTACTAATACGCTTCGCAGAAAATAACCGCGCGAAGCTGAAACGCAGTTCGGGAGGGCGAGGCTCCTGCCGAGCCGCTTCAAGTGGCTGGTGCGGCTCGGCAGGAGCCTCGCCCTCCCTGACGCGCCGTGCGGTTCCGTCAACTACATTACTCGCCACGGCTGTATCCGTTACGCGCACTTAATTTCTGGAATCCGTATAACTCTTTCGGTATTAAAATCTCCCCTCTCCCCGGAATCCGGGGCGAGGGGAGCGATAAGTGACTCACAGGGATTCGCCCAGGAGTGCACTGTTGGGATTTTGCGGATTCACTTCCTGCGGTGGAAGAGCTGGCGGATGTGGCTGAGTGATACCGAATACCTCGCGCGGTACATCGACCTCGATATCCAGTGTGAACTCCGTTTTGGGTTCATCCAGAATCAGCTGAGGCATGGGACGCCGGCCGAAGTCGCCAATCTTCAATTTCAGCCGCGCGATCCAGGCGTCGGCTTCAGTGCCGAAGATACGCTGCAGTTCGCGCAACGCCTCGCTCTGAGCGGCCATGTCCGGCATCTCGGTCCAGAGTTCCCGAGTCATTTCGATGAGCAACTCATTCGTGCGGTTGGCCTTGGCACCGTTCAGAATGCTCTTCCAGGCCTCTTGTGGTTGCCTGGCTTTCAACTCCAGGTCCGCCTGACGAATCCAGCCTATCGCCAGCCGAGCATCCAGCGACGTCGCGGTTTTCCAGTATCTCAACAGCAGCGTCGGGTCAGTGGTATCAGGAGCATTGTTGGCCAGCCAGGCATAGTAAGAACCATTCCAGAGTGGATTCAGCGCCATCAGGATGGCCGCTGCTACTCCCAGATGAACCACCTGACTGGCGATGACGGACCACGCTGGCCACCTGCGTCGGAAACGAAACACGATCCAGCCAATCAGTAAGCCATACAACAGACCCACGGCATGTGCGTCGTTCGCAATCGGCAGCACCTTGAGGTACGTCAACAGCGAGGCCAGAAACAACCAGATAAAGCCCGCATAGACGAACTGCAGCGGCACGGCCTGACGAATGCCTTCGTGTGACGTTCTGAGCACCACCAGTACCCCGAACAGGGCATAGAATACGCCTGACAAGCCGACGGCATCGGTGGAGTTCATGGCCGACGGCAGCATCGACACCGCGGCCGCCGTGACAAAGAACAACAGGTAGCGCCACCAGCCAAAGGCTTGTTCCACGATACGAGCGCAAGACCAGATTGCCGTTGCATTAAACATCAGGTGGAGGAGATCACCGTGATGAAAGGCACTGCCCAGCAGCCGCCACCATTCGCCATCCCAGAGTTGAAAGTGTCCGTGAATCTCCGGGTAGCTCACATAGGTCTGAGCCTGAGCCGATCCAGGATAATAGTGGAGTGGATTAACGTCGGGGTGTGTGAACGGTGCCGCCAGCCGCAACGACATCAGCCAGACGGACACAGCGAGCATCAGGAAGGTGACAGGCAGCACCCGAAACGCCGTCAGCAAACGTATGGCATGGCGTTTGATACCCAATTCCCGACCTCATCGTTTGCGATCACGGTGTTGAGGGATTTGACCCCGGAGTTTTTCTGCGCCTGCATT
>CAYLTY010000136.1:0-22417 GCA_964386705.1 uncultured Planctomycetaceae bacterium
CTCGCCCTCCCGAACTGCGTTGCAGTGTAGCGCAGTTATTTTCTGGGATGCGTATAACCCCCAACCCCTCAGCAAAGCGTCACGTCTTGCTCTGCGGGACCGCTGCGGGAGCAGGCGTTGCGGCGGGGTCGCAGGGGATGAAGCACAGCGGCGAACTGCGGCTGGGTTCGGCGAGGACTTCGGCCAGGGTGGTCTTACCAAAAACTTCTTCGACTCCGGCCAGGGCGTTGTCCATGCGGCGATGCAGCGGGCACAGGTGTGTGCCGTGAGCTTCCAGGCCCAGCGGGCAGGTCTGAATGCGCTGCAGGGGCTCGACCGAGTTCACCACTTCCAGAATGGTGAGTTCCGCAGGCATCTTCAGCAGCACCATGCCGCCGCCGATGCCGCGCTGCGAATGCACGATCCCCGAGCGACAAAGTCCTTGCAGCACCTTGGACAGATACGCCTTCGGGACCTTGGTGGTCTCGTGAATCTGATCCGTGGTGCGACTGCCCGGCGCGTGCTGAGCGAGGTCCACTACGGCTCGCAGCGCGTATTCGACAGTTTGTGAGAACATGACGGCCAACTTTCCGGCAGGTGATCCGCGATCCGCTCAAGCGCAGCGGATCGGAGCTTGCTGTGTGGGCGTTTCACCGGCAACGGCAGCGAGCCATCTGGCCGCTCCGATGCGTTTATCCCTTCCAATACGGCGGTAGATTCGGTTTTGTCTCCCGCAAAATTTCCAGAATCGCCTGTCGATCGGATTTGGACAAGTGTGAAAACTCCCGGCTTGTATCGTCACTGATTAAAATTTCAAAGATCCGTTTGAATGTGTATTCCTTCACCTCATCGGGCAAGGCATCAAAAGACGGCGAATAGATGAGATAGCTGCACGGGTACTTGAACAGCCGGGTCTGCAGGTCGAAGTCCCGCAGCGAGCGGCCGCGACTGTCCTTCAGGGCTGCGGTGGCAAAGTTCTCTGCGAAGCCGGACGTGCCCGCGACCTGTTCGGTCAACGGAGCCTCACCGCTGAAGAGCAGGTACCTGACGAGGGGCTCAGCAGCCGACTTGATGCGGCTTTTAGTGCTGTCCCAGCGATGGTCGGCGGGTTGCTTGAGCTCCCGATTCAACGCGGCTTCGTAGTGCAGAGCGGCTCGGGTTTCGAAGTTGGCGCGCGTCAGCAGGTTGTGAGCCATGCCCTGATGCTCAAGGACCATCAACGCCACGATGTCGCTGTGCGGAGTCAGGTACCGCGACGTGTTCAACTTCGTCGAGAGGTCCTTCACGTTCTGGCCGCTGGAGTTGTCCGCGTTTTCCGGGTCGGTCTTATCCTCGCTGCTGGCGATGATCAGGTTGCCGAGGTGGCTTTGCTTGCCGTGAGTGCCGCTCACATACCAGCCGCCCCAGCGTTGGCGGAACGGGCTGGTGTGATCGATGCGATAAGTGCCCGATGACAGGATGGGGTAGCCGCCGGCATCCGGGTACACCGACCGCACCATGTGGCCAGGAACCTGCTGAGTATGCGACGAACCGTGGCAGATCAGGCAGTTGTCCGTGTGCCGGGTAAACTTGGGCTTCGCGGTCGCTTCCTGATCCAGCGAATAGAAGACGGCTCCCAGCGTCGGGTCTGCGACGGAAATCTCCACCAGATCGCCGTTGTGGCAATAGCCGATGTAGACGTCGTCGTTGAAGTACAAGGCCCGCGGCGTGCGCGGATGAATGCGCTGCCGTTGCAGACTCGTCTTGGAGAATACCAGCGTCTGGCTGGTCTTGGAGACCTTCAGCTCGTTGAGCACCGAGGGCAGATAACCGAACTCGTCGTCGTACGTGAGCTTCGCCTGCCCGGCGTCCAGACGTTCCTGCAGGCGCGTGATCGCGTTGCTCGGTTTGGCTTCGCTGTACTTGATCGGCTCCTGCTCGAAGTCCGTCGCCCATGCGGAAGACGTCAACACAGCGAACAAGATCCCCAGTGCGGTTGCAGAGCGGCTGGCGAATGAAAACAGGTTCATGGCAGGTCTCTCGATCTCAAACTGGATGCACAGCATAGCTGGCTAGAAAGCCGACGCGATGCCGTATCAGCAGAGCACAAACAGGACCAAAAGATCCTATTTCAATTCCTGCCCTCCGCAAAACAAAAAAGACCGGCTCATTTGAGCCGGTCTTCAAGTTGAACATCTCAGGTGTCAATCAAGCGTTAACTACTTGGCAGCAGGCTGCTTAGCTGCGGCCAATGCTTTCGCGGTCTTTTCCACTTTGGCGGCTGGGCGGGAGATGATTCCCAGAGAAGCGCCGCTGCCCTTGGCAAAGCGTTCCTTATTGCCGTCCGCCAAGAAACGGAAGCCGACACGGGTTGGCTTGCCGGTGCTGGGGTCGACGTGGGCGACTTTGCACGCATAGATCGGGCGTTCGAACTCAATTCGCCCACCCTGTGGGGCCTTAGGATGACCGCGTTTGATGTGTTTCAGGCCGACGTTCACGCCTTGGACAACGACTCGGCCCTTCTTGAGATCCACGCTCAGGACTTCGCCTTTTTTGCCCTTATCGTCGCCAGCAATCACAATAACCGTGTCGCCTTTTTTGACGTGCATGCTTCTGCTCCAACTCCGACTTGCGACCAGACTCGTTAGAACCCGATCAAATTGATCCAATATTGACGCAAACATAGAATGCGGGGCGGAGAAGATACCGAGGCGGACCGTCAGCGGCAACGGAACGATCCGTTTTCTCGCTGACGGCTTGAAAGACGGTGCTGAGGCCGACGCCCGAACCGCTACTTCTTCTCTTCTTTCTTCTCGTCCTTTTTGGCGTCTTCGGCTTTCTTAGCCTCGTCGGCCTTCTTCTTTTCTTCTTCAGCCTTCTTCTTGGCTTCCTCTTCGGCTTTCTTCTTCTCTTCCTCGGCCTTTTTCTTCGCTTCTTCTTCCTTCTTCTTGGCCTCTTCCTCAGCCTTCTTCTTGTCGTCTTCGATCTTGCGCTTGGCTTCCTCTTCGGCCTTGCGCTTGTCGTCGACCAGGTCCGGGATGATCTTCAGGTCCGGTCGAGCCGCCTTCAGCTTGGCGACGCCATCAATCGTCACCTTCGTCTGCCAAGTGTAGACCTTCTGCAGCTTCTTCAACGGGACGAAGGCATCCAAACCAGCGTCAGTCACCTCAGTGCCATAGACGTTGAGGTACTCGAGGTTCTCCAGCTTGGCGAGGTGCTTCAGGCCGGCGTCGGTGATCTTGGTCTTCTCGAGGTGCAGACGCACGACGCTCGGGACCTCAGCCAGAATCGCCAGGCCGTTATCGTCGATCTCCTTGCCGCGCACATTGACCGAGTACACGAACTTCAGGCCCTTGAGCGGCTTGAGCTGGTCGTTGCCGATCTTGGCGTCGGACAGGTGGAACGAGACATCCACGCGGTTGTCGTTCTGAGCCAGTTCCAGCACCTGAGCACCAGACTTTTTCAGTTCGGCAACGGCCGCCTTGTCGGCATCGGTGAGTTCAATCTTCACGGGGGCGGGAGCCTTGGCTTTGTCATCGGCGAGTGCTGCTCCGGTGAGCGCTCCCGAGATCACCAGCAGACTGGAAAGAGTGAAGAGAGTTCGCATGCTTGCCTCCGTTATGGTTTCGAGATCAAGTCGAGATGAATTGAACCACGGCACTCACCACGAAGGCCAGCCATCGCGGACCGTCGTTGGGGGACCGATCATTCTAGCAAGCCGCCCCGCGCGGTGAAGTTGCCGGAGCGTATGTTTCAAGTCGGCAGCACCGTTTGAAATCGGCCGAACAGCCCGCCGCTATTCGTGGAATCACCTGGACCAAAACTGCAATCTGTTCGGGTTGGCGAGACATTCTAGCAGATGCGTCCCAAGGTGGCTTGAATCGTGCCGTTGATGATGCTTCCAACAAGCCCGGCGGCAGCGGGGAGCAGGCACCACGGCAATGGATGAGAATCCGAAAACAGGTAGCCGAGGAGAGCGATAAACATAACTTTCACACCATCTTCAATGACCGATTCGGCCATTAAAGACAGGAAAACTGCAAAAGCGAACGAAGCGATTCCCAGTACCGCATGGAGTTGCACCAAGCTAACTTCGTAGCGGAGGGCAAGTTCATGCATGCCTCCGAACACGCACCCGGTCAAAACAAGTCCGATCAGTGCTTTTCGGATGGGGTTCTTCTGAATTATGGGCCAACGTCGAGCTTCGCCCGGTTTGTGTTTACCACGCGAGTCCGACGAAATCTTCGGCGAGTTCTGGTCAGCGAGTTCGGAAGCTCTAGGGTGGCCTTCCATGCTGGGCCTCTCGCGTTTGCGCGTACTTTCAAAGGTGCATCCAACTTCGTGAACTACCCAACACCCATCTCTTGCCGAGTCTTCTTCACCAGGCCGACATACTGCTGAGCCAGCGACGTGATGCGGGCCATGTCTCCCGATTCGACAGCCTTCGCTTCGACGAGCTGCGAACCCAGTCCGACGGCACAGGCACCCGCCTTCAGAAACGCGGGCAGAGTTTCCAGGTTCACGCCGCCTGTCGGCAGCAATCGCACGTGCGGCAGCGGACCGTGCACAGCCTTCAGGAACGGCGGCCCGCCAATCTCGGCCGGGAAAACCTTGACGATGTCAGCGCCGGCGTCCCACGCGGTCAGGATCTCGGTCGGAGTGAACCCGCCCGGCATGATGACCTTGCTGTAGCGGTTACACATCCGGATGACGTCCGTGTTGATGGTCGGCGTCACCAGGAACTCAGCCCCGGCCAGAATCGCGGCGCGGCCGGTTTCAGGGTCCAGCACCGTGCCGGCTCCGAGCAGAATCTTGTCGCCCAGAGCCTTCTTCACCGCGGCGATGATGTCCAGAACTCCGGGCACCGTGAACGTGACTTCAATCACGTCAATGCCGCCCTCGTAGAGCGCTTTGGCGACGTTCACCAGTTGATCGCCAGACTTCGCCCGGATGATCGAAACAATGCCGGTGTCGAGCACCCGACGAAGATTGGCTTCACGAGACATGACAGGTTCCCCAGGACTTTGAGTGTGACTTCACAGCGTCGGGGAACTTCAACCGCCTAGCGAGCTCGCATCAAGTGTGCGACGCGTATCGTTCCGCGTATTCCAGACACCAGTTGTCGATGATGTCCTTCAAGGTCTGCTCTTCGATCTGCGCGATGAACTGAAACTGCGTGCGGTTGACGACTTCCTTGTTGCGAATGGTGCCCTTCGCCGCGAGTTCAATAATCTTCGTCTGCAGCGACAGCGGCCTCACCAGCACCTGAAACCGGCTGAAGACGTTCTCGCGCTTCTGACTCGCCGGCTGCATCTTGCCGACGCCGCCCGAGAACAACGCATCCAGCGAACTGGCTGAGAACTGCAGATCGTCACGGCTGATGCGCGCACCCCAGCCGGTCTCATCGACGACGGTCTCAAACCGGAAGCCGGGAAAGTGGTCGGCCAGCTTCTTGAGGCAGCCTTCGATGTAGTCCGAGATGTTCAACCGCGCCACCGAATAGCGGCTCTTGATTTCCTCTTCGGACAAAGCGCGATCGACCGCGGCCTGCCCCTGCACCTCTTTGATGCGCTGGCCGCGTTGAATGGCTTGTTGGAGTCGTCGATCAAAATCCATAGCTGTGCCTCGTTAGGACCCGTCATCTCGAGTCTGCTGCAATTCTACGTCGAAATCATACTGCAACGCGGGATTCTCGCAGCTCAGTGAGGGGATAGGGATGAGGGGAATAGTCGCTGACCGCTCCGCGGTCAGAACGCAAACCATCAACCTGTGAGCGGCCTTTTTCTGCTGTAGGTCGGACAATCCTGTCCGACAGCCCAACAACATGGTCCGGCCCGCTTGTCATATCCGCTCGTGACATGTCGAAATGCGAGTCATGAAATGACTCGCCTACGTAGCTCAGTCATTCCATGACTGATATGCCTCACCCTGCGGTGACTGCATGGACAATCGGGCTAGCCGCTGTACCTGGATAATCTGAAAACCTGAATGCTCGAGTGAGCCAATTGACAAAACACGTGCCCTAAAACAATTTATGTTCAGTTAATCGAGAGCAGTAGCGCGGCGCATGGCCCAGTTAGCCAGCGCGCTCCTCAATTCAGTGTTAGGTGGGACATCGATGAGTGACTGGAAAATGTCCTGGGAACAGGCACAACGACTCAAAACACCCGCGGCCCGCCGACTTGCACTTGCAGAACTCCTCCACGCGCCTTGGGAGACGCTGTTGAGTATAGCCAAAGAGAACAGGGAGTTGGTTTCGCGAAGTCTGCGGCTTCCTGCTCGCGATTGCTCGGAGCGGTACTTTTTTGCCGGGCGAAGACGGAATAACGTGATGACCGATGTCGTGGACATCTACGTCACTCAGTCAAGAAGGCGCCTGATCGTTGAGCAGTTGTTGATTTGTCACGAGGTCCGTGTGTCGCTGGTGCCCGGCTACTATTTGATTCGAGAACAGGTCTTGGCTGCGGCCGGTTGCGTCGGAGGCATGCGCGTTGTGAATGTTGATGAGTTTCTGTGCGGTAGGGATGAGGGCGCACTCGAATTCGTTGAGGATTTCGAACAACGCCTCCCTCGGTTAAGGGAATACAACTACCGGGGACTTCGGGTTAAGTGTCACTGGACTCCGAGAGGCCTTCGACTCAGACACTGGCAACGGCAACTCCAGGTCTTGTCCGGGGACGATCTCGAGCAGGCGCTGAGTGAACTGTGGGAATTGCTTGGGGTTGCTCGACTCACAGACGAGGTCAGGCACCGGATTCAAGAGACGCTATTGCCCGAATGGAACAAGCTATCAAGCAGCTCGGATGCTCGAATCGCGTTGCCCTCGACGCATTTGATGAATCGATTTAAGTGATGCGATCGATCAACACGTCATGTCGACAACCTGAGTTGGCATACTCAACTCAGCGTGGCACCGTGCACTCAACGGCTGATCTTCGTAAGGCTCTACATGCGACGTTTTGCCCTATTGTCTTTGCTTCTACTCACAGGCTGCTCTCACGCGGCCGAGGACGCGCCGTCAACGTTACCTGCAACCGATAACGTCAAGGCGACGTCACCTGCCGCCACTCGTCCGACAGACGAGCTCTTGTCCGAGCCTTCGGCTGACACTCGGATACAGAATAGATTGCACACAGTCGGCGATCTGAGTCGCCTCGCGCCGATCAGCGAAGTGCGGATCAAGTGTTGGCTCGATGAAAAATGGTTAGCAGAGAAGGGGGCGGTCCTTGTCACACCGAAGAACCTCGAACAGTTGCTCACTACGGGCAAGCCCATCGCCCCGAGCAACGAACTGATCGACGCATGGCACTACTCGAATTGGTATAGAGCGAGCTTCGTCAGCTGCGGTCGCAGGTGGTCGGTTCAGCTGTATCTTGGCGGCCTCGGTATTATCGCTGATGATGCCGGGCACAAGGGCGCGTTCAAGTTTGACGTGCCCCAGGGGGATGACAGCTAACAACACAATGCACCCGAGCGGCGGATCGTGTGGTTCCTGACATCAAAATCACTTGACCGCCACTATTCGGCACCACATTCCGCTCAATCACAACATCAACGGTCGCAAAATGGATTTGACTCCCAGCAAGTTCGTCACCATCAAGGGAACGCAAATCTCAGTCAACGCCTCGGGTGTTGCAGAAGCAAAGCTCGCGCTGAAGGAGCTTAAGCTCAAGAAGAAGGAGTACGGACTTCAAAAGAAGATGATCACTTCTCAGCAGAAGGAGATCAGGGTTGCGTATTCGGACGAAACCCGTACTCAGGGCCGGCTGACTTGCGGTGATAGCACGCTCGGAAAGATATTTAGGGCGGTAGAAATCTTTTCGCGTGATACCAAACGCATGGGACGGGACGCTGAGCTGGCCTCGCTTGAGAATGCCAAGCTGGACATCGAGTCGATGATCCACGCGATCGACAGGATCATTATCCAGATCGAAGCACAGTTGTTGAAGCATGAGACCTGATCAGCCGGCGGACATAGTTCACAGTACACGATCGATGTCATCGGGCGGGAGAGGCAGTTCGAACACTCACACAAGCTCTAAACTGAACGCTCCACGATCAAAGCGCTAATGGTCTTGTCGCTAATTCGTTTGGCCTGCTCGTCACGCCCCCAGTTGGTGTGTCGGAATGCGAGCCATAGAATGACTCGCCTACGTATCTCCTCTGCACCAGCCTTTATGAGCAACTGGGACGGTGAGAGTCACAAGAACCAGTCCGCCATCCTTCATCAAAGAAAGCAGTCCGTGGAATACGACGACTATGTCAGCAAGGTGACTCGTTGGCTCAAGAAGGATGACATCGCGGGTGCGATTGGGGACTTGGAGCAGCGGATTCAGAAGCTGGAGCCGAGTCCATTTCATAAGGCGCTGGGGCGCAACTGGCTCAAGCAGCAAAGCCAGCTTGCGAAGTGGCTGAAGAAGTTTTACGCCGCGGCCTCGAAGCAGTTCGAGGTGAAGGCGCTGTACGTCGAGATGAACCGCTTCGATATCAACACCGACCGCTGGTATCTCGACGGCTTCGCTTTCGACGAGTTCGGTGGTGATAAAGACATCGAGTGGTTGTGTGATTCGAAATACACAACCGAGGATTCTGAACAATTCAAACTGACCGGCATGAGCGACCTGCAGAAGGTCTATGGGGCGCTGGCGGAAGAAGAGGATGATGAATCATCATCTTTCGAGACAGAACAGGCCGTGGTGCTGTTACTGACTCTGCGAATGCTGGAAGTGGTTCAAGCCGCAGCCAGCGAAGCTCGAGCCAACGGCTGGCTGCCTGAGGATGTCCCGGTGGTAGCCGCGGCTCACGAAGCCGACCCGACGCAGTGCTTCTACGGCGCCATCAAGCCGAAGAAGAAACGCGAGCCGAAAGCAACGCTGCCTGTTGTTACCGCAGACCCACCCGCACCGGGCTGGGTCGGTGTTTATCGAGCGACGAACTCCGCTCCGCGCGGCAGCACGTATTGGTTTTCATACGTGCTACATATTTCCATCACCCCGACTGCTCCTCTTGGCGACTTCGAGGCGTGTCGGGCGGTATCTAGCCGTCTCCGCAAGGCCTCAATGGCTACGACTTCATTGCTGAAGGATTGGGTGCCGCTGACTGATCTCGTCATTCATCAGAGGAAACCGGGTTGGGATTGCGATATCATGGATTGCCCAAGGGGCGTCGATTCCTGGATGTTTACTGAAGCTGCACGCGATGCGTTCGCACCTTTATTCGGTTCGCATGCAGAGTTCCTTCCCATCAAGCTTGCCGATGGTTCGACGCTATGGCTCTTGCACGTGCTTACGATCGTACAAGCACTGCCCGAAGCCGAATGGCACGAAATGAAAGTCAGTCCCGACCAAGTTCGCAACACGCCAATCTTTCGGTATAGGGGAGCTGATATTTCGAATAAGGGAGCTTATGTTCTGTGTCCGGGAATTTATGTTTCTGAGTCCGTGAAGCGAGCTTATGTCGAACTGGGCTTGCGCGGCTGGATCTTCGAGGAACGATTTCGCTTCAAGGCGAAGAAGTGATGTAGTCCAACATGGCAACGCTCAGAATCAAAAGCAAAGCAGTCTTGATGGGTTACGACCCGGATGGGAAATGTGTTTACAGCGACATTCTCGATTTGTCTGACTACTACACTGGCGAGCACATTTGGGATAGGAGCAGCGCAGTGAAGCGCTTGAGAATGCAGAAAGTTCGAGGCTTCCTCTTTGACGCGAAGGGAGTCCTCGGTCAGGAGTTCGAAAACATCTTTGATTTGAACACGGGTGTCTTCAAAAGCGGATACTCGCGTCATGCGGATGGCACAGTTCACAAGGACTAGAACGTGGTACCCTAGTGTGGTCAGGCCGTAGTATACCGGTAGTCAAGTGGCGTTCTGATCGCGGAGCGATCAGCGACTTTCCTAACCCCTATCCCCAAATCCCTAACCCCTGTTTCAGATCACGAAATCGCTTCCTTGATAATCGGGGCGTCTTCGACGATCAGTTTGACGGGGCGGTTGGCGGGGGTGTGCACCAGGGTGTCGGCGTCGATGCCCAGCAGGTGATACAGGGTGCGGCCGAAGCTTTCGATTTTGTAGAATTTGTCGATGACCTGCTCGCCGTGCTTGTCTGTGGCTCCGACGACGCAGCCGCGATTGAAGCCGCCGCCGGCTGCGAGCACGAATTGTGCATAATCCCAATGGTCGCGCCCGGCTCCAGTTTCCTTCGGCTTATCAATTTTGGGCTTGCGCCCCATTTCGCCGAGCGCCAAGACAATTGTTGAATCGAGTAACCCGCGTTCGTCCAGGTCGTCGAGCAGCGCTGCGAGGCCAGCGTCGAACATGGGGATCTGTTGCTTGCCAGCCGTAAAATTTTCGCCGTGCCAGTCCCAGTAGCCGAGATTGAAGTGCACCACGGGCACTCCAGCTTCGATCAGGCGGCGAGCCAGTAGAAAGTGCAGCGGGTCGCCGATCGGATAGCGAGCCTTGGCTGGCTTATTCCGAGTAAATCGTTCGATGGATTCCGGCGACTCCTTTGAAATATCCAATGCCTGCCGCAGCTTGGGCGAGCGCAGTAAATTAAATGCTGTCTGTTGATACTGATCCAGCCCGGCGATGACCTCGTCCTGCGTGTCGTTGCGACGCAACCGAGTATCAAGTGTTTTCAGCAAGTCTGTGTTTCGGGCGAACGCAGGCAATTCAAGCTGCGGCGTCAGCATCTTGGTAACGGCGTCTTTATCCTTGAGCGGCTGCATCACGAATGGCGAGTGAGCCGATCCCAGGAAGTTGCGGGACAGCGCGTTGTGGGTATGCACGTCGATCTCATCGAGTACCACAAACGTGGGCAGATCAGCCGGACCGGGGCGCAGCTTATTCACCACGCTGCCGTACATGGGATACTCGTCACTGCCCGTCGTCAGTCGCGGGTTGCCGGTGAGCCAGTACAGCGGGGCCTGAGCATGATCGCCCGGCTTGTTCATCGTGGTGACCGACCGGATGACCGTGTACTTGTCGGCCCGCTTCGCCAGTTCCGGCAGCAATTCCCCGACCTGCAGCCCCGGCACCGTAGTATCAATCGGCTGGAAGATACCGCGATAGTCCTCAGAGGATTCCGGCTTCATATCGAACATATCCAGGTGCGGAGGACCTCCGCCCAGCCAGCAGACAATCATCTGCTTCGCCCTGGCATTGTTCGACGCCGAGAGCGACTGGGCTCGAATCAGGTCGAGCGCTCCGACCCCGCAGAGTCCCAGCCCACCAATTCGCAGGAAGTCACGGCGTTTCATGATCCACTCCCATCGACGATTCTGTTCGGGAGGGCGAGGCTCCTGCCGAGCCGGGTTTGCACTCCGCCTCGGCTCGGCAGGAGCCTCGCCCTCCCATTGTTATGTGACCGCTAATTCAGTGGTTCGTAAAGCTTAGTGTTGCAGCACGAACTCACGAGTATTGATCAGGCACCACAGCACGTCCTGCAAGGCTGTTTCGGAATTCTCGGCGGACGTCATGAACTCCACGCAGCGATTCCGTTCCTGATCGGTCGGCAGCCGGCTGATGGTGGCCAGGAAGATGTCATCAATCTTGCTGGTGATATCACCCGGTGCCTTGATTAACCTGGCCGATCGACCAGCGGGATCGCGAATCTTTTCCCAGACGCGCGGATGATTGGACAACATCAGCACGTGAAAGATCGAGCCGCTGTTATCCCGCTCGCAGTCACATTGCACCGCGGCATTCCGCTGCGGACGTCCATAGGTTTCCAGCACGAACGACACGAACTTGTTCTGTGGCATGAACGGGACCTGCACGGTGCTCATTGTGTCCGGCCAGTGATGATACTTCATATCCATATTTTCGGTCGTGCCGGTCGCCGTGTTCAGCGCGTCGAGTAATACTTCGGCGGGCAGACGTCTCATCGGGAAGAATGCGTAGTGCGTGCGGTCGGCGGCAGAGCCCTCAGCTGGTGTGCTGGACTGCTGGTACGTGCGACTTTTCAGAATGGTGCGGTGCAGCCAGCGCAGATCAAACTTGTTCTCAATGAAACCATCGCACAATTCTTTCAGCAATTCCGGGTGCGTCGCCGGATTAAACGCTGACAGATTATCCGGCGGATCGATGATGCCGCGTCCGAAATAATGGGCCCAGACGCGATTCACAATCGCGCGAGCGAAGTACGGATTATCCGGCTTCCGCATCCATTCCATGACCAGCTCACGCGGATCGCGGTCCGCAGGCACCACGATCGGGTCAGACTCGCCCAGCAGCCGAAAAATCTTTGATTCACGACTGCCGAGCGTACTGGTGACTCGCGCGTTTTCACCTTTATCCAGCAACCGCGCTTCGGCCTGCATCAACCGCCGAGCGGCCTCAACCATCAGCTTCGCACGCTTGTCGCGAGCGGCGGTTTCCTGCCGATAGTTCTCGGCCTGAGCCTGCACTTCCTTCGCCGTGGTCAGCAGATCTCGCTTCTTCGCAATGTCGGACTCGTCGCCTTTGGCTTTCTCCAGGCGGGCAATTTCCGCAGTGAGCTTGTCGGCTTCCTGTTTGGCTTTTCGGCCATCATCTTCGAGTTTCTTGCCTTCGCCCTCTTTGCGTTGCTTCACGTCCGCTTCCAGCCGCTTGGCTTCTTCGTTCATCTGCTTGAAGTGAGTCGCCGCATCCGGAAACAGTTTTTCGTTCTTATCTGAGAACCCGACCGTGCGGACGCGCATGAAGAGGTTGGCGAAGTCGAGCAGATCTTCCTGCTGCCAATTATCATGCGGGTGTCGGTGACATTGAGCACACTCGATGCGCAGCCCGAGAAACGCATGGGCCACCTGCATCGTGCCTTTCACTCCGTCCGATCCGCGCCGCTGCCAGAACAGGTCGAGTGTCCGGCGTCGGGCATACAGTTCGAGGTCCGGTCGTCCTGGCGCATACCCTTCGAAGAGAGCATTTACTTCGGCGACGTACTCTTCCATCGTCCGGCCTTCGCGGCTGGTCGCCAGCAGAATGCGTTCGACGAATTCATCATACGGAATGTTTTCATTCAGACGCGCCCGAACCCACGCCTGCATGCGCGGGGCGTCGTGTTCTTTAGAGAGAGCGTCCGCATACACACCAAAATCGGCAGCCTTCAGTAGATCGCAAAACTTCAACGTCCACAAATCGGCATGACCGGGACGAAGCAGCAATTCTTCGATCTTCGCCGCTCGCTTGCCAGTTGAGGTATCAGCCAGGAAGGATCGCACCTCGTCCGGTGTCGGTAATTCGCCCACCACGTCGAGATGCACTCGACGCAGGAATGTCGCATCGTCACACAACTCGGCCGGTAGCAAGTTCAACCGCCGCAATTTGGCGAGGACATGATCATCCACAAAACTACTTGATATCACTTTAGGAAACGTGTTTGTCCCTTTTCGCGGCACCAGTACGCGAGCGGCAGCCGGTTGAGCGCGATAGCGCACCATCAATCCGGCATCACCCACGCCGACGCCGGTGACAATTCCCGCCCGGTCCACCGTCGCCACAGCTTGATCAAGTGATTCAAACAGGCAGAACTCCGTGATGTCCTCCGTGCTGCCGTCGGAGAATTCGGCTTCGACTTTCACCCGGTAAGTTTCACCGGGCTGCATTACCCGCTCAGCGGGCGAGATGTTCAGCCTTTTCACGCGGGAGGACGCGACTTCATCCGCCATGGCCCCGTTCGCGATCCAGGCCTGCAGGATGCGATGCTCGTCGCTGCTGGCCTTGAGTCGTGCACCTCCACCATGCGGCACCTGTCCCGTGGCTTTCAGCAGCAACAGGCTCGACGCAGGGTCTGAGAAGTTGAGCCGCCGTCCGCCGTATTCATGCAGTAGCCGTTCGTGATCGCCCGTCGGATCGGCCCCGAACATCGACAGCCGAAACCCGTTCTGCCCTTTGACGGCCCCATGACACGTGCCGCCGTTGCAGCCGAGCTTCCCGAACAGTGCCGTCACATGCCGTTGATACGACGGCACAGACAGCTCAGCCGCGCCCGTCCAACCCGGCCCGACAAGCAGCATCAATACCGCAACAAACAGGAGTCGGAGCATCACGACACCTTCACTAGCGCATCCCAGCCCGAACAGCTCACAGGCCAAACTGGCCAACACCATACCCTACCGCGTCCCGTCCCGCGTTTCATCCACATTGCACGCCGTCAGCGACTTTCCTAGCCCCGTCGTGTCAGTCCACAAATGCCAGTTCGTTGGACCCCAGCAGGGCCAGGGCGAGTTGTTCCAGCGGGGACAGTTTGCTGCCCGAGGAATCGCTCTTGGCTTCTTCGAGGAAATTGGTCGCGATCTGCACCTCACCAGCGGAGGGGACTCGGCTGAAGAGGAGTTGATACACGCGACGAATACGGTCTTCGTCGGTCATGCTTTCGCGGTTCAGACGAGCGACCAGTGCTCGCGCCTGCTGCGACATGAAGTCGCTGTTGAGCACGAAGAGTTGCTGTAGGGGCACCGTCGTTACCGTGCGTTGTCCGGCGGTGATATTCGGGTCCGGGAAGTCGAACAGCCGCAGCAGCTCGTCCAGGCGGTGACGGCTGACGAAGCCGTAGATCGTACGGCGTTTGTTGTTACCGTTGCTGAGGTCGCTCGACGGCCCGCCCATGGTGGTATCCAGAGTGCCCGCCGCGGACAGCACGGTGTCGCGCCACGGTTCGACTTCCAGACGGCGGCGGTTCATACGTGCCAGCAGACGGTTTTCGGGATCAAGGTCCGACTTCATACCGAAACTGCTTTGACGGTAAGTCATCGACAGCATGATCTCGCGATGCAGAGCCTTCAGCGACCAGCCGCCGTCACGGAACTTCGTCGCCAGCCAGTCGAGCAATTCCGGGTGCGAAGGCTTTTCGCCGAGCACACCAAAATTGCTGGGTGTATTCACCAGCCCGACACCAAAGTGACCGGCCCAGACGCGGTTGACCATGACTCGCGCGGTCAGCGGATTGTCCTGCGCGGTGATGGCTTGAGCCAGTTCGAGTCGACCGCTGCCTTTGGGTTGGAAGGCTCGACGTTCACCCTGCCCGTACAAAGCCGGGAAGCCGCGCGGCACTACCGGTCCCTTCTTGCGAGGGTCTCCCGCGAGGTAGATCGGCACGTCGACCGACGGGCCTTCCATCAGGGCGTGCGTCATCACGACGTTGATCGCATCCGCCGTCTTCTTCAGAGCGTCGCGTTGCTGGTTGAGTTCACTCAACTGCTTCGCGGTCGGTTCCGGCAGGAAGGCGACAACGTCTTTGCCGGGCAGCGCGAGCAAGCCGCGATCCGAGAATAGTTCTGATAATAGCAGCGCCGCCGTGCGTGCTTCCGCTTCGGCTTGCGGTGATCTCTTGGCGGGTGTCGCTGAGTTAGCAGCGACGGTCGCGGCTTCGAGCGGTTCATACTCCAGCCGAGCTCCCGAGAAGACCGCGTGATCGCTGCTGATGGTGTTCTCATCACCGAGATTACCGGCGCCCGTCGCTACCAGTGTGAGGTAACGCGCGTCGGGCGGCAGTGCGATATCAAATGATACATAGCGGCCGTTGGGACGGACCGACGGCGGGATCTCACCTGCGAAGTAGTAGACGCCGTCGTTCTCTTCGACCTTCGCCTGCACGCCATTCACCGATGCGAACAACACGGCGTCGAACTGACTTTTCTCAGACTGCGGCTTGGACACGATCACGGCCAGATGCACCGAAGCTCCGGAATCGAGCACATCGTCGTTCAGCCCGGCTCGCTCGGCACGGAACCGGAACTTGCGATCGGCGGGTATCAACCCCGCGCGGCGGATCTCGTCGAGATCAAAGGTAATCAGAGCGTTCGCATGCATGCCGATGCCCTGCTCGGTGCGCGGCAGGTTCGATCCCGCCCGCTTACCTTGAGTGCGAATGCCGCCCTGAGCATCCCAGCCATCATTGATAATGGCGCCGTGCGAGCGGTCGTCGCTGCCCAGCTTTCGAAAATCCACATTCACGCCGGGGGCGATCAGAGTGGTATTACCCCAGCCTTGAGCGATGCGATCAACTCCGAGACTGTTGTCACTCGCTGCGGCTTTGAAACGATCACTGGCGACCGCGGTATTCAGCAGCGTGCCGGGCGCGTCATCAAACAGATTGCCCAGCGGAATCTGACCGGGGTCGACCGTGCCGCGATCGGCATCAGCCACAAAGGCAAAATCCTCACCGAACTCGGCCAACAGAGCGGCTCGGTCCGGCAGCAGCGATTCGATGTGCTTCTGCAAATTAGCCGCTGATTGCTTCACGGCGGCTTGAGCAGCCTCATCCTGCGAGAGGTCTTTGGACGCGTCCTGCGACGCCAGCAACTGCCGCCATTCAGCCAGATACGGACGCTCGACCCCGACAATGCCTAACCCTGGCTTCGCTTCGAGATACTGCATCCAGCGTCGCAGCAGGTCTTCGTTCAGCTTCTGCGATTTGGTGATCTCGGCGACAACCTTCCTGTCGTCCTTCTTCTTCTCGGCGGCTTTCAATTTATTATTGGCCTGCCAAGCCCCATACACATACTGAGGTATCAACGGCACCACCTGACCGCGCACGTTGCGAGCTTCCTTTGCGAGGAAGCGATCGATATCGAGTTGTTGCTGCTGCACGGCGGCGTCGGCCTGCTGACGGGCAATCACCGTCGCTTCCGAGACAGCCGGCCGTTCCTGATACTCACTGCTCGCGAAGACTCCGACGAGTCCGTAATAGTCGGCCATCGTCAGCGGGTCATACTTATGATCGTGACACCGCGCACACGAAATCGTCAGCCCCTGAGTTCCGCGAATCAGAGTATCAACTCGGTCATCGCGTTCGTCGGCGATCGCCTTATCCTTCTCGCCGTTGTCCTGATAATACACTGGCCCTAATGCGAACAAGCCGAGCGCCGGCAGGCGTTCATGGCGATTGGGTTCATCCAGCAAGTCGCCAGCAATCTGCGCCGTCAGGAAGCGGTCGTAGGGGACATCATCATTCAGCGCCTTGATGACCCAGTCGCGATACAGATACCCGCGCGGGTAGTTCCTCGCTTTGAAGGTATGCGCTTGATCTTCACCGTAGCGAGCGACGTCCAGCCAGTAGCGGCCCCAGCGTTCGCCGTAGTGGGTCGATTGTAGCAATCCATCGACGACCTTCGCAAACGCTTCGCGATCCGGAGCGGGGTCGTTGAGGAACGCTTCGACCTGCGCCACATCCGGCGGCAGACCGATGAGATCAAAATACGCTCGACGAATGAGCGTGCGACGATCGGCCGGTGCCGCGGGCTGCAGGTTATTGGCTTCCAGTTTCGCGAGCACGAAGCGGTCGATGTCACTCGCCGCCCAGTCAGCCTGCTTCACATTCGGCGCTGCGTACTTCTGAATGGGCTGAAACGCCCAGTGCGACTTCATGCGGTCCCGCAGCGCTTCCGGGCTGAGGGTTCCGGTTGTCGTTCCGGCGGGGTTCGCCGCGGCCTCACTGCGCGGATCCGGAGCACCAAGGCTGATCCATTTCTCAAAGTCTTCAATCACCGCCGCTGGCAGCTTGCCCTTGGGCGGCATTTCGAGGCCGTCATACTTCAGAGCCTGCAGCAACACGCTCTTCTTGACGTCCCGGCCGATGATGGACGGTCCCGAATCGCCACCCTTCAACAGACCTTCGCGACTGTCCACTCGCAGGTTGCCGCGCGGCGTCGGCAACTTGGCCGAATGACACTCATAGCAATGAGCGACCAGCACGGGCCGGATCTTGGCCTCGAAGAATTCCAGTTGTTCGGGAGTTGGCGCACTCGTGGCGTCGTCCGCGCCCACAACGGGAGCGGTGAGGAAACAACCCGTCACCAGCGCAAGCCAGCAACCAGCCACCAATCGAAACGAGGTGATCTGCATGGTGAGATATCAAGGCAGGAGAACGAGGCGGGAAGCGATGATCGACGATCGCTGATGGATCTTGTCCGCAGCCCCGCGACCACACAAGTCGGAAACCGCGACAGGCGCTGCCAAAGCCCCTGATCTGCTTTTGGCATGTCTTTGTTTAACCGCCACGCCAACGGCGTGCGCGCGTTCTGGCCGCGACGTTTGCTCAGAGACGCGCTCACGCCGTTGGCTTTGAGGTTAAACAGCCAATGGGCAAAAGTGGTTTTCACCCCGCTGTACACCACGCGAACAGAGTTGAGTTAACAGAAGCTCAAGGTTAGGAATGAACAGGTGCTGGTTCGAAGGTTGAGGAGAAGCTGCCCGCAGTGACTCGGGCGGCGGGTGAGTAGTCAGTGCTACGGGAAGCAACACATGAACCGACTGGGCGCGTTGGCTGGCGTGCTGATCCTGCTGCTGGGCTTCCTCGGCGCCGCCTGGCGTTCCGGATACTTCGAAGAGAAGAAGTCGAAGACCATTCGGATTGGCGAGTTCGTTCTGGAACCGGATCAGCCGTGGGAGGTCCTGCTCAAGAAAGAACTGGATCAAGCTGAGGCCGTGGTAGACGTCTCTCTGCGAGCAGCAGCTCCGGTTGAGTTCCGCGACCTGCAGTTTCCGACAGGCGATTTGATTCGCCTGCAAAGGGATGCCAGCCGCCGACTGCAAAAGTATCTACTGAATGTGGAAACCGAGGCTTACAAGAAACGGACCAAAGATCCTCAAGCCGCACAGGAAAAGGCCATCCAGTTCCTGGAAGCCTCTATCGAGGTCAAAGTCGGTATCAAAGGAAACTGGGACTTCAGAAAGGCTAACGAACTCGGTGAGGCATCCCTGAAGGCAGGCTGCGAGGACAAAGCCATCAAGTTCCTGCTCGTCGATCAGACAGAAGAGGGCTGGAAAGACAATATCCAGGCCGCCATTGATAATCTGCTGGCGGCCAAGCCATCAAGATATATGCAGATCGAAGCGTATGATGCGCAATTTCGTTTGTGGAGACTGAATCGCAAGATTGTCGGGGGCATCGACCCGATGGCTCAGCTGCAGGACGGGCTGATTGCCTGGGCGAAGGAATCCGGCGATGCTCCTTTGGCTCAAGTCTATATCTATGGCATGAGTCGCAAGCTGCATACGGGCGAAGTCGAAGGCAACCACGCCAACGTCCATCGCGCGTTCGCTCAGGCCAGCAATATACCGCCCTGGCTGCGACACATGATTGCCGGCAGCTTTCATAACAATGTGGCGTGGACTTCTCGCGGTACGGACTGGACTCTGGATCCCGAGCGCGGCCACCTGTTTGCCTCGGAACTGAAGATTGCGGCCAGGCATCTGGCTTATGCCTGGCATTTGATGCCTGACTATCCGCATGCGGCCTCGTTGATGATTTCTGTATCGCTGGGCGGCGTGGACTCCAAGTACGGATCGCCGACCACGTGGTTTCAGCGGACCATGAATGCCCGATTCGATTTCGAGGAAGCATTCACCCGGTATTCAAACGCGTTAATGCCGCGATGGGGCGGAAGTATTGAGGAACAAATTCAGTTCTCAAGGCTGTGTATTGAGACCAAACGTTTTGATACCTTCGTTCCTGGATTGGCAACGCGGCAGCTGTTCGCGATACAGCAGAACGAGTATGGGCAAACTCGAAAAGTCATGTCCCGCGGGGACGCTTTGCAACTCGTTCGGCAATACGAAGACGCCTACGCTCTCGCCATGAAGGAACGACCGGCGGATGCACAGGGGCCGGCGTTTCGCCCCTTTCCATCGATCTCCGCGGCCGCTTTGTACGCTCAAGCCGGAAAGTATGCAGACGCCCGACGGGTCCTGCAGGGCAAAGAGAATCCGATCCCCGGCCTGCGCAGCGAGTTGACAGCATTATGGGAGCCGGCGTCGCTGCTGGCCTCTGCGATCTTCACGGAGCAGGAAGACGAAGCGCTGGTCAAATCAATGCTGACGAAGCTGGTGGAAGGCTTTGGTTTCAATCGACCTGCCGAGGAACTGAACGCACTGCTGAAGTCGCTGGAGTCGCGTCTGGAAGCTTGCAAAGACCCGAAAGGTAAACCGTTCTTTCAGCATTCGATCGCGGTCGTCAAGCGGGCGTTGTCATTTCAAATGGGAGACTGGGTGCCACTCACGTTTGAAAATGAAGGTGCGGGCTGGACGGTCTCAGCTCCGGAGTGGAAGTTTGTGGATGACAAGACTCTGTGGATGTCCAACGTCGCGGGCAACGGCAAACGCGTCATGCAGGCGGACCTGCTGAATCAGGTGCCGTTTCCGTTTGTCATGGAATTCGACATGACCCCCAAAGTGACGTCCGGAGCGATCGGAATGGTGGGAGTCGTCGTTGGTACGCGCGATGTTGATGCCGCTCAATCGCAGCAGCTCTATTCCCGGTTCTTCGGCCTCGACGAGAACTACAAATCGGTCATGGTCATTTCGAATCACGAGGCGGGTGTCAGTCTGGGTGCGAATCATCAGGAGACCACGCCGTATCGAGTTTCGGTCAAATGCTGGCCCCAGTGGTACACGGTTGCCGTCAACGGCTTTAACTATCTCAATGAGACCGACCCCGGCTTTCAGCCCGCTCCGCGCGTTGGGGTTGGCAGCGGACAGGTTCATCGGAATCTGAATGAGAAAGGCGAAGTCACTTTCAGCAATCTCAGAATTCGAAAGCTGCCCTATGGTGAACCACCGGTGAACGTCTTGGGCGACAACTTGGATGGGATCGTTCAGAGTCAGGAAGAGTATTATCGGAAGGAACTGCAATTCAATCCGGATGATGCCTGGGCCAAGTTCGGTTTGGGACGAGCCTTATATCTTCTCTCTCGTAGAGAAGAGGCGTTGCCGTTGCTGCTCGCTGCCGAGAAAACATCTCCCACTTTCAGGCAGATGCAGATCGGCCCCATGATCGCAGGCGCTTATCGCATGAACCGAGAGTATGAATTGGCCACCAGGTATTTCCGGGACCACTTCAATTCGTATAAAGAGAATGCGGACTTCGTTACTGATTTTGCATTTCTGCTAGCCAGTTGCCCCGACGAGAAATATCGCAACGGCAAAGAGGCGCTCTCCCTGCTGGAACCATTGTGTAAGGCCAAGGATGCTCACTGGGGCTGCGACTTCGCGAAAGCCGCTGCACATGCAGAGCTGGGTGAATTCGAAGCCGCCCTCGCAGTGCTCGATCTCGCGGCTCAGAAGGCCAGACAGAAAGAGAAAGAAGTCCCGAAGATGATCGAGTCGTGCCGAGCTTGGTACAAAGACAAACGCCCCTATCGGTTCGGCGACGAACTGAATGACTAAGCCGCCAGCCGAGAGCTGAAACACAGCTACCGGCCGAGTTGCAGTCACCGCCAGGCGGTTCGGCGGGAGCCTCGCCCTTCCGAAAGGACCATCATGCACGCGGACGAACATTGGAACGTGCTCAGGCAGGACGATAACGGGAATCGGTTTGTGGTGGAGACTCGGCTGTCGCGAGTGGCGGCGGAGCAGCGGGTGGCGGAGTTTGAATCGCACGGGCACAAGCAGGTCTACTGGCTTGAACCGGCTGATCCGGTGCCGGTTGGTTGCCAGCCGGACGCCGAGCCGAGAAGGTAACGGTCGCCTGCTTGCCGCATGGCTGCTGTTCATCGAATCCCGGAACCCGAAACCAACATGGCCAAGAGCGTTCTCTCGCGATATCTGGACCCTGTGACCTTAAGCCGCGTCGCGGAACGGCATATCGAGCCGCGCGGGCTGGTGATGGGTAACCTGGCCGGTGCTCACAAGTCGCCGCTGTCGGGTTTCGCCGTCGAATTTGCCGGGCATCGTGAGTACGTCTGGGGCGACGATCCGCGGCACATCGACTGGCGGCTGTACTACACGCGCGACAAATACTTCATCAAACAATACGAAATGGAGACGAACTTCGTCTGCCATCTGGTGCTGGACGTGAGTGCGTCGATGCGGTTCGGTGAGGGGGCTCAGCAGAAGCTCGACTACGCCGCTCGCATGGCCTCGACGATCGGCTTCTCGGTCATTCGTCAGAACGACAAGGTCTCACTGGCTACCATCGACAGTCAGGTGCGCGGCTTCATCCAGCCGAGTAACTCAATGGCCCAGGTGTTGCGAATCACCGGGCATCTGGACGAGATCAACCCCGTCGAGAAGGGTGATCTCGGCACATGCCTCACCGAGTTCGTCGGGCGCATTCACCGTCGCGAGATCGTCATGATCTTCAGCGACTTCTTCACAGACCTGGACTCGCTGGAATCGTCGTTGCAGCTCCTGCGGTTCAATCAGCATGAAGTCGTGTTGTTCCACATCATGCACCATGAAGAGTTGTCATTTGAGATGGACGGCATGGTGAAGTTCGTCGGACTGGAAGACGACGAAGAGATGCTGACTCAAACCGACGACATCCGCCGCGGCTACCTGCAGGCGGTGAAGAAGTACCGCGACGACTTCAACGACATCTGCCAGCGCAATCGAGTCGAACGCGTCGAAGTTGATACCCGCCGCGACCTGACCGAAGTGCTGGTCGACTATCTCAACAAGCGCAGCCTGCTCAACCGCGGGCGGTAGTGGTCTGCCTTGGTGGAATTGATCCAGCAGTAATGAGAGTCTTCGAGCCGAAAA
>CAYLTY010000137.1:0-22383 GCA_964386705.1 uncultured Planctomycetaceae bacterium
GTCATGTCACCGTGGTCTACCTACGGCAGCTTCAGCTCTTGAGCCAGCGCTTGAGTGGAAATCTCCTGCGTCTCCATTTTCATCTGCACGTCGGCGTCGCGCATCGACAGGCCGCGACGATCAGCGAACTCTTCTGCTTCCTTGATCTGATCGCGAGTGATGTGTCCCTGCTTCGCGAGGATGCGTTCCATCGGCACAGTAGCTCCCGCATCCTCGGGGAACTCACGGCCCATCGTTTCATCATATTCGCGTTTGCGCTCGGGATCGGTCAGGCAGAGCATCGCTTTGGCGATCTCATTCAACAACGCCTGCGATTTCACCGAGTACTGCCCAGACGCGTACTTGCGGACGTGCCCGTTGAGCTTCTTGTAGTTGTTACGGACCTTCTCGGCGTTGTCCTCAAACTGAACCAGTCGCAGGAGCGTGTAATGATCCGGCGGTCGCGGCCCGTCCGGGATACCAAGCCACTCTTTATAGACGTCCAATTCCACTGGACGGCTCCTTCTGATTTTGAGGCCCTATGCAGAGAAGCCCGGTCCAATCTGAAACCGGGCTTCGTCAACGTCAGTGTCCTGCAGGCAAGAGTAACAACTGTCTATTCAACGTGATAACCCGCTGCGAGGCCGGTCATGACGTCGATGCTCTCTTCCGTCTGCATCTTCTCGCGAACGATCTCGGTAGAAGCCTCACGGTTACCAGTCAATTCCCGCGCGGTCACATGAATTCGACCGCTGGAATCGTAGCTGTAGGTGACTTCCACCGGGCTGTTCTTGGGCAGATTCGCGGGCAATCCAGTAATGCGGAAGTCACCGATCTGCTCGCAAGCCAGCGGGTCGACCGCGTCGCCCTGCAGAATGGAAACGTGAATTCGCTGCTGGTTGTCCGAAGTCGTCACGAACCGCTGCGTGATCGAAAAGGGCAGGGCGGTGTTCTTCGGAATCATGATGTGATTGATTTTGCGAGCCCGATCCTGCGGATCGCTGATCTTCACACCCAGTGCGTGCGAGTTCACGTCTGTCGTTGAAACCGAACGCAGACGATTGATCGCAGCCTTCGCGAGTCGCGATTCGCCGCCAGTGAGTCGTGCTTCCAGAATGGCGGCGTGAATACACGCACCGCGGGCCACAGCTTCTTCCGGGGGCACCACGCTGCCGTTTGGTTCGCGCTGACAGACTTCCTTGAGCATCTGCTTGACCACGGGCATGTACGTCGAACCACCGACGAGCACCACTTCGTCCAAGTCGCTCGGCTGAATGCCGGCCTGCTGGAGTACCAGTTCCGTCGTGTCTCGCGTGCGTTGCATCAGGTCGGCGGTCATACGTTCAAAATCGCCACGAGTGAGCGACAACGTCAGCGATTTGCCATTGTGATAGACATTCACCGGCGTCTGAGCGCGGGAGCTCAATTCACGCTTGGCCTTTTCGCACTCCTGCGACAGCACCTGCAGGCTCTCGGGATCTTCCATCGGGTTCGAGCCGTGCTTCTTGGCAAACTGCTCGGAGATGTGCTCGACGATGCGGCGCGTCCAGTCGAGACCGCCCAGCATCACGTCACCGTCCGTCGCCAGCACGCGGAAGTCGGTCGCCGTGTAACGCACGACGGTCACGTCGAACGTACCACCACCGAGGTCGTAAACCAGAATCGTCTTGTTGCCTTTGAAGATGTCCGGACGACCGAGCTCACCCTTTTCCCAAGCATACGCCAACGTGGCGGCCGTAGGCTCATTGATGATATCGATGACGTTCAAACCAGCGATGCGTCCGGCGTCTTGACTCGCCTTGCGGCGGACGTCGTTGAAGTAGTACGGCACCGTGATGACGGCATTCGTAATCGAGCCAATGTGCTTCTCTGCGTCCTGCTTCAGCTTCTTCAGAATCAGGGCCGAGATGAATTCCGGCGTCAGTTTCTTGTTCTGATAGACAATGTAGAAGTCGGCATTGCCCATCTCGCGTTTGATGGCTTCGACGACGTTCTCGGGCTTTTCAACTGAGATTCGTTCGGGCGTTGGGCCGACGATCACTTTTCCGTCTTCGGCAAGCAGCACGACCGAGGGTGTGATCACCTTCTTCTCGGCATTCTCAATACACAGAGGCGACCCGTCCTCGCCAATTTGGGCGATTGATGAGTAAGTGGTTCCCAAGTCAATGCCGACGGTCTGGCCTGCAAGAAGCTTCATTGACGTCCCTTTGAGATGTTGCCCAGAGATGAAATCGGGATCGGAAGAGTTTTCGACGAAACGCGAGATTCCACAGTTTTTGGAGGCTGCCCATTCTGACGCTGGTGGGAAGGTGAATCAAGCAGTGCTAATCCAATCGGGTTCAAGTCGCGCATCTGTTCAGACGCCGCCTGACACTTCGTCACTGACTGAGCCACGTGACCTGACCGCTTCTCCGGTCTAAAAGAACTGACAATGCGTCGCACCACCGTCATTCGGCCGCCAATCGAACTCAACCGACTTGAGGAACGCGCTCGGCGCCTTCACAGTCTGCCTGCGATAATTCACGCGTTATTCGCGGACGGAACTGATTCATGACGCAAATTCTGATCGTTGGGCACCCGACCAGTCGGACCGAAGCCATCGCGAACGCGCTGCGAGCAGCCGGAAACGACGTGCTGCGAGCCAATTCCTCGACGGAAGGGCTCAACATTGCGGCCCAAGCACCGATCGAACTGATCATCGCAGACTGGGATCTTACTCAGATTACCGGTGTCGCCTTCTGCCGAGAGCTGCGCAACCTGGGGCACCAGCAGATTCCCGTGCTGCTCAATGCGATGCAGATTTCGCCGCCGAATGTGATGTCTGTGCTGGCCTCCGGCGCAAACGGGTACCTCTCCGAGGAAATGCCGCTCGACATCGTCCTCACGCGAGTCAACCAGTGCCTCACACGTAATCACGCACGCGGAGAGGGTGCAGCAACAGCTGATAGCGACTCGGAGGAAGCTCCTGCCCTTTCGACGCTGTACGGCGAAGTTCAGACCTCGCGAGAGGAACTGCTGAATGTTCTGCTGACGACCATCGAGGATTTGGCGCGAGCCAATCGACTTCACGAAGACGAGCTGCAACGGCGGCGTGAGGTCGAGCAGAAGCTGCGCGACTCGGAAGCGTTGTACGAATCCCTCGTCGACAATCTGCCCATGAACCTGTACCGCAAGGATCTGCAGGGGCGAGTGACCTATCTCAATCCGCGCTATCTGAAATCGCGTGGCGCGACGCTCGAAAGCATCCTCGGCAAAACGGACTACGACCTGTTTCCGAAAGAACTCGCCGACAAATACACGGCCGACGACGCACAGGTCATGGCGACGGGAACGGTGTTTGAGGCGATTGAGTCGCACATCACGCCCGACGGAGAGAAACGCTACGCGCACGTGCTCAAGACGCCAGTCTATGACGCCAACGGAGCCCTCGTTGGTACGCAAGGTATTTTCTGGGACGTAACGCCTCGCAGACGCACCGAAGAGGCTCTGGAACGTGAACGCTTCCTGTTGCGATCGCTGATGGACAACATCCCGGACAATATCTTCTTCAAGGACGTTGAAGGGCGTTATCTCCGCATCAATCGCGCGATGGCCGAACGGTTGGGGCTGTCCGATCCGTCCGAAGCGGTCGGTCGCCTGGCCGACGACTATTTTCCTGCTGAGTACGCCGAGCGCGTTCGCAGACTGGACCATCATGTGACGTCAACCGGTGAATCGATCATCGGCGAAGAGGAGTTCGTGCGCTGGTCTGACGGTGAAGAGCGCTGGCTGCTGATTACCCGCATGCCGATTCGCGACGAACACGGGCAGATCACCGGTAGCTTCGGGATGTCTCACAACATTACAGACCACAAGCACGCTCAGCAGGCGATGCAGGAAGCCCGCGACGCCGCTCAAGCTGCCAGCACCGCAAAAAGCAACTTTCTGGCAAATATGAGTCATGAGATCCGCACACCGATGAATGCCATCATCGGAATGACTGAGTTAGTCCTGGACTCAAATCTCGCGGAAACTCAGCGTGAATATCTGACACTGGTCAAAGAGTCCGGCGAATCTCTGCTGGGAATCATCAACGATATTCTGGACTTCTCGAAGATCGAGGCTGGCAAACTGGAACTCGATCCGCAGCCGCTGCAGTTACGCGAAAGCCTCGGCGACACTCTGAAGTCGCTGGCTGTGCGGGCCCATCGCGGCAAGCTGGAACTCGCCTGCCACGTCGCTCCCGACGTACCAGAATTGCTGGTCGGCGACGCAGGCCGCCTGCGGCAGGTTGTCGTGAACCTCGTCGGCAATGCGGTGAAGTTCACCGAAGTCGGCGAAGTTCTGGTGGACGTCTCACGGTGGACCAACACGACTCCCACCCTTTTTCAGCCGGATGATTCTCAGATCGTACTGCACTTCGCTGTGCGCGACACCGGCATCGGTATTCCCGAGGACAAACTCAGCAAAATCTTCGAAGCGTTCGAGCAGGTCGATACCTCACTGACTCGTCGTTTTGAGGGTACCGGCCTGGGTTTGGCGATCTCGACCCGCCTCGTCGAACTGATGGGCGGCAAGACGTGGGTGGAGAGCACCGTTGGCAGCGGTAGTACGTTTCACTTCACCGCGGTCTTTGGCATTCCGCAGGATGCCTCGCAGTTCATTCATCGATCAACTGAGTGCCTGACCGGGAAACGCATTCTGGTGGTGGACGACAACGCGACCAATCGCCTCATCATGGATGAGATGCTGCGCAGCTGGTCCATCGTGCCGGTGATCGTGGAAGGTGGCATGTCGGCCATGCAGTCCCTCGAAGCCGCGCGTGAACTGGGCCGCCCGTTCGATCTGGTCCTCAGTGACCTCGACATGCCGGAAATCGACGGTTTCGAACTCGTGGAACGACTGCAAGCAAGCAGTGACGCCGCAAGTCCCGTCATTTTGATGACCTCCCGGCAGGATGCCGCGGAAATCGCCCGCCGCCGAGGATTGCGAGTGGCCGCCTATCTGACCAAACCTGTCAAACAGTCCGAGCTGTTCGACGCACTGGTCGACGTGCTGGCGGTGCAGCGTGTCGAAGAGGACCACGCTCCGGCAGAGCAGCGGCCGCAACATTCCCGCAGCCTGAACGTGTTGCTGGCCGAAGACAGTCGAGTCAACCAGAAGCTTGCTGTCGCATTGTTGGAAAAGTGGGGCCATCAGGTCACCATTGCGAACAACGGTCGTCAAGCTGTCGAAAAGTGGAGCCAAAACGCTTTTGATGTGGTTCTCATGGACGTGCAGATGCCGGAACTCGACGGTCTGGAAGCAACCCGCCACATCCGTCGACTCGAAGCGGGCTCAACGCGCCGCACTCCCATCGTTGCGCTGACCGCTCACGCGCTGAAGGGCGATGAAGAACGCTGTCTGGACGCCGGAATGGACGCCTACGTCACGAAGCCCATTCGCGCTCCGCTGCTGTTCGAGAAGTTGGCAGCCTTCTGCGGTTCTCAAGACACCAACGGACGAGTCAACCGCAGCGATCAGCCAGCGGAGTCACCAGCAGCCTCTGCCGCGCGCACCGCAGCCAACACGAAATTCATCAACTGGGACCGAGCACACGACGTGGTGGGCGGCGACATTGCCTTACTGCACGAAGTTCTGAATGCGGTGCTGCAGGAATGTCCGGCGTTGATGCAGGCTTTGGATGGAGCACTCGTCCAGAAGGACTCCGCAACCGCTCGTCGAGCCGCACACACGATTCTGGGAAACATGCGAGCCATCTGCGCCGAAATCCCTATGGAACGCGCCGCACGCGTCGAAGAGTGCGTGAAGTCCGACCAATTGCACGCCATTGCGGAACTCGTTGCGGACCTGCGCACTCACTGCGAGGACGTCTATCAGGAAATCCGGCAGCGGCTGGAATCGTAGCGTCTCAGCGGGTCGTGACGATCTTGCGAAAATGCGGCCAGCGGACGCGGTCATTTGCATCGCAACCACGCCGGACGCTCTCTAACATCGTGCTGTGCCATTGCACTCGGTGAGGAACGCTCTGATAACGATCGGCTGCCAGGCTGAAGTCCCGGCGGTTGATCCCTCAGAATGCGTCGCAATTCCGGACTTGGTCTTCAGATTTCGAACTTGTTTGGATGGAACTGATGAAACGCAAGCTCTTCCCACTTCTGCTTCTCGCTGGCGCGTCCTCGCTTCCCGTCATCACTTCGGCTGCCGAGCCCTATTCCGAGTACCTGAGCGCCCTGCGTAGTAATGGCTACGGTGAAATGGCGGTCCTGTACCTGGAAAAAGCTAAGGCGGGCAAACTGCCTGAAGAACTGGCGACCACCTTTGAGCTTGAGATGGCTCTCAGTCGAGTGATCTCAGCAGGTGAAGCGTTCAACGCGGAACAAGCCAATCAAAGGCTTGATCAGGCCACGGCCAACTTCAACAATTTCCTCAAGACCAATGCGCAGCACGAATCCGCGCCCGCGGCGATTGACGGCCTCGGCAGCATGCTGGCGGACCGAGGTGCATTCGAGATCAATCAGGCCAAAGCAATCAAAGATCCCGCCAAGCAAAAGGCAGCGTACGATCAGGCCCGCAAGTATCTGGTAGAGTCGAGGAAATATCAGCTTCAAACGGTTGAACGAGCACAGAAGCATTTTCTGGACTTGAAAGAGAAGAAGAAGGAGAAGGAAGCCCCGAAGACTGGTGCCAAGCCCGGAGCGAAGAAGCCACCGGTCGTCGTGAAACGAACGATCGCCCGTAAGCCGACCGAGGAAGAAAGCGAGTTAAAGTCAGCAGAGGGCGACTGGAACGAAGCCCGAATGAACCTCGCGTTGCTGGATTACTCGGAAGCGACCACCTACACGGACGCGACGGCTAAAGCACGTCGGGATCTTCTGACCGTGGCTGCCAAGAAGTTCGACGACATCTATCAGGGCCATCGTTCGGACGTAGTCGGCGTGTACTCTCACATGTGGCATGGACGCTGCGTGGACGAACTCGGCGATATCAAACAAGCCATCGACATCTATGAAGAAGTTCTGGAAGTTGCTGAAGCCGCAGGTGATGGCTCGGGACTCGAGGATCTCTTCATTCAGGTCGAAAACTCCTACCTGCTGCTGCTGAAGAAAAAAGGCGCGACAGCAGAGTTCGCCACGCAGGCCGAAGAGTGGCTCCGGAAGAATCAGAAGATGAAGAACCTGCCCGGCTATCAGGGCATCGCGTTGGAGTACACGAAGCACCAGATCTCTCTGACCAAAGATCTGATGGGAAAGCCGCGTGAGGATGCGTTCCGCAAGATCGTCAAGACCCTTTCCGAAATCGCCAAGGTCCCCAGCGAGTCCAAGAATGAGGCCATTCTGCTTCGCCGCCAGTATCAGGGCGAAGTGAAGGGCAGCGAATCGACAGTGGAAATCGCCAGCTTTGATGAAGGTATGGCTTTGGCTCAGGAGGCCGTTGCATCAGCCCAGTGGCCCGACGCAATTGTCGCCTACTCGAAGTCGATCGAACTCGCCGATAAGACCAAAGATGCCGAGAAGCTCCGCAAGGTGAAATACCAACTAGCGTACGCCCAACTGATGGCCGCCAAGCCTGAAGACTGCATCACCACGTCCCAGGAACTCGTCAAAGAGAACGCCACAGCCCAATTCTCGCCAGAAGCGGGTGCCTTGAGTGTTCAGGCGGCTTTGCAGATCTACGCCAATGCCAGCAGGGGCAACGATCCGGCAAAAACTCAGGCTGCCGTGAAGCAGTTGAATGATCTCGCGGACGACACCATGAAGCGGTGGCCCACACGTCCCGAAGCTGACGATGCTCGCATCGCGAAGGGGCAAGCTGCTCAGGTCATCGGTGACATCCCGACAGCCTTGATGACATTTGAATCCGTCAATCCCGAGTCCGCTCGCTATCCGATCGCGCTTTACTACTCAGGCCAGACATATTGGCGGCGTTACTTGGGCGACCGCAGCAAGCAAGGCGCAGACCCTAAAGCTCTCGCCGATGTTCGTACGAAGGCCGAGCAGGCACTCGTTAAGAGCGTTGCGGGCCAAGAAAAGCAGCTCAAGGCGGGCGAGCAGCCTCCGCGATCTCTGGCGGAAGCCAAGACGATTCTCGGTGAAATGGCGATGGAAGCCGGAAAGTTCGAACCTGCGCTCACTTACTTTGACCCGTTGGCTGATGCTGTCGTCAAGCTCAATCCAACCAGCCTTGACCCCTTGATGATGCGTCAGATCTTTGGTGCGTTGCGATCCCATCTCAGCCTGGGCCGCGAAGACAATCTTCCGAAGATCACCGGAATCGCAACCGTTCTCATCAACGCACAGGGCACAGATGCGGCGTTCGTGAACAGTGCGCTGGTCGACTACTCCAAGCTGGTTGACAAGGTCTTGAAGGCGACACGCTTGTCCCTGCTCGACGACGAGAAGGCCGTCGCCGACTTGGACAAGAAGATCGGCGACGTCGAAAAACTGATCGAAGCTGCCGACAAAGCCAACAAGAAAGAAGACAAGGACAAGCAGACTGCGGAAAAGACAAAACTGGACGAAGAGCGCAAAAAGCTGAACGACAAGAAGGTTGCCGCCGAGAACAAACGCACCGATCTGGAGGAACGGTGGACCGCGCTCATCAACAATCTGGCTGGTCGCAAACAACTGTCGCTGGCCGGAAGTGTCTACGTCGCAGAAAGCCTGTTAGCGCTGGGCGAGAACGGCAAAGCTCGCGATCAGTTTGTGCGTATCACCGAGCGAGAACGCGAACCCGGCTTCCTCCCGCAAGGCCCCTCCGGCCCGCAAGCGATGATTCGTGTGAGGTCACAGCTCGCCGGCCTGCTCCGCAATGAAGGTAAGTTCGACGAAGCACTGAAGGAAATCGATGCGCTAATCGCTGCCACAGCCAAGAACCCGGCATTGGAACCGCTTGTAGAAAAGTGCCGTTTGGCGCAAGCGAAAGCGGAAAAAGCTGAAACCGACGTGGCCGCGTGGACCAAGGCCATCGAAGAATGGACCGCACTACGCAATCGCCTGTCGAAACTGCAAAAGAAGCCACCGCAGTACTACGACGCCACCTACTCGCTCTGCGATTGCGTCCTGCGAAAGTACAAGCTGACGAAAGATAAGAAAGAAGTCTTTCAGACCGAGCAGTTACTCAAGGCCACGCTGGCATTGGCACCGCAACTCAACGGCCCGGAAATGGTCGGAAAGTACAACGAGCTGATTGAGGAATCCGTCGCAGTTCGACTCAACAAGCCCTACACCCGCAAGTCAGACCTGCTGAATCAGGCGACCGGTGATGCCGGAGCAGCCAAGAAGGAAGGTGGTGGCGAACCGGACAAGAACGCTCCGGCGGCCAAGACGCCTGAACCCGCCAAGACAGCTCCGCCAGCAGCGAATGCTGCCAAGCCTGCCGCGGCCCCCGCTGCCGCTCCCAAGAAGTAGCCATTCATAAAAGATTCACGGCCTCGCGGTTCAATGAACGCGAGGCCGTTTTGTTTCTCATTCCTCTTCAGGGCCAGCCATGCTCCTTCGCCGCGTGACCGCGCAATGCCCGCAATCGCTCGTGGAGTTCTATCAGGATGTGCGCGACCAACCCGCATCGGAACCCGTTGGTCGGCTGATGCTGAATCTACTGCAGGCTCTTGAAGAAGAGACCTCCTCGCAATTCGTCTGGGCGGCGACAGTGGGAACCGACCTGCTGCTCTTAAAGAAAGACGATCTGCGCGCACCTGCGCTAGCAGTCGTGCAAGCCAAAACTCGCTGGTACTTTATTGAAGCACCGCTGCCAAAGGATCAGGAACCCTGGCCCGACGCCTGGATTAAAGGGCACACAGACAGCGTTTCCCAAGCCGTGGGAATGCTTGAGAAAGCCGTGAGCTGGCATTTGAGGGATTGAATCCTCGCGCAACTTGATCGGCGTAACTCAAGCCCCTTCGGCGCTTTGCTTCAGCTTTGTCTGAAAGTGCGTGTTCTGCATGGGCACAATGTTATTCAGCACTTTCAAGAGAACGTCAGACGGCGGGCCGATCGCGTCAACTTCAGAGATCAGCTCCTTCGGGTAGCACTCCAGGACTGGCCGGGTTTCCTCTTCGTAGACATGGAATCGTCGACGAATCACGTCCTCGGAGGCATCGTCAGCACGGTTCTCGCGAATTGCCCGGCGGCGGATACGGTGGACCATTGCGTCTTCATCGCGACAGACCAGATGCACGATCTGCAGCACGTCAATGTGCTCCTTCACGAGTTCCGCCTGATGCTGATTCCGCGGAATGCCGTCCAGAATCAGGATGTCTTCGTAAGGCTTGTAGTGAGACAGAACGGTGAGCGCGTCGAGGTGGCGCTTCCAGACGCGAATCGTGACATCGTCCGGTACCAGTCGACCCGTCGAACTGTACTCGTAAATCACCTTGCCTTCGGTGCTGTTGATATCGAGGGACCGGAACACGTCGCCGCACGAAAGATGGAAGAACCCGGGAATCCGGCCGATGATTTTGCCTTGCGTTCCCTTACCTGAACCCGGTGCTCCGAACAGCAACACGGTTTGATAGCGATTCCCGGCCATTTGAACTCCCAATCTGCGTTTCACTCGACGCCAATCGGCGAGGCCGCTTCCCGCAGCCTGGACCCGACACGGCGTTAACCGAAATTTCTGCGATTCATCGATTCGCGATAACAGACAACCAGTCGTTGAAGTGTCTTGCCTCGAATCGGAACAGTTGTCCGACGCATCGAAGCTTCACAATCTGAGCTAATCGAGCCAACTAACACCAGCCCGAATTGTGCCCCACCCTGAGAATGCATGTTCCGAAGGCCAGCTTGATCCAGAGCGTCACTTGACGACCGCAGAAATCTGCGTCAGGCGCGCTGCAGCGTTCCGACAGTCGCGTCATTCCTCGATCACTTCCGGCCTCAATTTGGCTCGAAATTCTTTCTGGAATTTTGCCAGCTTCGGGGTGATGACGAAGTGGCAATAAGACTGTCCGGAGTTCGACTGGTAGTAGTTCTGGTGGTACTGCTCGGCAGGATAGAACGTCACTGCCGGAGCCACTTGCGTCACAATGCGGCTCGGGAAGATCTTGGCCGCGTCCAGTTCCTTAATCCATTTCTCGGCGGTCTGCTTCTGCTCGTCGCTGTGATAGAAAATGACAGACCGGTATTGCGTCCCCGCATCGTTCCCCTGGCGATTGAGCGTTGTCGGATCGTGCGACTTGAAGAACATGCCGACGAGGTCTGAATACGCGGTGACATCAGGATCAAACTCGATCTGGATGCATTCGGCGTGACCGGTGTTACCGTTGCACACCGACCGATAATCCGGGTTCGCCATCTGGCCGCCGGAGTAACCGGAGACGACCGACTTCACGCCCGCGACCTGCTGAAAGACGGCTTCCGTACACCAGAAGCACCCCGAACCGAACGTTGCTAATGAGTGCGACACGGCAACTCTCCTCGACGACAATTCCTGATGAAATCCTGCAGAGCATTATGGGCAGCTCCGACGCCACGCGAAACCAGTCTACGAAGTTCGCTCGCTCCATTTCGACTCGCTCCTCGAGCGAATATGAAATACCTACTTCTGTCGCAGTTTTCAGGCACGACCTCACGGTGACGAAAGTTCTGATTCACGATGAAGCGACTTTTCGAGCTGAGCTTCTGGCTGTTGCTGATCAACACCTGCGGAATAGCTACGTGCTTCGCCGCCGAACCGATTGACTACGCGCGCGACGTGCGGCCAATCCTGTCGCAATTCTGTTTCCGTTGTCACGGACCAGACGAAGGCAGCCGGGAGGCAGGGCTGCGACTTGATCTGCGCGAATCGGCACTGAAGCCAGCCGAATCCGGCGAACGAGCGATCGTGCCGAACCAACCAGCGAACAGTGAACTGCTGAAGCGAATCGAGTCGACTGACTCCGATTCTGTCATGCCGCCACCCTCGACGAAAAAGGTGCTGACAGCGACTCAGAAGGCAACACTCAAGCGTTGGATTGAAGCCGGTGCTCCGTATCAGGATCACTGGGCGTTTCGCCTGCCCCAAGCCAGCCCATTGCCAGCGGTTCAGCAGCGAACCTGGCCGCGCAATGAAATCGATCGGTTCGTCCTTGCCAAGCTGGAAGCCTCAGGACTGCAGCCAGCACCGCAAGCCGATCCTTACACGCTGTTGCGGCGAGTCTCGCTTGATCTAATCGGTTTGCCACCGACGATTGAAGAGGCGGACCTGTTCCTGAAGGAAGTCAAAGAGCAATCCGCCGCCAGCGACGACGCGCAGGGTTTGACTCGGGCATATGAACGTCTCATTGATCGCCTGCTGGCGTCACCGCAGTATGGCGAACGCTGGGCGCGACGTTGGCTGGATCTCGCCCGCTACGCCGATACGAACGGTTACGAAAAGGACCGTGCCCGAACCATCTGGCCGTATCGCGACTGGGTCATCAAAGCTTTGAACGCAGATATGCCGTTCGACCAGTTCACCATCGAGCAACTGGCTGGCGACATGCTGCCAAACGCAACTCCCCAGCAGCGCATCGCGACCGGCTTTCATCGCAATTCAATGCTGAACGAAGAAGGCGGCATCGATCCTCTGGAGTTCCGCTTCTACGCCATGACCGACCGCGTCGCGACGACAGGGACAACATGGCTGGGCCTGACACTCGGGTGTGCTCAGTGTCACTCCCACAAGTACGACCCGCTTTCACATCATGACTACTACCGGTTCATGGCCTATCTGAACAATGCCGATGAACCCGACCTTGAGTTGCCAGACAGCGCGTTGGAAACCACGTATCGCAGTAATCTGGAAACCGCCCATCGCCTGGTCGCAGACTTGGAGAAGCACTGGCCATATCCGGACGCCGAATGGACCGTGGGCAAACCGAGCAAGTACTCAGCCAAGGAAACACCAGATGTGAAGCTGCAGGATGACGGCTCGGTTCTGTTCGCGATGCCCGGCCCGGATCGTGACGAATTCGAGTTCATTATCGAAACTTCGCAGATAGTCGATCGCCTTAAACTCGAAGCGCTCACCGACGCCTCTCTGCCCAAGAAAGGCCCCGGCCGAACACCGCACGGCAACTTTGTGCTCTCTGAGATCTCAGTGGCAGCTCAACAGGGTGATCAGCCACCAGCGCCGGTGAAGCTCGTTCGGGGCGAGGCTGCGGCTCAACAAGAGAAGTTTCCAATCGAGCATGCGTTTGACGGCAAGCCGGAAACCGGCTGGGCCGTACAGGACCCCAAGCAGGAGTTGAACACTCCAAAAACCGCCGTGTTCTACTTCGAGTCTCCGATTCCAGCCGCCGAAGGTACGCGTTTGATCGTGAAACTGGCTCAAAACCACGGCACGCAGCACACACTGGGCCGAGTGCGACTGAGTCTCGGCAAAGCGTTACCGCCACTGAAACCCGATGAACCGTCGGTCATCGACACTCGATTCAGCCAATGGCTAGCCAGGGAGCGCCAACAAACGATCGCATGGCGTCCGCTGCGGCCATCGAAGGCAACTTCCAACATGCCACTTCTCACAGTGCAGGCTGACGACTCCATCTTCGCCTCCGGCGACACGACGAAGTACGACACGTACGAACTCATCTTCCCGCCGACCGCTCACAAGATCGCGGCGATCCGCCTGGAAGCATTGCCCGACGAGCGTCTGCCCGCCAATGGTCCCGGCATGACTTACTACGAAGGCACAAAAGGCGACTTTTTCCTCAGCGAATTCATGGTCACCGCTGATGGCAAGCCCGTGCGGATTCGCAAGGCCACAGACAGCTACTCAAAGAATCGTTTTGGAGCCAATCCAGTCACTGCCCAACTGGCAGTCGATGGAGATCCGCAGACCGGCTGGTCCGTTGATGGACGTATCGGCGAACGGCATACAACCGTCTTCGTGCTTGAGACTCCAATAGAACCTGCGAAGCCACTTCATCTGAAGATGACTTTCGGACGCCACTTCGCCAGTTCGCTGGGGCGATTCCGACTCAGCACCACCGACGCCGAGCGCGATCCGGTTGCTCGCGATTTCAGCCCCGAAGTCGAACGTCTGATGGCACGCGACGACACTCAACTCTCTCTTAGTGAGCGCCAGCAACTGCGGACCGAGTTCCTGCTGCGAGCACCGGAACTGAAAGCTCAGTCCGACCGCATCCGGCAACTGCGACAAAAGCCTGCAGGACTGGCAACACTTGTCCTGCAGGAACGCCCCTCAACGAATCCCCGACCGACATACCGCCAGCACCGTGGGGAATTCCTGCGGCCTCGCGATCAAGTGCACCCAGGATTGCCGCCGTTCTTGCCTCAGCCCAAACAAGTCCCACGCAATCGCCTCGACTTCGCGCGGTGGCTGGTTTCCGCAGAGAACCCCTTAACGGCTCGAGTCACGGTCAATCGGCAGTGGGCAGCATTCTTCGGAAATGGACTGGTGCGATCGCAACAGGATTTTGGTTTACAGGGTGATCTGCCAACGCATCCCGAATTGCTCGACTGGCTCGCCGTGCACTTCAGACAAGATGGCTGGTCATTGAAGCGTCTGCACAAACTGATCGTGATGAGCTCCACCTACCAGCAGACTTCGCAACTGCGTCACGATGGCCCGGAAGGAAGCGTGGCGCCAGCAGAAATGCTAGCTCGGGGTCCAAGGGTCCGATTGGAGTCCGAGATCATTCGCGACTCAGTTCTCCGAGTTGCAGGCCTGCTCTCCTCGAAGCAAGGCGGGCCGAGCGTGTTTCCTCCACAGCCTGCCAGCGTGACGACTGAAGGCACCTATGGCGCCATCACCTGGACCACCAGCACAGGCGAAGATCGCTACCGTCGCAGCCTCTACACTTTCACTAAGCGCACCGCCCCCTTCGCCATGACGCTGACGTTCGACGGCCCCAGCGGCGAAGCCTGCATCGCCCGCCGCGACGTCTCGAACACACCGCTGCAAGCGTTGACGTTGCTCAACGATGGCATGTTTCACGAAGCAGCCCAGTCGCTTGGGAAGGCAATCGACCGTGCTGAAGGTACGACCGAAAGCAAGATTGCGCTGCTGTTCCGGCGTTGCTTCACTCGACCACCGGAAGCAGACGAACTCGCCGAACTCGCGGTTTTTCTCAGAACTCAGAAGAGCCGTTTCGAAAACGGGAGTATTAAGGCCGCAGACGTCACGAGCGATGCAACTGCATCAGCGGATCAGGCAGCATGGACCGTATTAATCCGGGCCTTGCTCAACGTCGACGAGTTCGTGGTGAAAGATTGAGCCAACCAGTTCTCGACATGGCGTGTCAGGGCATGAAGACAATCACGAGGGAACAGCAGCCGCTGGTGTCGCGCGATAATGGCTTGGTTCCTACATTCGCGCCATCAATTGCCGCTGCGCTGCCGACACAAAAGCCAAAATATCATGTCCGATTTCAAAGTTACTCAACTCAAAGCAAATCTGGATTTCGATCAGCTTCCGTATTGGGACGTCGTCATCATCGGGGCAGGGCCTGCGGGATTGGCGGCGGGGCTGACGACGGCTCACCGGGCGCTCACCACTTTGGTTATCGAAGCCAAAGACCGACCGGGAGGGCAGCCGCAGTTTCTGTATGCGGATAAACGGATCGTCGATATTCCCGGCTTTCCGGATGGCATCACGGGTGACGAGCTGTCTCAACGCACATATCGGCAGGCGGCCGAGGCTCTCGTGCAGTTCCGCTTCAACGAAGAACTGGTGACGATCGCAGACACCGACCAGATCGAGAACGAAGACAAGCTGAAACGAGTCATCACCAGCAAGGGAAGTTACCTGTGTCGCAAGGTGATCATGGCCTGCGGACTGCTGCACTATCCCCGCAAGCTGCCAGTCCTCGACCAACTGCAATCGCGCAGCGTGCATTACAAGATTCCCAAGATTGGTGACTACGAAGGCAGCCACGTCGCTGTAATTGGCGGAGGCGATTCGGCTCTGGATGCCGCTTTGATGGTGCTGGCACGCGGGGGCGAAGTTGATCTTCTGGTCCGCGCGGCGGAACCGACTGGCAAACCCGACAGCGTTAATCGCATTCGCGACGCTGGCGGACGCATTCATCTCTTGACCGAGATCACGGCCGCTCAGTTCGTCGGCGACAAGATCGAAATGCAACAGAGCACGGGCAGTTCGCTCACGTGCTCACTGGTCATCGTGCAAATCGGGTTTCTGTCGGCCAAGGAAACCTTCGAGCGGCTGGAACTGGTACTCAACGAAGACGGCAGCATCGCGGTCGATCCCTACTTTGAAACCAGCCGCAAAGGCATCTTCGCAGTCGGCGACGTTCATGGCGACATCAAGCTGATCGCCGTGGCGTGGGCCGAGGGCATTCAAGCCGCGATTCATGCCTTCAAGGAAATCACCAGTCCTTACTGGTTGAACGAGAAACGGCTAAAAGACCACAAGATCGCGCTCATTGGAGAAAAGATCGCTCGCGCCGCTGCAACAGTCAGAAAGGCGTAGAAGACCGGAGTTTGTATGACGCGTGTATTGATTGTGGGCGGCGGGTTCGCAGGGATGAACGCTGCCAAAGGGCTGGGTGGAGTCAAAGACGTCGAAGTGACGCTGGTGGATCGATCGAACCACCACCTCTTCCAGCCGCTGCTGTACCAGGTGGCGATGGCAGGACTCAGTCCCGCAGACATTGCAGCGCCGATACGCAGCATGTTGTCGGGGTATCGAAATGTCCGCGTTCTGCAGGGCGAAATCCGCTCGCTGGATTTGAGCCGTAAAGTCGCGGTGGCCGAGTTCGGAGAGGTCCCGTTCGACTATCTCATCCTTGCCTGTGGAGCCAAGCACAGTTACTTCGGGCATGATGAGTGGGAAGAATACGCTCCCGGTTTGAAGAGTCTCGAACAAGCAACGGAGATTCGTCGCCGGGTGCTCTCCGCCTACGAGGCTGCCGAACGCACGACCTCCGCCGAAGACCGCAAGCGGTATCTCACCTTTGTGATCGTCGGTGGCGGCCCGACAGGCGTGGAGCTGGCAGGAGCAATCGGCGAAATGAGCCGCTTCACGCTGGCCAAAGACTTTCGCAACATCGATCCGACTCAAGCGCGAGTGATTTTGCTGGAAGCCGGTCCGCGCATGTTGCCGATGTTTAGCGAGCAGTCCGCCGCCAAGGTCGCGCGCGATCTGGAGCAGCTTGGAGTTCAAGTCTGGACTTCCAGCGCGGTCACCAAGATTGACGCCGATGGAGTTGAGATCGGCGCCGAACGCATTCGCGCGGCAACGGTCCTGTGGGCTGCGGGAGTTCAAGCGTCTCCGCTCGGCAAAGCCACTGCACTGGAGGTTGATCGACAGGGGCGAGTCGTTGTGGAGCCAGATCTCAGCGTGAAGGGCCATCTCAATGTGTTTGTGCTGGGCGATCAGGCCTGCTTCACTCATCAGACCGGGAAGCCGCTGCCGGGAACTGCTCCGGTAGCGATGCAGCAGGGGCATTACGTCGCGCGACTGATTCGCGAAGAGTTAGCCAACAAGGCTCGGCAACCGTTCAAGTTCGTGGATAAGGGGCAGATGGCTACGATTGGCCGCAGCCGTGCCATCGTCGAGATCGGCCGCCTGAAAATGGCCGGATTCGTTGCCTGGCTGATGTGGCTGGTGGTCCACATCTACTATCTGACGGGCTTCAAGAATCGACTACTCGTCGTCCTGCAGTGGGCGTGGTCTTACCTCACGTTCCACCGCGGTGCGCGGCTGATCGTCAACAAGGAGTGGCGACTGCAGACGCCACCTCCGTCATCTGATCCGCCGAAGTAGGCAGTGAATCAGCCACGGATGAAACACTGATTGAACACGGATAATAGTCTACAGCGAGAGCTATTCCGGCTTGATGCGGGTGGCGTAGAAGCCAACTTTGCGGTCGGCAATGACGACGGTCCCAGCCATGGCGGATTTGTCTTTGGTCCACAGAAACGCGTCGATCGCCTGGGACGTGTTGGCCAGTTCCACATCCAGCCGGGCGTTGTGAGCGAGCGCTGCGATGCGGCCATTGACCTCGTATTCGCTCTTCGTTTCGCCGGAAATGAACTTGCCGTAGATTCGCCGCTCATCGACCTTCAGTTCCCATCGACCTTCCCAGCGACCATCAATGCGGACCGACCAGGACCCGGCGAAATCGGCTGGCAACACCTCTTCGTGAGATGTCGGGCTGGCTTGAACTTCCGGGCTATCCGTCGGAATGGCGGGGCCGTTCAGAGTGAACAGCTTCGAGGGATCAACGATCTCCAGCGTTCCCTCGCCGACGCACTTGATGTCTTCGCCTTGGCCCTCAGGGACCACCTGACCGATATCGAAGTTGTAGGCGAAACCGGGAAACAGCATCACGTCCTTGCCGCTAGCCGCGGTGATGTTCGGGCGGTCTCCCCGGTAGGTGACAAATCGCTCGATCACAACCACCGGAGTTGGTCCATCTTTGCCTTTGCGCAGCCCCCATGTGACCAGCGCCTTCACGACATTGTCTTCATCCGTCTTGATGACGATGCAAGGCGAAGACAGTCGGCGACCGATCGGTTTGAGTTTCGCGCCATCCTTCATCGACAGCGATGGCGTCGACGGCGACTTCTCGATGACCTGCTTCAGCCAGTAAGCCGTGTGATCGTCGAACACGTCCGCGCGCGAGGCAGACTGATTGAGCAGAATGACGGCAATCACCAACAGCAACAGGCCAACCGCGCGAAAACTTGAACTCATACCGCTTCTCCCAAAGCTGTGCGGACAAACTCCACACATATGTTACGCGGGACGAGCTTGCGACTAAATGAAGGCGAGCGCGTTCTTCCCCAAATCTGGCAGCACGGCGGTGTGCCGATCAGGCGAGGACCTCGTGAATCACTTGGCCATGTACATCGGTCAGCCGTCGGTCGATGCCGTTGTGTCGATAGGTCAACTGCGTATGCTCGATCCCCAGCAGGTGCAGAATCGTCGCATGCAGGTCGTAACCCGTCGTTTTGTTCTCGGCGGCCTGATAGCCGAAATCGTCGCTCTGACCGTAAGTCACGCCGCCCTTGACTCCGGCTCCGGCCAGCCAACTGACGAAGCAACCACCGTTGTGATCGCGCCCGGTGGCCCCTTGAGTAAACGGCATGCGTCCGAACTCCGTCGTCCAGACGACAAGGGTGTCCTCCAGCAGGCCGCGCTGCTGCAGGTCCTTCAACAAGCCCGCGATCGGCTTGTCTGCTGATCGTGCGATGAAGGGCAGTTCATTCGGAATGTCGGTGTGGTTGTCCCAATTGCGAGACGGCCCGCCCATGCCGCTCCAGACCTGCACGAACCGGACACCTCGTTCAATCAGACGGCGAGCCACCAGACAGTTCTTGCCGAATGGAGCCGTCGTTTCGTCATCGAGCCCGTACTGTCGATGCGTTTCTGGTGTCTCCTGGGCGAGATCCAGCACATCGGGAGCACTCATCTGCATGCGTGCGGCAAGTTCAAAGGACTGCATCCGCGCATCCAGCCGAGAATCACCGGGGCGCTGAACCTTGTGCTTGTGGTTAAGAGTTTGCAGCAACTGCAAACCGTCCGTTTGGCTGTCGGCTGTGATCTCGGTCGCGAACTTCGGTGGATGCAGGTTTGCAATCGGAATCGGAGCATTCGGTTTTAGGATGACTCCGGCATGAGCCGCCGGCAGGAAGCCTGCTGAGAAATTCCCAGCGTTGTTGTAGGGCAGCCCGCGATGATCCGGGATGACAACAAACTGCGGCAGGTTGTCCGTGAGTCGCCCCAATCCGTAAGACAGCCAGGCGCCCATCGCTGGCAGCCCCGGCTGAGTCGACCCCGTGTTCTGCAGATAGCTGGCCGGGCCGTGCACGTTCGTCTTGGACATCATCGCCATGAGGAACGCCAGCTCGTCCACGTGCTGAGCCACGTGCGGGAACACACTGCTGACCCAGCGGCCGCATTCGCCGTACTGACGCCATTCAAACGGAGACTTCATCACCGCGCCGGGCGTGCTGGTCGCAGCAGCCTTGATTCCGAAGTCGACTTGCTGGCCGTGCCGCTTCTGCAGCTCGGGCCGATAGTCGAACGTGTCCATCTGCGAGACGCCGCCGTTCATGAACAGTTGCAGTACTCGCTTGGCTTTGGGCGTGTGATCGCGGCCAACAATCGTCTCTTTTGAAACCAACTCGGCAGCGTCGGCATCCAACAAACAGGACAAGGCGAGCGCACCAAACCCGCCGCCAGCAGCAGCCAGCCATTGGCGACGTGCGTGGAAATTCGGATCGAGACTACTCATGCGAAACTCCGTTGAGGCGATCGGTCGTTCTCGAATCAACAGCCATAAGTTAGAGCTGATGCGAATGGAAGGGCAGGGAACAGAATGCGTCGGTTCGACCGCGCTAGCGAATCAGGGAAAACGTTCCGATATTGCCGGATCGGCAGGCGTATCAGGGCCAGTCTGTGTGTCCTCTGTCGTCAACACGCCAAGGACGTGCTGCGGCGATGAGGATTCGCTGCCTGACTGCTCGCCAGCAGCGACAGACTTTAACGCCCGCCGACTGAGCGACTCGGCAATTCCGCAGAACTGACCGTTCGCTTGCATTGAACACAATTATCGACCGCCTCATGATGGTTTCGCTTGCCGACTCACTTATTGCGGCCCCGGTCGCAACGGATTGATCTATGCAACCAAAAGTCCTGACTGCACTTCCCGTCTACAACGAGGAAGCGCACCTGCTGCCTGTACTCGCCGAAGTCTGCCGTTACGCGGACGACGTGCTCGTCGTGAATGACGGGTCCAAAGACGGAACAGCGAAGGTTCTTTCATCCATCCCCGGCATTCAGATTGCCACCCACCTCACCAACCAAGGTTACGGCGCGGCGTTGCGAACTGCGTTTAACTACGCGATTGAGCACAAGTACGATGTGGTCGTCACGATCGACTGCGACGGACAGCATGAGCCAAGCCTCATTCCGACCATCGCCGCGGCCGTCTTTCCTGAGAACGACGAGCCCTACGACATCATTTCCGGCAGCCGCTATCTGAAGCGTTTCGACGGCGACAGCGTTCCTCCAGAGGAGCGTCGCAAGGTCAACGTCGAGGTCACGAAGCTGCTGAACCAGGAGTTGGGCTTGAACCTGACGGACTCGTTCTGCGGCTTCAAAGCGTATCGAACGCTGCCACTCGAGAACCTGTGCATCACAGAACTGGGGTACGCGATGCCGCTGCAGCTCTGGGTGCAGGCCGTGCGTCATGGCTTCCGTATTCAAGAGTTCCCGGTTCCGCTCGTGTACCTCGACGAGAAGCGGTCCTTCGGTGGCGCCTTGGACGATTCAGCAAAGCGTATGGCCTACTACCGTGAAGTGTTCGATCGCGAACGAGCCGCCTGCTGTCCGTCGGCCTGCGGAACGTGATGTGAGCGGTTCGTTCTCCATCACGAGCGAGCCCGTTTGGAAACGCACTCGAATCTCAGTTCCGCGCGAAGACGGCACGTTCCTCACGATGCCGCCGTTGTCGGCCGCGCCCAAACTGTTGCATGAACAGCGAGAGCTGTTCGCTCTGCCCGAGTTACTGCTCTTCGGCCGCCCACTGGCCGACGTGCGAAAGGCGGCGCGCGCAGAGGTTCTGCGTTCGGCACTCCAGTACACGGGCGAAATACTCGGATCCAATGCGCGTTTGCCGGGCATCGAGCAACTGGCAGCAGTTCCCTTGATCGTGACGGGGCATCAGCCGGAAATTTTCCATCCCGGAGTCTGGGTGAAGCAGATCGCGACGTCGCTCCTCGCGCAACGCGCTTCAGGCGTCGGGCTGAACTTGATCGTCGACAACGACATTTGTGACTCGACCTCCATCAGCGTCCCGGCAGGGACTCGCGAAGCGCCGACCAAGATGGAGATTGCGTTCGACAAGCCGCGAGCGGATCAACCTTGGGAAGAGGCGAAGATCCTCGATCCTCTACTCTTCGGTTCGTTCGCGGATCGGGTACGCGAGGCATGGACCTGGCAAAACGGACCACCACTCTTAAGCGACTTTTGGCGGCACGTGCTCAACAAGTCGCTGCAGTCGAATCATCTGGTAGATTGCCTGACCGCTGGTCGAGCCAACTTTGAATGGCAGAACGGTTGGGGCAACCTCGAATTGCCGCTTAGTCGAGTCTGCGAAACCGACGCCTTCCGCGAATTCGTCACTCATCTGATTTCAGACGCATCCCACTTTCGTGACACCCACAATGCCGCAGTCGCCGAGTATCGACGAATCAATCGAGTTCGCAGTCGTGCGCATCCGGTTCCGGATCTCGAAGCGGTCGGTTCATGGCATGAGACGCCGTTCTGGATCTGGCAACAGGGTACTCGAGCGCGCGGTCGCCTGTTCGTTCAGCAACACGGCGGCGAACTCCTGCTTGCAGCCCATCCGACTGACCAGGCAATCGTGGGCAAGATCCCATTGAGCTCAGCGGATCACTCTGCTGCTGTCGCAGCTTTACGGGAGTTGTCTCAACGCGGCTGGAAACTGCGAACGCGCGCCTTGACGACTAC
>CAYLTY010000138.1:0-22297 GCA_964386705.1 uncultured Planctomycetaceae bacterium
CGCGCGATCGCTGGCAGACGGTCGGAGAGATGCTGGCACCGCTGCGCGAAGCTGAGGAACGCTTGCGTGAAGCGAAGAAAAAGAAGAAGTCACCAGGCGAGAAGCCGTGATTGTGCGAGGATGCCCGACCCGTCAGCCAGGATTGTGACTCTCTATGGCCACCAGCGAACAGTATCTCAAGCCGGAAGTGATCCAGACGGTCTCGCGGCTTGACCTGCGCGCGCGGTTCATCGTCGAAGGCTTTTTGTCGGGCCTGCATGCCAGTCCGTTTCAGGGCTTCAGCGTCGAGTTCAGCGAGCATCGCCGTTACTCGCAGGGTGACGACCCCAACGACATCGACTGGCTGGTCTTCGCGAAAACCGATCGCTTCTACATCAAGAAGTATCAGGCCGAGACCAACATCACGGGCTATCTGCTGATGGACCTGTCCGAGAGCATGGCCTACACCTACCGGCAGCAGCTCACGAAGTTTGATTACTCAATCTGTCTCGCAGCGGCGCTCAGCTATTTGATGATCCACCAGCAGGACCCGGTCGGGCTCGTCGCGTTTGGTGAGAAGATTCAGTACAGCCTGCCCGCCCGCAGCAAGCGGACTCAACTGGCCAACATCCTCGCACTGTTGTCGAAGGCCAAGCCGCTCGGTCCGACGGAGATTGCCGCCAACCTGAAGCGAGTCGCCGCGATGGTCAAACATCGCTGCCTGCTGATGGTGTTCTCTGACCTGCTGACAGATTCAGAGCCCGTCATTTCCGCACTGCGACTGCTGAAATACGCCGGGCACGACATCATCGTGTTCCATGTGCTGGATGAAGCTGAAGTCACGTTCCCGTTTGACGGCGTGGTTGACCTGAAGGACCCCGAGACCGATCAATCGCTGATCATTGATGCCGACGGCATCCGGGCCGATTACATCGAAACGCTGACCGCCTTGCGCGAGAACTACAAACAGTCTTGCCGCTCGATCGGAGTGGACTACGTACCGCTCGACACCAGCATGCCCTTCGATCGCGCGCTGCTCGAATACCTCTCTCAGCGCCGGGGCAGGTTCTGAGCAGTTGGAAACTGGCGAGTGCAGGCTGACTTTGCCGGCGACGCTTGAGGTCGATAGTCACGACCAGATATTTCGCGAGGAATGAAGGCGTTCTCTAAACTCGCCGCTAAAATTCGGTGTCGCGGACTTCCGCAGTTCGCTTTCGGGGACGGACTACTTTTCTTGCATCGGGCCTGATGGGAATCGATGTCGCACTCGACGCATCAACCTGAAGACGCACCTCACGCAGAGCCTGCAGCGGCGCTGTTAGCGGAAGTGTCACGCATTCAGTTGAACCTGATCCGCGATGGCAACTTTCAGCGCGGGTTTGAAGACGCGTTGGAGGTCTGTCTGAAACGCACCGGCAGCGAATACGGGTTCATCGGCGAGGTGTTGCGCGATCTAGACGGTGCACCATCGCTGACGATGCTGGCGATTACGGACATCGCCTGGGACGACTGGCCTCAGCAGACCGTTGAGTCGCTGAAATCGCAGGACCTGGTGCTGAGGCGGCTCGACACGCTGTTCGGCGAGGTCATGACCTCTGGCAATCCGGTCATCGCTAACGATGCAACTAACGATCCCCGCGCTGGCGGCCTGCCTGCTGGCCATCCTCCGTTCAAGAGCTACCTGGGAATTCCGGTTTACGCCGAGGGCCAACTGATCGGAGTGATCAGCCTGGCAAACCGCCCCGGCGGGTATGGGGTTGGATTCATCGCTCAACTGGAACCGCTGACGACCACGATTGCGACGATGCTGGTCACGCAGCGGTTACGGACGACTCAAGCACATACTGCCGCGTCACTGACGGAAGTGGACGTCCGCAATCGAGCGATGCTCAAAGCTTTGCCCGACACATTGTTCGTCACGACGCGCGAAGGTTGTTTCATTGATGTGCGGTCCAGCGGCGCCACGCCGCTGATGCTGCCGCCGCAGGAGTTCCTCGGTCGCGGACATCGGGAAGTGCTGCCTGCCGAAGCGTGCGACGCGTGGGACGCCGCCGTCGAGCGGGCCTTTCAGACGCGCAAGGTGCAGCAGTTCAAATACGCGTTGCCGGTCGCGAATGAAGTGCGCTGGTTTGAAAATCGAGTGGTCGTCAGTGACGACGACGAAGTGCTGACAATCGCGCGGGACATCACCGATCAGAAAACAGCGTCGAAGGCCCTCGAGGAAACGCGCACGCAGCTCAACCTGATTCTTGGTCAAATGCCAGGCGGCGTCTGGTCGCTCGACAAGGACCTGCGGTTCACGACATCCGTCGGACGGCTGGTCGCAGAACTCGGCCTGACACAGGATCAACTGGTTGGTCATTCGCTGCGGGAGTTTGTCGACCACGATCCCCGTGCTCCAAGCATCATCGAAGCCCATCTGAATGCGATCAACGGCACGGCGTTGCATCGGGAACTGGAGTTCGGCGGTCGCTTCCTGGACTGCGTGCTGGAGCCTGTGCGCGATGCTGCCGGCAATTCTTCCGGCTGTATCGGTGTAGCGATTGATGTGACCGAGAGTCGTCGAGCCGTGCAGGAACGCCAGGAAACGGAATCTCGTCTGCAGGCTGTTCTGGAAAATGTTCCCGACTTCATCAGTGTGCTCAATCGTGAGGGCACGATCCTGTTCCTCAACCGCTTCATGCCGGGGTTTGATCGCTCCTTGATCGGCCGGACGACTGTGTTCGACTATCAGCCACCGGAAGAACACGAGCATGTACGCTCGCAGATGGAGGCGGCTTTCGAACGAGGTGAAACGGTTTCGTATGAGACGATCGGTCGTGGACGCTGGGATGAATGGCGCAGCTACATCACTCGCATCGTTCCCATGCAGACCAGCGGAGATCAGCCACTGGTGCTGATGATCGCCAACGACATCACCGAGCGGAAACTTGCGGAATCGGAACGTGATCGCGATTACGCGTTGCTGAAGGGCGTGTTCGAAGGAACTGCCGAGAACATTTTCGCCAAGGATACTGCCGGTAGATACCTGCTCGTGAACGATGCGATGTCGCGAGCACACGAGACAACTGTCGATAAAATCGTCGGCCGGACCGCGGACGAATTGTTTCCGCCGGAAACGAGCGAACAGATTCGAGTTGACGATCAATTGGTCCTCGCCGAGGGGCAGACCATCGTCGTCGAACGTGAGGTTCCGATGCCGCGTGGCAAGCGCGTCATGCTGCTGACTAAGACGCCGTGGCGCGATGCCAGCGGCAACCTGATCGGGTTAATTGGGGTCTGCCAGGACATCACCAACAGCCGCCGCGCTGAAGAGACTATCGCTGAGCAACGCATCCTGCTGGCTCATGTTTCCCGGTTGTCGATGATGGGGCAGATGGTGGCGATGGTGTCCCATGAAGTCGCCCAGCCGTTGTCAGCCATCACCAACTACGCCGCGACAGCCAAGCTACTGTCGGCGCGACCACAACTGGATCTCGCCAAGATCGACATGTGCCTGCAGGCCATCAGCACGCAGGCCGTGCGAGCCGGGTCGATCCTGGAACGCATTCGCGCCTTTGGGCGTCGAGCTGAACCGAAGCATGAACCGATTGATCTGGTAACGACCATTCGTGAATCGTTGAGGTTGCTGCAGTACGAATTGAAGCAGCGCAAGACCACGGTGCAGTTGACGTCTCAGCAGAACGAATTGATTGTCTGTTCGGACACGGTCGAGCTGCAGCAGGTGATCGTGAATTTGGTCACGAATGCTTCCGAGGCCATGCTGGAGTTGCCTCCGGCGCGGCGCGAGATCGAGATCAGTTGCTACCTGGAAACTGCGGAAAGCCGGGTGATCATGGAGGTCATCGACAACGGGCCGGGCATTGATCTGGTACGCCGCGAAATGCTGTTCGACGCGTTTCACACATCAAAAATCAGCGGTCTCGGGATGGGGCTGGCCATCTGCCGCCGGATCATGGAGTCGCATGGCGGCACGATCGAAGCGACGAACAGCACCGATCGCGGGGCGTTGTTCCGCTGCGTCTTGCCCGCCTATCAGACGGCCGCCGAATGACATCAGCCCTGCGATAAAACCGCTACGCGTGGTCGAGTTTATCAGATCAGCAGCGTTTGCCCGCGCCTTCTGTTCAACCGCGGTTTCCGGATTCCGCGACGCTCAGCGCAGATCGAGCAATGTTGCGAACGCGCCCCATGTATGGTGGCTCTCAAGCCTGCCGCTGTGCATCAGGTCAGAACTCCTGGTCACGGCAACTGAGGCTCATGAGAGGAAGGAACGAAGGCTGAACTATGCAGAAGGATGTAGTCGCCGGAGCTTGCATCGCACTGATCGCGCTGCTGGCTCCGCTGGGGCAGGTATTGGTGGAAGGCACTGTCGGACAGACAAACCGTCCGCGCAGTTATCAGATTTCCGAAGAACTGAAGTTGGATATCTCTGCCGAATTGCCTGCGCCACAACCACTCTTGAATGACTTGCCGCCGTTTGAGGTGACTGGCGATCCCGCGCACGCTGACGAAATCGCAGATCCCCCGGAAGCCGTTCAGATCGCGGCGAGAATGACCGAAGACACTCAAGCCAGAGACGCCCAGATGGCACGGGACCTGGACCATGAACTATCCCGCTACCGAAGTCCTCAGAATGATGTCCCACCTCCGGTAACGCATTCACTGGAAGACGACCTCGACAACGCACGCTGCGCGGTGACGTTACTAAAACCCGCGCCACACAGGGTTCGTCCGATCGACGGTATCCTCGGGCGCAGCACATCCACTGGCATTCCGGTCGTACTGATTCGGCCTGAAACGTCGCTTTACGGCTGGCAGGTGCAGGAGACATCCCGGCAGGGTGAATACTTCCGCGCGGTGGCCTCGTTTGGCAGCGAAGCCACCGCCGAAGGCTCTCGCTTTGTCGTGCTGGTCGCGTATGCAACCTGCGAAGAAGAGGTTCCCCAACCGGGTGAGGAACTGATTACCCTGCCTCCGACGTGGCGAATCTCGCAAGCCACGGAAGTCACATTAAGCCGAAATTAATTGTCTGACAGTTCTCGTCCTCATCAGTCCGTATTAGCTGCACAGGAAACGAGTCTCAGCCCGTTGCCTGATCGCGTTTGTTGACCTGCCTCCGACGCATTTGACTGGCATCTACCAGCGATACGCGTCACCGTGATACCACGGTCTTCTTGACTGCACTCTGCCGGAACGATGGCATAATTGGAGTTACCATTTGAACGCAGCCTGCGTGTTCTACGATGACCACACCGCACACAATCACGTCTTAGATTTCTGCCAAAAGCCATTATGAAGTTTCAGCCGGGACATACTGTTGGAATCGATCTGGGTACGTCGTATTCGTCGATCGCAACGCTCGACACGGCCGGTCAGCCGGTCGTGATTGAGAACTCACTCGGTCGGCCGATCACTCCGTCGATCGTGCTGCTGGAAGGTGGCGGCAATGTGCTGGTCGGTCCCAACGCTCAGAAAGTGGCCGATGCTCCCTCGGCGAGCGTGGTGATCGGTATCAAGCGTGAGATGGGCAATTCGGCATTCTTCATCACTCACGAAGGCCGCAAGCTGACTCCCGAACTGCTTTCTTCGATGATTCTGACGAAGCTGAAGCAGGACGCCGAGAAAACATTGGGACCGATCGGCAACGCGGTCATCACGGTGCCGTACTACTTCAACGATCCCAAGCGGCAGGCCACTCGTCATGCGGGCCGCATCGCCGGTCTGAACGTCATCGACATCATCAATGAACCGACCGCCGCGACCTTGGCATATGCCTGGCAACGGAATGAGTTGGGCAATCCCGAACTGCTGCGCAAACAGAAGACGGTGCTGGTTTACGACCTGGGCGGCGGTACGTTCGACGTCACTGTCGTGCGCTATTCCGCGACCGAGTTCCATGTGCTCGCGACTGACGGCGACACAATGCTCGGCGGGCTGGACTGGACGGCGCGAATCGCCGACTTCGCGGCCGCAAAGTTTGAAGCCGCTCACGGTCTGGATCCGCGTACGGATCCGCACACCAAGCAGCTATTGATGCTGGAGAGTGAAGCCGCGAAACGCGACCTCAGCCTGCGCACGCAGACGACGATCAACTTCGAGTTCCGAGGCCGCACCATCGCCGTTGAGTTCGATCGACCGAAGTTTGAATCCATCACCGCTGACCTGCTGCAACGCACTCAGGACACCACCGAGTTCGTTCTCGATCAAGCCAAGTTGAAGATCAGCGAAGTGGATGAGGTGTTGCTGGTCGGTGGTTCAACATCCATGCCGATGGTGCCGGAGATGTTGAACACCACTCTGAAACGAGTGCCCTCGCGCGAACTCAATCCGCACGTGGCGGTGGCTCAAGGCGCAGCGATTCATGCGGCCATCCTCGAAGCTAAACATACCGACGGGCATGGTAACGTCGGTCAGGCAGCCGTTCGCCGTCTGCGTTCGATCACGACGCACGATGTGAATTCGCATTCGCTGGGAGTGGAGATTCAGGATCGCAAAGATCCGAATGTGAAGCTCAATCACATCATGATCCCGCGTAACTCGCGACTGCCTGCCAAGTGCATGCAGCGCTTCGTCACGACAACCGGTAAGCCCAGCTCGATTCACCTGAAGCTGCTGCAAGGTGAGACCGCTGACGTGACTGGCTGCGAATACATCGGCGACTTCCGGTTGACCGAGTTACCACAGAACTTACCAGCGGGATCGCCGGTTGAACTGGTCTACGCGATCACGGCCGAGGGCATCATTCAGGTGAAGGCCAAAGAGCTGACCGGCTTGAACAAAGCCGAAGTGGCGATCGACTGGAGCCACGGTCTGGACGAAAAACAAATCGACGGCATGGCCCAGATCGCCCGGAAGTATCAGGTCACCTGAGACCAGAGAGTATCAAACGAATGGGGACAGACGAATGAATCAGAGGTAACCGTAGCGTAAGTCTCCTCTGTAACTCTTAGCCTGCTCTGCCAAGTCATTCTTTGATGCTGTGGCCGTTCTCCGACCGAGCCACAAGTCTCGACCGTAGGTGTCCCGAGCGAGCCTGCGTCTGGTGCTGGAGACTTTAGATCGCCGGTTGTGCATTCGCTTTCGTCTGGCCTTTATTCGGTTGTCCCCATTCGTTTGACCAAACTCTTACGTTGCATGATCACAGGCTGCGATCAGCCAGGAAGCGGTCCAGTTCCGCGCGTGTGGGAAGCGATGGGATCGCGCCGGCTCGAGTAACCGAGATCGCTGATGCTGCAATCGCCCAGCGGGCGGCGGAACGCAGGTCGCGACCTTCAGCCAAGGCGGTCGCGAGTGCACCCGTGAAACAGTCGCCCGCGGCGGTCGTATCGACGGCTTGAACCTCGTAGGCGGGTAGCCATGACGCTTCGCGGGATTCGTCGCGCAAGATGCAGCCCGAAGCACCGCGAGTGATGATCACCTGCCCGACGCCCTTCTGTCGCAGCTGGTCGCATGCGATGACCGCGTCCTCCAGATCTTCCTGCACGTTCCAGCCTGTCAGCAGTTCGGCTTCGGTTTCGTTGGGAGTCAGCACGTCGACAAGTTTTAGAATCTCAGCATCTTTGATCTCGGCGCAGGCTGGTGCCGGATTCAAGACAGTTCGCAAACCAGCTGCCTTTGCACGGCGCAGACCGGCGATGACCGTTTCCAGAGGCGACTCCAGGCACGCAACGAACACCTTCGCGCTGGCAAACACAGAATCATCAATCGCCGCGATGTCAGCCGGAGTCAGCTGAGCATTGGCGCCGGAAGCCACCGTGATTTGATTCTCGCCGTTCTCACCAACGACGATCAGTGCCACTCCGGTTGCGTGCCCGTCCAGCATGCGAATATGTTGAGTGTGCAGGTTCTCGGTCCGCAGTTGTTTGATCGACGAGCGGCCGAAGTCGTCTGTGCCCACCGCGGCAATGAATGCCACTGGTTGCTGGGACAATCGCGCCGCGGCAACGGCCTGGTTGGCTCCCTTGCCTCCCCCGGCTTGCATGAATTCGCCACCGAGTACCGTCTCACCGGCACGCGGCAGACGCGGAGACCGCACCACGAGGTCCACATTGATCGAACCCAAAACAATGACCTGGGGAACGGACATGCGGAGAACTCTCATGCGTTGGGGAACAACTCAGTCGGTACCAAGCAATGAAGCGAACGCGGACGGTGTCGTCAACGCCGCCTATTTGCCGGGTTCGATCGACTTCTTCAAGTCGCGAACGGTTTGCAGAGTTGTGGAGTACTCGGCGTTCTGAGGGAACTCTTTGGTGAGTTCAACGAGCAAAGCTTCCGCCTGGTTCAGGGCCTTCAAGGCGTCTTCCGCGTGCGTGCGTTGCAGCTCCAACTGGGCCAGGTTGAACAGCAACTGAGCCAGTTCAAAGCGGTAACGCGGCACGGCGGGATTGCGACCAACCAGCTTTTCCAACGCCGCGCGGGCTTTCACATAGCTATCGACGGCGATGTCCAGCGACTTGCTGTCCTCAACCGACGTAGCCGCCAAGTCATCGCCGAGCAGCCGATAGGCCATCGCCAGCATGTGCCGATCTTCGAGGTCGTTCGGGTCTTCGACCAGCAGTTCTTCGAAGCGTCGAATTGCCGACTGGGCTCGCTGCTTTACCACCGGAACGTCGTCTCGTTCCAACGCCAGATTGGCGAGGTTGTAATCTCCCTTCGCCAGATCACGCCGTAGCTTGCGGTCCTTCGGCTTCGTGGGGAGGACTCGCAGGCGATAGTCCTGAGCGTCCGTCAGGGCCTTCTGCGCGCTATCCAGTTCACCGCGTTGCTTCTCCAGCAGGCCGAGGTTCATGTCGACACTGGCCAGCAGCCGGTCGTACTCGAAGCGTTCCTGCGGATCAGGAGTCTCATCTGCCAATGCCGCTCGAATGCGGCGTGCTTGCTTGAAAGACTCTTCCGCCAGATCGAGCTGCCGCAGACGCGAGTGTGCCCGTCCCATCGCGTTGAAGGTATTGCTGAGGAATTGCCTGATGGGCTTATCGTTCGGCTTCGCTTTGAGCTGCTCATCAAGCATCTCGCGAGCCTTCGTGTACGACACCATCGCAGCCTGCGGAGATTCCAGTTCTTCGACGATCAGACCGATGCGATAGTGCGTCGCGGCCAGTTCTTCCTGCACGGTCGGGTCTTGTTCCCGACGTTCCAGCAGCCGCTGATAGTACGAGTGCGCGAGCTGCAGCAGTTCCTTCCGCAGCCCCTGAGCACCGGGTTCATTCAGCAGGCGCTCTTCGCTGACACGCGTAAAGAATTCGTTGACCGCCGATAGCGCGTCTTGAAAGCTCGCCTCAGATAGCACCTGTGCAGTCTTCGTTGTTTCCAGACTGCTTTCGACCTTCTTCCGGGCTTCTTCGGTTTTTGCGTACGCGACACTCATTGCGCCGAGCCCGAACAAAAGCGATGCCAAGACGGCACCAATCGCGCCGGCAATGAAGGGATTGTGACGGCACCAGCGGATCAGTCGCTCAGGTCGGCTGATCGGCCGCGACAGAATCGGTTCGTTCTTGAGGTACCGCTGCAGCTCGTCGGCCAGTTCTTCAGCCGTTTTGAAGCGGCGTGAAGGCTCTTTCTCCAGACACTTCATGCAAATCGTTTCGAGGTCGACGTCTACCGCCGAGTTCAGTTCGCGCAGCCGCACGGGATCCTTGTCGAGTACCTGCCGCATCGTGGCCACGGACGATGCCGCCTGAAACGGAGGGCGGCCGCTCAGCACGTGATAGAGCGTCGCGCCCAATGAATAGATGTCGGCGGCGGCCGTGACATTGGCAGCATCGCTGAATTGCTCGGGCGGCATATACGGGGGAGTACCCATCGTTTCGCCAGAACGAGTCATCTCGACATCGTGATCGGTCAACTTCGCGAGACCAAAGTCCGCGATGCGCGGGCGAAGCGTCCCGTTCTCAATGAGAATGTTCTGCGGCTTGATGTCGCGGTGCAGAATGCCAGCCCGATGAGCGGCATGCACGGCGCGACAGACCGGCTCCAGAAAACTCGCCGCCTGCTGGTTGTCGATCGGATTCAGGCGCAGTCGGTCCGACAAACTCGAACCATCGACATACTGCATCGAGAAGAAGTGGCAGCCGTTCGCTTCGCCGACTTCGAACACGGTCACAATGTTGTCGTGCTGCAGGCGACCGGCGGCTTCGGCTTCCTTGTGAAAGCGATCGATCGTCCGGGCGCGAGTCATGTCGCTCATGCTGCCCAGACTGTCCGGTCGAATCAGCTTCAAGGCGACGATACGGTTCGCGCGACGCTGACGGGCTCGGTAGACGATGCCCATGCCGCCTCGTCCCAGCTCTCCCAGAATGTCGTAGTCACCGATGGAAGTCGGCGCCAGCGCCGCCTGCATCTTGGCTCGCGCGGCGGCTGCCGAACTTCGGATGTTGGCTGGCGTCGCACGTTCGTCGATGGTGGCATCTGCCGACGGTTCATCGGCAGTCGCCATTCGCGCCAGATCCGTTTCATCGATCGTCATCTGGCTGAAATCGTCTGTTTCCAGATCCACATCGAGATCCAGCGCTTCGTTGAGCGTCTGCATTCCGGCGAGGTCCGCGTCGTCCGAATGGCCTTCCAGCTTGTCGACCTTGATCTCGACAACAGTCTCACTTCCAGCTTCGGCCATCGTGGGAGCATCGGGGGCCGGCGCATTGGTGCTGGGCGCACTGACGGGAATCTCGAGATTGGTATCCAGATCTTGAAGTGGCGTTGCCATGACTGTCTTTCCTGACGCGGCATTCAATCCGCCAACCGGCATTCAGTGCCCGGCTGGAAACAGGTCGTGACGAGCAATCCTGAACTCAAAGGGTGCATTTTGCAGCAGTCCTCGGCGAGTTGCCCCGAATGTTGCCTGCTTTTTCGATAGACGCAACTTAGATGCCATCAGAGCGCACACGAATTCTGGACACCTTGCGACGAAGCTTCGTCCACAAGAGTTCCAGAAGTAACCAATTCAAGTCGGTCAGAATTTGCCTGATGCGTGGCCTCTTCTAATTCGTGATCGCGATGTGTGTGTTGGCGTCTCAAACAGGTTGAAAACGCCATTTTGATGAATTAGACGCCAGATCCTTTGAGGGAGAACTCGCCGCGAACTTGTCCGGTTTGACACCACGCCTCAGAATCCCGCCGACAACTTTTCGTTTACGATGGACTTGATCGTAGACGATTGGCCAACCGGCTGGTTTCGCTCACCAGCCGATTCCGTTGAATTCGAGATCGTATGGCTCAGGCCGTTCCGCAAAACAACACCACCCCGCTGCGTGGCATGATCGGGTCATGCGCTGCAATGCAGGAGGTCTACAGGCTAACTCGACGGGTTGCTCAGGCTTCCACCACCGTTTTATTGACTGGTGAAACGGGCACTGGCAAGGAACTGATTGCCCGGGCCATTCATGAATTGAGCCCGCGCAGCTCCGGCCCCTTCATTCGAGTCAACTGCGGCGCACTCAGCGAAAGCCTGCTGGAGAGCGAACTCTTCGGGCACGTGAAGGGCGCTTTCACCAACGCTTTTGAAAACCGCACCGGCCGTTTTGAAGCTGCTCACGGCGGCACGATCTTCCTGGACGAGATCAACTCCGTGAGCTTCAAGCTGCAGGTGAAGCTGCTGCGAGTGCTGCAGGAGCATGAGTTCGAACGCGTCGGCGATACGAAAACCATCCGCGTCGATTGTCGCATCGTCGCCGCGACCAATCGTGATCTGCAGGACGAGATAGAATCCGGGCGCTTTCGAGAGGACTTGTACTATCGACTCAACGTCGTCCCGATTTACCTGCCCCCGCTGCGCGATCGTTCGGAAGACGTTCCGGCGCTGGTGGAATCGTTCCTGGTCCAGTACGCCCGCGAGACCAACCGGCCGGTGCCGAAGCTGATGCCCGATGCTATTGCCTCACTGAAGTCGTATTCGTGGCCGGGAAATGTTCGCGAGCTGCAGAACTATGCCGAACGGGCGATTGTCCTGATGGAAGGTGACGAGTTCCGAGCCGACCTGTTGCCGCCACACGTGCGCGGCCTGGCTCCGATGCGTATCGGACGGCAAAAGGCAGGCGGCATCGAAAAGGTCGCAGAAGAACTGGTGACGCTGGGAGTGTCCCAATACGCTGCCGAAGGCAAGCCGTATGAACGAGTGATGTCTATCGTCGAACGCGAATTGCTCGTACAGATGCTGCGACAGTGCCAGGGCGTGCAGATCAAGGCTGCGGAACGGTTGGGGATTAACCGCAACACGCTGCATAAGAAGGTGGAGGAATACGGACTCGAAGGTGAGCGTCCGTAAGGAATACTGGTGATGGAACGAGTCAGCGTTTTCTGTTTTCTCGCGAGCTACAGTCTCGCGACGCTCTTCGAATTCGCTCGACTGCGTTTTCGAGGTGGCTGGACTCGCGCGCTGACACTGGGCTGGACGATTGCTGGTCTGGTCGCCCACACGGTCTATCTGCTGTCACGCAGCGGACGTGCGGAACTGCCGCCGCTGCTGGCCTCCAGTCACGACTGGTTCCTCGTGCTGGCGTGGATCGCCGTGCTGCTGTTCCTCTTTCTGACGTTGCTGGACGCGACCATTCCGCTCGGCATGTTTGTGCTGCCGATCGTCCTGACGCTGGTGATCTCGTCGCAGTTTGTGAGTACGGCTCCGCTGGACTTCATCAAGGGCGACCCGTCTCAAGTCGCCGCCCGCGGCTGGGCGATGCTACATAGCTCGTTGCTGGTGATCGGTATGGGAGGAGTGCTGACGGGACTCATTCTGGCGGTCATGTACCTCGTACAACACCGCCGCCTGAAGCAGCGACAAACGTTGGAACAAGGTCTGTCGCTACCGAGTCTCGCGCGGCTCAGTAGTTGGAACTGGTGGGCCGTGGTGCTGTCCTTCCCGACACTGACGCTGGGCATGGCGGCTGGCTTCATGTTGGGTTTTGCCGGTCGCACCCCGAACGTTTCGACTTCGATGGTGCTGGCTGATCCGGTGGTCATCGGCAGTGGCATCAGCTGGTTTGTGATGGTCGGCTTCTTCGGCTGGCTGGTGGCGACTCAACGCCCTGCGGCCAAACAGGTTGCACTGCTCACCCTGTGGGCCTGCGGCTTTCTGGTGCTGACGATCTTTGGATTGCAGGTGGCGGCGAGCAACAGCGCGATCGGTTCGTTACACTCTTAGGCTCTCTGCGGCTGCTGGTTCGCCGGTCGCCCGGTTACTTGATGATTTCGCTGCGCAGGTATCTTCATGTTTGACGAATCATTGTTGTCGCTGCCGGTAGTCTCCGATCCACCGCCGTCTGAAGCACCCGTTGAAGTGCGTCGATTGCCGCGCTGGCTGAAACGCCCGTTGCCGAAGCCGGGCATGTTCTACACCAGCTCCGTCATTGAAGATCTGCGCCTGGAAACCGTCTGCGAAAGTGCCAAGTGCCCGAACCGCACCGAGTGCTGGTCGCAGCAGACCGCGACGTTCATGATTCTCGGCAACGTCTGCACGCGTCCGTGCGGGTTCTGCTCGGTACCGCGCGGCAAGACGGATCTCGTGCAGGCGGACGAACCGGAACGTCTCGCTGAAGCGACGAAGCGGCTCGGGTTGAGCTACGTCGTCATCACTTCCGTGACCCGCGATGACATGCGCGATGGCGGAGCCGAACACTTCTACCGCTGCGTGACCGTCGTTCGCGAAAAGACCGGTGCGAAGATCGAAGTGCTGACCCCGGACTTCCTTGGCAACCGCGATGCGATTCATCGAGTCATCGAGTCGCGCCCGGACGTGTTCAATCACAACACCGAAACCGTGCCGCGTCTGTACGACCGCGTGCGCCGCAATGCCGAGTATCAACGCACATTGAATCTGCTGGATCAGGTCAAGCAGGAAGCCCCCGACATGCCGACGAAAAGCGGCCTGATGCTGGGTCTCGGCGAAACGCGCGAAGAACTGCTGGAAGTCTGTGCCGACCTCCGCAAAGTCGGTTGCGACATGATTACACTCGGCCAGTACCTGCAGCCGACTCCGGCGCACCTGCCCGTCGAGCGCTACGTGCCCCCGGAAGAGTTCGACGAGATCGGCGAGCAGGTTCGCAAGCTGGGCTTCAGCATGGTGGCCAGCGGTCCGTTCGTTCGTTCGAGCTACCACGCGGGCGAAATGGCCGAACAAGCTGTGCTGGCACTGACCTGACTTCCGGAACCGCTCACGTTCTTTCACGGAGCGAAAGACGACACTCTGCCGACCGAGCATGAAGCGACTTAGCGGTCACTCATCTTTGAGCCTCCATCTGCGACCGTAGGGACAGCACATGCTTCAGTTCGGCAACTCGTCTGTGGCCGTCGCCAACACTTCCGACGAAGCATTCCTGGCCGCGCTCAAATGGCGTCCGTCGGACACTGCATTGCTGAGCAAGCAAGATCAGCGGGCGGACCTGAAGACCATCGGCATGTGCTGGAAGAACTTGCTCGCCAAACAGGACGAGTCCACGCGACCGGCCCGGCTGCTGTCGCTCGACTGGTGCATTGCCGAAGGCCACTGGTCGTGCCCTGAAGTCATCGGCGTGCTGCGCGGCAAGTCGAAGAAAGCAGCTAAGGCGGACCTGCCTGAACGACTTCGCGGCTGGCTGAATGATGAGCTGCTCACGGCCTCGCCCGCCGGATTGCTGGCCTGCTGTGAGATCCTCTTGTGCCACGCTCAAGCGCTGCCAGCCGAAACGATCGGTCAGGTTTGGCGAGTCGCTCTCTCGGGCGCGATGCAGCACGCGACCGGCTGGCTGACGGACGACGTCTCCAGCGCCGACCCCGAAGAGATGCCTCAAGACTCACCACTGGCCGGCATCATGGATGGTCTGCTGCCGTGGATCTGCGGCATCCTCTTTGATGATGTCAGCGGCGCGCCGAAGCTGGCGAAAGTTGGTAAGAAAGCTCTGCAACAACAACTGCTGCAAGGTACGGATGACAACGGTGCGCCGATCGCTCAGGTGGTGCGTGACCTGTCGGGTTGGATCAGCGTGTGGAGCGATGCCATCGCCGCCGCCGCTATCCTCGGACACGACCTCTGGAAAGATTCTGAAGATCGCCGGTTCGTCGGTTGCCTGAAGGCTGCGCTGACCCTGCTGCCGCAGACGCAAAAATTCACGGGATCGCGGTCCTCGGAAATCAAAGGCTCCGCTCTCCTGAAGCTCGCCGCGAGTGTTGTCGAATTCGATCAGTCCGAACCGTGGTGGCAGAGCTTGATCGGCCATCCGCCGAAGTTGCCAGTTCCGAAGCCAGCCAAGTCTGGTGACAAATCCACTGACAAACCGGTTGAAGACACCGCGAAGAAGGTGCCGTTTCCCGGCTGGCAGTCGGACGACGCTCAGGTCGCGTGCCTGCGGTCGGACTGGCGCGAGGATGCAAGCCTCGCCACCGTGCTCTACGACGAACCAGTGATGTCGCTGGAACTGGTCGCCGACGGGGTGCCGTTGTTGAGCGGTGCGTGGCAGGTGAACGTCATCAACGGTGGCGAGCCTGTGTCGGCAACGAAGGCGTGGGAATGCTGCTGCTGGTATTCCGACGAAGATCTGGACTACGCCGAGTGGTCGCTGGACGTCGGCAACGGTCTGAAACTGGGCCGTCAGCTGCTACTGTCACGACGCAAACAATTCGCGATTCTGGCGGACCTCGTCTGTGAGGGTTCTCCGGATCGTATTGAACTCGAGACCAGTCTCACGCTGGCCGCAGACGTGACGACTCAGCCTGCGGACGACTCTCGCGAGCTAGGCTTGCTGACTTCAGGCAAGTGCGCGATTCGAGCCTTCCCGTTGATTCTTCCTCAAGATCGAGGCTTAGGGGCGACAGGCCAGTTTCAGACGGATGCCAACGACGTGCGCACATTGAAGCTGTCCTGCGTCTCGGCACATCGCGGCGTCTATTCGCCGATCGTGCTCGACTGGAGCCGCAAGCGGCGTCATGACGACGTCGAATGGCGTACGCTGACGATTACTCAAGCCGGTGAAGTAGCCCCCGCAGCAGCTCGCGGCTTCCGCATCCGTGTCGGCAAACATCAACTCATGCTCTACCGCAGCCTGCGTCCCAGTGGCCGCTACCGTTCAGTGCTGGGTCATCAGACCTGGCAGGAAACGGTGATTGCAAACGTCACCCGCACCGGCGACATCGTGCCGATTCTGCTGGTTGACATGTGAGCTGCGGCAGCAGTGGTTGAATGGGACTTAAGGGACAAGTGGGACGGATGAATTCTGCGGCGGGGACGGGGCCTGCATGGGGATGTATCCCGCGTTCGCGACTGTCTCGACCGTGACACTTTGGACGTGTGATTCACGTCGCTAGAGTCATCTGCGTGAGACGCCCCATTCGGTGGCTGTCGCACGCCCTTCACTGCGGACGCGTTTCTGCGCAACGACTTGCCTCGGGGAGTTCGATTCATGAAGCGACTGATTGCGAATCTGGCCGTATTGCTGTTGTTGATTGGCTGCGGGAAATCCGAAGGTCCGGCGGCTCCCGGCGGTGGAACTGCGACCGGCAGCAAAGACGCTCCTTCGTCCAGCGCGACTTACAAGATCGCCGTGATCCCCAAGGGCACGACGCACGAATTCTGGAAGTCGGTGCATTTCGGCGCGGAAGAAGCCGCCAAGGAACTGGGCAATGTGGAAATCCTCTGGAAGGGTCCACTGCAGGAGAACGACCGCGAAGGCCAGATTGCCGTCGTGCAGGACTTCATCACCAAAAAGGTGAGCGGCATCTGCCTGGCTCCGCTGGATTCGCAGGCTCTCGTTCCGTCAGTCGCTCAGTCGAAAGAAGCCGGGATTCCGGTTGTCATTTTCGACAGCGGATTGGATGACGAGTCGAACATCGTTTCCTACGTTGCCACCGACAACCGCAATGGCGGTGTTCTGGCGGCCGAGCAGATGGGCAAGGCGCTCGGAGGCAAAGGCGGCGTGATTGTGTTGCGCTACAACGCTGGCAGTGAGAGCACTCAGCAGCGCGAAGAAGGCTTCATCGAAACTCTGCAGAAGAAGTTCCCGGATATCAAAATCCTGTCTTCTGATGAGTATGCAGGCACTACGCCTGAATCGTCGCTCGATAAGGCGGTGCAAGTCCTCGGCAAGCACAAGGACGAGGTCACAGGCATCTTCGCAGTCTGTGAACCAAACGCCGCTGGTGTGTTGAAAGCACTCAAGGAACTGGGCCTCGTTGGCAAAGTAAAGTTCATCGCCTTCGACCCGAATCAGGAACTCGTTGCCGGTCTGTCAGACGACTCCGTGCACGGCATCGTGTTGCAGGACCCGGTGAAGATGGGCTACCTCGCGGTGAAGTCGATGGTGCAACAACTCAAGGGCGAATCAGATATCAAGAAGCGAGTTCCTACCGGCGAATACGTCGCCACTCCCGAAAATCGCGACACGGACGAGATGAAGAAACTCCTCGTTCCGCCGCAGTCCAAGGAGTAGCCGAGAGTGTAATCGCATCATAGTCGCTGATTGTTCCGCAATCAGAACGTGATACCTCTGGCCGATTTTGCGTCATGCTGTCGTTGCCTCGTCAACGCGTCCGTTCTGCCTGAGCCCTCGCAAATCTGATATTCCGCATTTGTCTCAGTCTTCGGCACTGCGGCCTCAACAGCAGACGCATCCAAGCGTATGTGTCAGTGTTGTGCTCTCAATTGTCGAGTGCTTGACTGCGGCAGGCATTGGAAACGAGCTCGAGAAGGCAGGGCGGACCATGGGCGACTGGTCGCAGGAAATCGGAAACGCGATCCGCGAGGAGTTTTCGGATCTGCCGGATGTGGGCCGGACTACGCGCGTCGTTCTGAGACTGGTGATCGCGGCCATGCTGGGCGGCGTCTTGGGATTTGAACGCGAGATGAAAGGCAAAGCCGCCGGGATGCGAACACATATGCTGGTCACTTTGGGGGCAGCTCTGTTTGTGTTGATTCCCGAGCAGATTGGCGTATCCGATGCTGACCTGACTCGCGTGCTGCAGGGACTGGTGGCCGGAGTTGGATTCCTCGGCGCTGGTACCATCGTCAAGGATCAGGGTGAGGGTGAGATCAAAGGGCTGACCACGGCGGCTGGCATCTGGCTATCCGCTGCGATCGGTGTCGCTGCCGGCTTGGGCCGCGAATCCACCGCCGTATTAAGCACTGTTCTGGCACTAGTAATTCTGTGCAGCGTCCCCAGAATCGAGAAGCTCTTCGGCCACCGAACGCCGTGAGCCTTAGCAACGTCGCATTGCCCAGAGGGTGAGTCCAGTCGACTTATTCTGGCACCTTGTTCGCACGGTCATCCCTTGGTGGACGCAGCATCTGCCTGATGTCATTCACATCGAACTGGCCACGAACGCGCAAGCTTTGTTCCACATCGACAACGATCTTCTTCAGCAGAGATAAAGCTTCTTGTTGAAGTGCCATGTCTTGCGTTGACCGGGAGATCTGCAGGCAACGCAGGCAGGCAGGTTCAAGTGCGGCAGAGAGCACTCCATCGAAACCGCTGAGCGACTGCAACGCGGCGGTTTGCACGGAGACTTCAGCATCAGACAGCATTCGCGTCAGGACGCTGAAGCCCAGTTCTGGATCAGGTGAACCTGGCTCGATCATGCGGGCGACTGCGATTCGGACGGTGAGGATGGGGCTGAATGCTCCATCAAGAATCTCGACATACTGTTGGCGATTCAGTGTCCTGGCATGGCGCAGGACATAGAGAGCCGCAATGACCAGCGCATCTTCTGATGACCGCACGAAGGGGAAAGTCTCTTCAATGAACTCATTCACCCATTCAGGATGTTCTTGCAACTCCCATTGCGCTTTGAGCTGACGAGTCGGTAAGCCGGTCTCCAGTTCGTCATGAATATCACGCGGAGTTTTGATGGAACGCCGAATAGAAATTGATTGCTCGTCAACCAGCCTATCTCTTGTTGATCGCAGGTACTTGAGTCCCTGCCTGAACGTGCCCTGTGGATCATCCTTCAGATGCTCAGCCCACTCCAGATGCTGTTCATGTCTCAGGTAAGACAAGACGGCCAATGCATAGCCATAGGTGTCTACACCCAGGTATCCACTGCCCGAGATCTCCCATGCATACCCCATGGCGGTTGAGTAATTCCGCTGCTGGACAACCGAATTCGCCATAAAGATCCCAAAGCCGAAGAACAACGGCATCAGGTCGGTGAGATACTCCAGATCTCGGTCCTCGTAGAGCGAAGGCCATCGCTGGTAGGTGACGTCGTGGGCCACTTCATGAGCAATCGTGGCCAGCAGACGCTGAGGTTCGCTGCGTAGAGTGCCTAGAATGTAGATCCGTGGCGCAGGTTCATCCTCGCGGGGAGAGTAGTACAAGCCATTGAAGCCGCTTGTCGAACCACCGAAATCTCCCGCAAACAGATCGCCCGGATGCTGCCCAACAATGTGAAACTGAATTCGCCCCGCAGCTACCGACATCTGCTCGCATACCCAGTGGCACAGGTTCAGAACAGACTCGTCACTCCCATCAAAATTCTGAGGTAACTTGCGTGATCCAGGAGTGATGACCTCAAAGCGCCTGAGCTGCGATTCTCCAAACAGATCGACGAGTTTGAGAACGGCATCCTCGACCCACGCCTTCTTTTGCAAATCCACGGGACACTTAGGCTTGAAAAAACCGAACATCCATTTCCTTCCTGGAGGCATTGAGTTCGAGTCTAAGTACTCTTTGCGGCCATCCTGTCGCTAGTCCATTTGAAGGTGACTGACCTTAATCTTCTGCGGCAACCGTACGCGTTGCCGCAGCACCGGCACCTCATCGATCCAAGGCCTCCGAACATGATCTTGAGTGAAGCGATCAGACAGGTGCAGCTCTCTGCCGGTGCCTGCAAGTACGTCGTTGAGCGAGCGTCGTTCATTGATGAGGAGGACTATGACCGACTGGGACAGCAGTACGACGAAGCCGTCGCCGCGTTTAACGCGTCTGATGGCGAGTCGCTGGAACCGACGCCTCGTTTCCCAGGACAGGATGTTGAGAAAGCCAGGTGCTGGAAGCGCGGAGCGATGATTCTGTATGTCCTGCTGTCTTTTGAGGACAATACGCGCATCCGCTGCCTTACAATTGGAGTGGCTCGCCACGGCACAGTGGTTGAACACTCGCGATAATTCACATGCCAACCTGACGACTGGATGCTTAGGGTGAGTGATGAACCTGAGATAGCCACGCTACATCGTCAAATTCAAGCATCGCCAGCACTCAAGAAGACGTTTGAGCAATCCTGTTGGTGGTATGGTTTGTACGCTCGGAGTCAGCTCAAACGGAGCGGGTATGTCTCACCTCCGGTTGCAGCACCTTCTATGGCCCACGGCCCTTGGGTCAGAATCTGGAGCAACCCCTGCTTCATGTGGGAAACAGAGATCGCGGCAATGACGCTGACGGTCTTCTACGGCGGGGAAGAAACTGCAACGTGCAGGCGTGCCATCTGGGAACACTCTGATCTCAAGCCGCGAATGCGTAAGATCATTGCATCCGGCGGTGCAACGATCTTGCCAGAGCCCGATATCTCCCTTGAAGACGCCCAATTGCCGGTCGCCCAGTTGAACGAGTACCTTCGCGCGATCGCAGCCTGCAACGTTCCGGCAATCTGCCTGCAGGATCCGATGAGTTCGTGCGTGACCTGTGACGTCGGCTCATTCCGGTTTGAATACTTCTCGCCGGACCAGCCGCCAGCATCCATCAAGTATGAGTGGTCCGATCAGACACCGCCGAAATGGAAGCCTGTCATCGAACAGATCGCTCGCCTGCAAGGCTTCCTTGCGGGCCTTTTCGAATAGCGCAGTACCTCGCCTTGCTGCCAGTTTCGGCAGTAGCTCCTGGGTAGCGTTCCAGCAGACGCGATCGGCGAAAGGCTTTCGTTCGATCCTGAATTTGGGCGAGGATCTGTGAATCTGGCAGGCTCCTTGCGAGGTAGTCTTCTGATGGATCAGGTTATTTGGGTCGGGAGGTGCCATGAAAACTCTGCCCGTATTGTTCTTGTTCAGCCTGCAACTGTTTACCGGATTCGTTGGAGTCTTGAACGCCGACGAAGATAAACCGGCAGTGAAACGGGAACTGGCCGCCACGCTGCTGGAGAAGCCGATCTATCTCAACGACATCACCCCCGCCGAAGCCGCGACGAAGCAGAAGGAACTCTCCAAGCCGGACTATGAACGCTGGTTGCGGGCATGTCGCGCCAACTTCCTTCTTATGAACGTCTCAGGCCGCGTGATGAAGGACTACACGGTGCGCGAGAAGCTCAGTCCCTCGGACGAGGAAATTATCGCCCTTGTTAAGAAAGCATCCGAGAGGTCGCCGGACTACGAAGCCACCGATAAAGAGGCGCAGAGGCGACTGGCGATACAGCGGGTCTGGCTATGGGGAGCGTCGTGCGATTGGAGGACCGCGAAGGCGCTGCACGCCAAATACGGCGGCCGAGTCGGCATCAGCTCCTTTGGTGCCTGCACAGCTTTTGAAGGACGCAACGCGGTCCTCAAGGAATACGCGAAACGCGGTGACCTGAAGTTTCACGACGCCGATCTGGAGCGTGCCTTCTGGGAGAAGACTCGGGACGAGAAGTTCTCTGACGTCATCCTGCAGCCCGATCGCGTTGCTCAGCACTTCGCCATCCCACCGTGGGAACGCTGGTCGGACCCTCCGGTCAAGCCGGACAGTGAGAAAACCAAAGGCGAACCCAAGCCATCGCCACAGTGACATTACGGGCCACGGCAACGATCCGAGCTTGATTCAGAGCGACTCGATCGCCGTCCCTCGCCTCGGTCCGTCCGGGGAGAGGGCCCCGTGGTGGAGGGTAGTTCGTACCGTTGATGCTTCTCGCTCGACGATAAGACACCCGGCGAACTGACCAATTCGGCATCTCGGATCATCGAGCGTCAGACGGCTTATTGGGCCTATCGGACCAACCAGACGCCGGGGTGCGCGTTCGTAACCTTGTCCAATTGGCACGTTGCCAAACGGCAGCATGTTGCCAATTTCGGTACGAGACGAGCGATCGGGTTGAGCGAAAGCAAAGTTCCGGTTTTGCCGATCACGACCGGAGAGTTTTCGCGTTCGGGTCGCAACGGCGGTGTATATGCCACGGGTGCAGGAGCGCCTCCAGAGCACGCTTGGACGCTCGGCGCTATTCCTGAGCTGTTTAAGGTGCAACTTGACAGCTCAGTCAACTCCCGCGGGTAGGCCCGAGATTCACTATGACGCAGCCGTCCGTTCCTCAGTTGCCGGTCCCGAAGTCCATCCCTCCGGTTCGCCAGATTCTGGTGGTTGAACCGGTGCAGCAGCATCTGGGCCTGCATGCCGTGCTGTTGCCTCCGGGATCACAATGCACCATCGGTTCGTCCAAGGCCTGCACGCTGACCGTGCGT
>CAYLTY010000139.1:0-22295 GCA_964386705.1 uncultured Planctomycetaceae bacterium
CATCATGAACGCAATCGGTTCTCGTTCTCGATCCAGGTTCGATAATACGTAATACCAGCTTCCTGAAATCCATCACCGCCTTGATGTCATGTGACATCAAGGCGTTCGGCTTTTATGCACGTTGAAAGGTGCAGATTCAGCAACGGGATTTATTTACTCGCTTCCAGGTACTTGTTCGCCATTTCCGAGCGAATCCGCATGATGAACTGCTGGCTCAAGATGTTGGAGTGGTCGCGTCCGGGATGAATCTCGATGACGGCGTCACTCTTGAGTTCTTCCATGCTCTTCTTGAGCAGCATCGTGGCGCCTTCCAGATAGAACGTGTCTTGGTCACCCATGTGCACTCGCAGCTTGCCGCGCAGCTTTGGTTCCAGGTCCTTCCAGTTGCGTTCCAGCACCAGCCGGATGTCGTACTTCTCCCAGGTCTTCGCGACGGCGGTATCAACGACACCCGTTTCGCGGTTCCAGACGAGCAATGGCTTGCCGTCGGCGCCACGCGGACTGAAGACCGCTTCAAAGCTGTGTAGCTGCCCGCCGGGACCGAGTGTCCATTCCATGTCCGCGAAGCCGCGATACCACAGGATCACTCGGCCTTGCACACGAGCGAGCGGGCGAGCTTCACCCTTTTCGTCAACGTACATATTCTCGCCCTCGCGGTAGAGATTGATACGCTGGAAGTCTCGAAAATCGACTGGGTCTGGCGAGGTGCTCCACACGCCGCCGAAGGTCTCCGGGTAAGTCACCTGTAACCACAGGCTGCTCCAACCGCCGGATGAGTGGCCCGTCACGAAGCGACCAGCCGGAGTGCCGGCGGTGCGGAACTTCTGATCGAGTTCCGGAATCAACTCTTCAATGAGTGCTCGTCCGCGCGGGCCGTTATTGGCCGAGTCAGCAAAGACGTGATGACCCAGCGGGCAACTGGGATCGAGCATCACGCGGATGAACTCGACTCCGCCGGGGTTCGATTCGGGAATCGGCTCTTTACGAATGCCATCAAAGTGGTCACCACCAAATCCGGGTATCTGCAGGATGACCGGATAACGGCGCTCCGGCTCCTTGTGATAACTCTGCGGCAGAATCACGGCCGCATTCTGCGAAACATCGTGACCGTAGAAATCCGACAGCAGTTTGGAACGCACACTCAGCAGCTTTGTCCATTCCGTTTCCTGGAATGCCGGTGCCGGGACGGTTTTCTCGATAACCAACTCGGTCTGCTCGCCCGGCTTTTCGACAGTGATCACCTGACTGAATCCGTTGCCACTGCCAGTACCGATCTCGCGATCCCACGGATTGAATCGAACAACCGCTTGCGCCCGAAAACCAGCCAACTGCAATTTGTTGAATGGCTGAGGGTAGCTAAGCAGGCCTTCGGTCTTGCTGCTGGAAATCGTCAGCGGTGTATCAGGTTTCCAATCGGTCACTTCCTGCGAAACAAACTGCTCGGGTGAGAACCAGTTTGGTCCCAGCCGCGGTTCAGGACGCATGCGACTGAAGATGACATACACGCGCCCCGTAAACGCTTCTTGACGCACGCTGGGCTTGAACTTCAACGTGAGGGACCAGTCCTCAGCCAGCGCGGCAGTGGTTGAGATGAGTAGCAACCAAGCGGCGAGCAGCGAACATTGCAAAAGTCTCATCGGGATTCCTCGTGAAGAGTTTTCCGGTTAGCGAACAGTGAAGCTGATTTCAGGCGGGGTTCGGTGTGTCAGAAGTGACGTGTTGTGGCGTGAGTAGCGAAACCACGATTAACGTCAGGAAGCCGAGTGGGATGGTGACCAAACCTGGTTGGCTGAAGGGAACGAGTGACGTTGCCGCATCGAGTCCGTAGACCTTCGCATAGGTCTCGCCGGACAGCAGGATCCAACCGAGCGAAGTCAGCATGCCCGTGAAGACGGCGGCCGTAATACCCTGCTTGGTGGTGCGTTTCCAGAACAGCAACATTACCAGTGACGGCAAGTTCGCGGACGCCGCGATGTTGAACGCCCAACCGACAAGGAACGTCACATTGAAGCCTTGGAAGATGATTCCCAAAACCATCGCAATTACACCCAATGCCACCGATGCGGTTTTGCCTGTCAGCACCTTCTTTTCGTCGTCCATGGGGACACGGAAGAACTTTTCCATCAGATCGTGAGCGACCGCGCCGGACCCGGCCATGATCAAACCGCTAACCGTGCCCAGCACGGTCGTGAAAGCGATGGCCGAAACCACCGCAAATAGAAACTCACCGAAGCTGCGAGCTAATAGCGGCGCCGCCATATTGCTGTTGGTGACGTCCATCGCGCCGCTGGTCATGGCTCCCAGACCGAGGTAGAGCGTCAGCACATAGAAGAAGCCGATGGAGGCGATACCGACCACGGTGCTCTTGCGAGCCGCCGCCTGGTCCTTGACGGTGTAGTAGCGAATCAAGATGTGCGGCAGCGAAGCGGTGCCGCAGAACAACGCCAGCATCAGCGAAATGAAGTCCAGTTTCTCCGACAGCTTCGCGCTGCGAATGCCTTTGAAGGTCGGACTGCCGCCGGGCACGAGCATGTCCGAGCCCTTCTTCTCGACCGGAAAGTAGATGGTGGTTTTGACACCGTCGGCGTCTTTGACGACTTCGTTGGACCATGTCGCCACAGTGGATTCTGAGAGCGTCGAAAAGTATTCGAACGGTCCGAGCGGTCCCGTCGACTTAGCCTCGTTCGGCAACGCGGTGATCGTTCCCACCGGCAAAAGATCGTTGGCTTTGCTCTGCAAAACGCCGTTTACCAACTTCGCGTCGGTCTTGGTGTCCGTGACCGTCTGAACGAGGTAACCGCCGTCCTTCCACACGGTCCACGCACCATCCGGCTCCGCCTTCAAACGCTCGCGCGTGTACGGCTTATCCTTCCAGGGCTTGTCGATGAGCAACAAACTCTCGTCGCGATCCTTGATCGCCGATTGATGGGTCAGAGCTTTCGTTTCGAAGCCTCGACCCAGAATCATCACCACCACGACCGTGCAGAAGGCGACCAGCATGGAGCCTTTGATGAACTGCACCCAGGTCGTGCTCACCATACCGGCCGTGACTACGATCAGCGTGACCGTGACGCCAACAATCAGCACGCCCGCGTAATGTGGCAGGCCGAGCAGCGGGGTAATCAACGCTCCCGCGCCGACCATCTGCGGGATGAGATAAAAGGTCGAAACCACCAGCGTTGAAACACCCACCGCCAATTGAATCGACCTTGAGTTGAAGCGGCTATTGAGCGCGTCAGCGAAGGTGAATTTACCCAGGCGTTTGATCGGTTCAGCAATCACGAATAGGGCGACCACCCAGCCGGCCAGATAGCCGATCGAGTACAAAAAGCCGTCATAGCCGTAGAAGGCAATCAGACCGCAGATGCCCAGGAACGACGCTGCCGACAAGTAATCACCGGCGAAAGCGACTCCATTCACAAACCAGTGAATCTGCCCATGAGCCGCGTAGTAAGCCTTGGCACTCTGGCCTTTACGTCCCAGCCAGAACGACAACCCCAAGACACCCAGAACGAAGCAGGCGAAGATGGCGATCGCGGCGGACGATGTCTCGTACAGCATCGGCGGGACTTTCGTGGGCTGAAGGATCCCGTCCCGGCCATTCCGAGAACGCATGTGGCCGCACCAACGCACGACGGGTGCTGCTGTATGGCGTTCCGACGTCGCGAGTTCAACCCGTCGCAGGTTTTGAGCGATCGGTCCCTGCAAAATGGCGGCGCAACAAAAAAGCGTCGGGGACGATTTGAATCGTCCCCGACGCCATGACCGACGGCTACAAGTGCGGGCCAACGCCTGTAACCGCCATCGCCTATCACTGGCACACCGCGTACCATTGCAGTTTTTCTTGGAGATTGTTCGTAAGTTGCTGTACTGTATTGGGTTTCGTAAACGCATTTTTCGCATCGCAGAACAGCTCCAACCAAAGCGCAGCAAGTTGCCGCAGTGCTGCAGCAAAATGCTCAGCTAAATCAGCCGACCGCGGCGAATTCGCGCATCGACGAGTCGGGTCTGTGATTTGTCCGACATCCTGTTGAACCTGTCGCAGGAATTCTGCCGATCTTACGGACAACATCGGTCGCGCTGCGCGCGTCGTCGGATCTTATTCTCACGCAAAACAACTCAGACGAAAGGTTTCGGCCATGTATGAGTCCTACTGGGGGCTCTCGGCGTCTCCATTCGGCAATCGGCTCGATTTGCGATGGTTCCATGACAGCCCGGTCCATGAAGAAGCTCTCGCGCGGTTGTTCTACGTGATCGAACACCGTCGCGGTTTCGGCCTGCTGACAGGCTCATCCGGGACAGGTAAAACCTTCCTGTTGAAGACTTTAGCTACTCAAGTCCGACGCACGCGGCGGCAAATTGCCTGCGTTGATCTGCTGGGTGTCGACGCTCCGGAGATGCTCTGGCAGACTGCGATGGCTCTCAAGCTGACGCCAAATGCAGCAGCCACTCGATGGAACCTGTGGCGTGGCATTTCTGATCAACTTGAATCGCTTCGCCTGGCTCATTCGAACCTGGTGTTCGTGTTCGATCACCTCGACCGGGCTGATGCAAGTTGCCACGCGGTACTGCAGCGGCTGTTCTCGACCGCCGGAGCCGCCAGCAACGTCACGTTCCTGGCTTCCGTGCGTTCTGCGGACAGCGGGCCGCTTGCAGGTTTACTCAGCGAACTCGCCGATTTGCGAGTGGAACTGGCCCCGCTGGAACTCTCTGAAACAGGCCAGCACATCAGCGAATTGATGCTGCGGGCTGGAGGCAGCTCGGAAACCTTCCAGAGTGACGCTGTCGTGCGGATTCACTCCCTGACGCGCGGACTGCCTCGGCAGATCAATCGACTGTGCGAGCTGTGCCTGATCGCTGCGATGGGCGAGGAACTCGAAGCAATCGACGCGGATCTGGTCGACGGCGTGGCCGAAGGACTGGTGACGTCGTTTGATCCAATTGAGTCCATTTTGCGACAACCTCAGTTCGTCTGAGGCATTTATTCACGACAGTTCAATGCGACGCCGCTTGTGGGAGTTTTTCGAAGCTCCGCTGCGGCGTCACGTGTTTTCGTGAGCGGCGCCGCTCATCCTAACTGACGACAGCGCCACTGGTTTGCTCTATGGTTTCGCTTTAGCTCGTCACCGCTGCCGCCTTCGATGCGAGTGTTTGGGAAAGAGAAATGGCCGATCCTCAAAAGGTTTTTCTGGTTGAACGACTTGGCAACACCCTGGTTGTCTTGCCGCAGGGACCGGCGTTGCAATTCAAGCATCAGGAAGTGCACTTGGAGTCGAACGCACTGCTGCGAGTCGTCGAAGAACCCGCGTTCAAGAACGTCATCATCGATCTGCACTGCGTCGACTACGTCGATTCGCTGATTATCAGCTCGGTTCTGCGGTGCCTGACCAAGATCAAGCAGCGCGGCGGCAAATCCGTGTTCTGTGCGGCGTCTGAGAACATGCGTAGTCTGCTAACGAGCATTCAGTTCGGTCGCCTGTGGCCTGCGTTTGCAACTCGCGAAGAGGCACTGGCGTTCATTACACCCCCGAACGCGACCTGAGATCGCCGGGTCATGGTTCCATGAAGGAATTCACGTGGGACGGAACGTCGTGAGGCCACTCGTTGCCGGTGCTCTCAGGCAGTTCTATCATCCCGCCCCTTTTCGGCCCGCCGGTGTTCGACATCGCGTCAGGGCGTTTGAGTCCCTGACCGCACCGGTTTTGCCATGACCGTCCGAACTCGTTTTGCGCCCAGCCCAACCGGCTACATGCATATCGGCGGGATGCGCACCGCTCTTTTCAACTGGCTGTTCGCCCGCAAGCACGGCGGCCAGTTTATCCTGCGAATTGACGATACGGATCAGGAGCGCAACGTCGAGTCCGCTCTGCGTCCCATCCTGGAAGCTTTCCGCTGGCTGGGACTCGACTGGGATGAAGGCCCCGACGTGAACGGTCCTCACGCGCCGTACTTTCAGGGGCAGCGCAACCACTTGTATCGAGCTGCGGCAGACCGCTTGATTGCCGAGGGCAAAGCGTACCGCTGTTTCGATACGCCCGAGGAGATTCAAGCAGACAGAGACGCAGCTACCAAGGCTGGCGTTGAGTACGTCAATGTCCGCCGTTCGTGTGATCTCACTCCGGCTCAGATTGAAGACAACATTGCGGCAGGCAAACCTTGGGTGCTGCAGTTTCTGGTGCCGCGTGATCGCGAGCAGATCGTCGTCGAGGATGCTGTCTTAGGACGCGTGGAGTGGAATCCCCGGCTCATGTCGGACCCCAAGATCATGCGAAGCAACTGGACCCCTCTTTACAATTTTGCAACCGTCGTTGACGACAGCCTGATGCGAATTACTCACATTATTCGCGCCCAGGAACATTTGGCGAATACTCCGTTGCAGATTCTGCTGTATGAGGCCATAGGCTTTTCACAACCGGTGTTTGCTCACATTCCATATGTGGCCGCTCCCGGGACGAAGCAAAAGATCTCTAAGCGAAAGTTAGAAGAGTATCGCAAGAATCCGCAGTTCAAAATTCTGTTCGACATCGCGGACAAGATCTTTCCGCGCATCGGCTTGGCCAATCAGGGCGGTCTCGATCCGGTGATGGTTGAGTACTACGAGAAGGTCGGTTTCATACCGGCTGGTTTGCTGAACGCGCTGGCACGACTTGGCTGGTCACTCGACGATCAGACTGAGTTGATGTCGCTCGACTTTATTACGCAGAACTTTTCGTTGGAGCGAGTCGTCAAAGGTCCGGCGGGGTTTGATCCAGAGAAGTTGCTGAGCTACCAGGCTCACTGGATGAATCAGTTGAGTGCGGATGAGCGAACGGCAGGCTGTCTCCCCTACCTGCAGCAGGCCGGGCTGGTGCCTCAGCATCCGTCCGCTGTTGAGCATGCCAAGGTTCGAGCCGTCGTCGCCGCACTGAATGAGCGCATCAAGATCTTCAGTGACGTGCTGACTTACGACTATTTCTTCAAGGATGACATCGAGGTCAGCGAGAAGGACTTCACGAAGATCTTCGGCAAATCCGGCATTCGCGAGTTGCTGACCGAGTGCGTTCCGGTGCTGACCAATCTCGCGGACTGGACCGTTGCCAGCCTGGAGGCCGGAATCAAAGCCTTCTGCGAATCGAAGGGCGTCAGCGGTGGGACGCTCAATCAGGCGCTGCGCATCAGCACGACTGGTTCACCAATCGGTCCAGGCGTCTTCGACTGCTTGGAATTGGTAGGCAAAGAGAAGTCGCTGGAACGCATCAACGCCGCGCTGGCCAAGCTGAAGTAAGTTCCACTGCCTCTCTGTTACTAACCCTTGATGACGCCGATGGGCTTCATCCGAGCGACCTTCTTGGAAATCCCCGCGCGATCAACAACATCGACGACGAGGTTCACATCCTTGTACGCAGCAGGTTGTTCTTCCGCGAGACCGCGCCAGCTTTGAGCTCGAGCAATCACGCCGCGCGCTGCGAGTTCCTTGTCGACTCGTCGACCGCGAGCGTGTTCGACGGCTTTGGTGCGACTCATCAGACGGCCGGCACCATGACAGGTGGTTCCGAAAGTGTGCTGCATGCTGCCGGGCTGGCCGACGAGTACCCAGCTGGCGCGGCCCATGTCACCCGGAATCAAAACAGGCTGGCCAATGCCGCGATAAAGGTCCGGGATCTCGCGATTACCCGGCGGGAAGGCACGCGTCGCACCTTTGCGATGCACCCAGACCTTCTTGGAGATGTCGTCAACGGTATGTTCTTCGAACTTCGCGATGTTGTGAGCGACGTCGTACAGCAGGCTCATGCCCAGCTTCTTCCAAGACGTCCGAAACACCGTTTCAAAGACTTCACGGGCTTGCCACATCAGCAGCTGGCGATTGCACCAGGCATAGTTGGCGGCAGCTCGCATGGCACCGAGGTAGTGCTGACCTTCCGGGCTCATCACGGGAGCACAGGCCAGTTGCTGATCCGGTAGTTCAATACCGTACTTCTGCGGGACGCCTCGCAGCAGCCGCAACGCGTCGTCGCACACCTGATATCCCAAGCCGCGCGAGCCCGAATGAATCATCACGCAGACCTGATCCTTCGAAAGGCCCATCACTTGTGCGGCCTCTTCATCCAGGATCGCTTCCACAATCTGCACTTCGAGGAAGTGGTTGCCTGAGCCCAGCGTTCCGCACTGGCTGGCACCGCGCTCAATCGCCCGGTCACTGACGCTGTCGGGCTCGGCTCCTTGCAAGCAGCCGCGGGCTTCGGTGAATTCGATATCGGCGTCCGTCGCCAGCCCGCGTTCCTTCAGGTACGGGACGCCCTCGCCCATCAGCCGCCGCAGTTCACTCGGCAGGAACGAATACTTACCACGCTTGCCAGTACCCGTCGGAATCTCTTTGAAGAGCTGATCGACCAGGTGCTGCAACGAACCTTTCACATCGCGATAGCTGAGATTGGTGCGCATGAGCCGCACGCCGCAATTGATGTCGTAGCCGACACCGCCGGGAGAGATCACTCCGCCTTCATCCGGGTCGGTCGCACAGACGCCGCCAATCGTGAACCCATAGCCCCAATGAATATCGGGCATGGCCAAACTCGCCATCTGGATGCCCGGCAACGTCGCGACGTTAGCCACCTGTTCCGGTGCCTGATCGTTGCGCAGGAACTCCATGAGCTCGTCGCTGGCGTAGATCAAGCCGTCGACGCGCATACCCGGTTTGTAAGAACGCGGGATCCGCCAGCAGTAGTCGTTCAGCCGTTCTAACGGACCGTTGAAACCGGATTTGGGCATGAAATCACATGATGATAGGAACGGGCACTGCTGATCGAGACAAAGCAGTCTTGATTAGGCAGCGGTAAGCCACTGACGTTCAAACAAAAACTGGAACAGAAGCCCACAAAGAGCGCGAAGAGGCAAAAACGCGCACGAAGCTGAGATCATCTCAAACGCACGTTGCGATGCTCTTCTTGGCAGCGCGTTCTTTCGACGGTGCGTCGGACAACTTTGAGCGTCATCACGACAACGGTAAGTGTTGATGAGTTCGCGATGAGTTCAAAATCTTGAAGCGTTCGAATTCAAAACCGAACTCTCAAATAGATGACAGCGCCGCCGCGTCAAAACTACTTACCACCGCCCCAGGCGATTTCGGCGAAGCGTTCGAGTTTCGAAAAATCATTCTGCCAGGTCGTGTACATGGCTCCGCGCAGGGTGTTGAGTCCGGTGCCGGCATCGATCCATTGTTTCACGGTTTCCGGACCGGCGTCATAGAAGCCGGCGGCGATTTGGGTGTGTCCTCGCTTGCCGAAGAACGACAGACTTTGTTTCGCCTTGCCGCTGTTCCAGTTGATAATCACACAGTCTCTTGGAAGCCCTTCCCAAGAACCGGCCAAGTCGCCGTTCACGAGGTAGAAATTATTGGTGGCGTTGTGATGTGGGTCGAACATATCGCTCCACACGCATAGTTTTGCCTGAGGATTCACTGTGCGAATAATTTCAGTGCAGCGCTTCACATTGGCTGCGAGTTGCTGCCCCGCCGTGAGTTTTGACGCTCGCTCGGGATCACTCCAGTTGGCGACACGAATTTCGTCGTGACTCATGAAATAGGTCTGCGGCTTGAAGAGCTCGTGCACGCGACGGGTCTGATCGGTCACGATTTCAAAGACCTTGGGATCAGTCAGCGAGCACGGCATCTGGTTGTCATAGATCGTCACCGCATGAAAGAAGCTGACGCGCAGTTCCTGACCGTCCTTGATGCGGCTGCCGGGCACCAGCTTGAGTTGCGGCGGCGTGTGATAGACCTCGAACGACCCGGCCCACGGCGTCATGCCGAGTTTCTCATCATGCAGCGGCGCGAAGTCGCGGCCTTCTTCATACGTGACATCCTTGCTGGCGTTGGTCACGACGAGCGGACAGCTCGGGCGCCGCACCAGATTGACGAACGGCTCCTCGACGACCTGTAGATCGTCGATCCATGCACTGCCCGCCTTGCAGTCCCACACGCCGAGGTAGAACAGCACCTCGGAACTCTCCAGCGAGTTGAACACGATATGATGCTGCGTCCAATCCTGAGTCTTCTTGACTCCCAGGTTGCTATGCGACAGCACCCGACCGGAAGGGCTCATCGCGAACATCTTGAACTCGCTGGCTGATGCCAGGTCTTCGGTCTTGATCCAGACTGACGCATGAAACTGGGACCACGGGCGCACGGTCAGCCGCTTGTTGACGCGACGATTGCCAGTTTTGCCGGGCGGATTGCTGATTCTCAGAGATGACTCGCCGCCATGCTTCACAGCAGTGTCGGCATAGGTCCCCTGCCCCGGCTCGTCCTGAAAGCCCCAGCCAACGAACGCATCGCCGCGACGTTCTTCGAATTCGCCCGGCACCAGGTTCTTGCCCGCTTGCTTGGGCGCGGCCACGTTGCCGGTGATTCTCAGCGGCACATCCTGAGCAGGCAGACCTTCGGCCAGATTGGGATCATGAGCCAGAATGCCATCGCTGTAGCCGAACGACATCACAGTGGGGATGACTTCGAGTTTCAGCTCGTCACAGATCTTCTGGAAGCGGGCCGCGTTCTTGAAGTAGTGGTCAGGGACTCGGTCCAGAATATTGAGCTTGTAATCCGCCAGCACGACACCGTTGTAACCCACCTTCGCCGCCCGACGCAGGATGGCCTCGATCTTGTCGAGGTTCTCGGTGACCTGCAGGTTCTGCTGCAGATACAGCCAGCGATGCGGCAGGGCCTCTTCCGCGCAAGCTATGGACGCCAGTAACGGAAAGATCCAACAAGCAATCAGAGCGACAACAACGCGCATGACGTCTCCTCGAGCAATGGCGTGATCAACAAGCATCACTTGCCGGGAGACAGTAATCGCCACACGCTCTATTTGCTCTTGTTACCGACCAGCAGTTGGGCGAGCTGACGGCCTAGTTCCCGCGCCGTTGGATCGTCCTGGCCGGTGATGATCTTGCCGTCGATCACGACGTCATCCGTCAGGGTATTCGGATTGCCGACCGAGTTCGGAGCCACCATGCGAGCGCCGTTGAACTCGGCGTTCCAGCGCGACGGCATACTGTTGCGGCCTCCCGGATAGACGCCCGGAGGACCACCCAGCGTCGGGCCGGTGGCTCGTTTCCCGGCGAGCAGACTGCGGCCATTTACGCGGGACCATGCCAACACCGACACTCCGTGACACAAGCCGCAGATGTACTTGTCCTGCTTGGCGAAGTCGTTGATGAGTTTGTTGACGGCTTCCTTCACGCGGCGGTCGCCGTTGTAGACCGTGTTCTGATAAGAGCCTTCGAAGGCATACTGATACATCGAAGAGCCCCAGCCACCCGAAAACAGGATCGCGTCATAGCGCGATGCGTCGGCTTCGGCGATGGTCAGATCCGGATTGACCGCGCCGCGATCCGCACCTTCGCCGGTGTTGGGATGCGGGTGGCATGTCTGCTTGAAGCCCGCCGCAACCTCGACCACGCAGCCTACGCGTTCCAGTTCCTGGCGCGGTTCCGAATACTCCCGATAGAAGAAGTGCTGATTGGCGATGACGATCAGCACACGCGGCTGCTTGCCGTTTGCCGCTCGTGCGGCCGGAGCTTGCGCCGAGGTCGTCGGGGCTGGCGCCGAGGCCGGAGCAGGTCGCGGCGTTGTGGACGCCGTCTGAACTGGCTTGCTGTTGACCGTCGATGCTGGAGTCGAACTGGAGGTCGCCGAAGCCAGCGGCAGATCGCCACTTACGCGACGGACTTCAATCTTGTGAAAGACGGTTTCCGCCTCCCAGGCTCCCAAACCGAGTGCCCCGGCATCGGGTAGTTTCCAGAGATTGGGCTGAGTGAAATCGGACCCGTCCGAGCGATGAGTGACAATCAGCTTTTCGTCCAAATATCCCTCGACACGGTCCTTGCGCACGCGCACTTCTGCGGAGTAGCGGCGTCCATTCTCAAGGGTCTGATCGGCCACACGAGTCGGGTTTGACTGGAAGTCCTGGCCGCGAATGTTTTGAAAGCCCGCCAGGTGTTGTCCCCAGGCATCGATCTCGAAAGCCGCCTGCTTGCCACCCGCGACGAAGAACAGTCCGATCGAGTGGCGGCCGCTCTTGCGAGTGAACGCGACTCGAAAGTCGTACTCGCCGGTCGGCTTCGAAGGCAGCACCAGCCGGGCTCCAGAAGCCGCACGCACGGTCAGGCCGTCACTCGACTTGCTCCATTCGCCCGCCACAGCGGCCTTTGCCGCATCGACCTGCTGAGTGATATCAACCCAGTCATCCGCTTTCGAATCCGGCGAAAGCAGCAGCGACAGGCACAGCACCGCGAGCGTCAAAAATGGAACTGTCTTCATCGTGAGGGAACCTCGGAGGCGTCGCGCGCAACGATTCCATGCGCGGCGTTCAGCGGCGTGAGAAACCTTCAGCTCCAGCCAAAGTCGGACGTCTAACTCAAGCAGTGTTTTGTGTTTGCCGAACTCGCAGTGATGCTACCCATGATGGGAGTCGCGAGACCAACAAACAACGGCGGGAATACAAGAAGATGTCCCCGCGCCGGAGGCTCTTTCAGCCAAACCGTCCGAAATGGATGATTTTTAGACTTTCGCCATTTTCAGAGCGGAGCGTTTTGCAGCAGAGCAGTGGAGTCCATCTAACCGCCACGCCAACGGCGTTCTGATTACGGACCAATCAGTGATTTGCCTCTACTTTCAGAGCCTGTTCGCGGTAGTGATGCGGCATCAGGGTCTGCCGGTAGTTGCGCAGGGGACGAATCAAGGATCGCTCCAGCGCGTCTTTACGAGCCGCGACCTGGTCGGAGGTCAGGCTGCGGGCGTTGGCAGTTTCGTCGAGGACCGTGCCGGCACGTTCGACGGCGGCGATGCTCTTCTCGATGTCGTTCAGCGCGATCTTCGATGACGTGGGTGGCGCGTCGCCGCGGGAGTACCAGCGGCTGTGCAGCAGCTGCACCAGGCCATCGACGGTGTCTCCACGCTGGACTGGATCGGCGAGCAGTTCCGGGCGGTCACAGATCAGCTCCACTGCCGCGACGATGTTGCGTACCGAACGATCATTCGATGTCGTGAAGTAAGCGGCGTGAATCCGATGTTCCAGTTCAATCGCCGCATTCGCATCCCGATTCTTAGCTGCGAGTTCCGCGACTTCCTGATGCAGGAAGAAGCTCATCAACGGGTCGAACGGCTCGGCAAACTCTTCGATGCTCTGCAGAGCTGCCGTTGAAGGCACGGGCTCCTTGGCCGCCGCGCCGAGGGCTTCAAAGTAATCCAAGCGACGCTTCTCATTCGCATGCAATTGCTGCGTCGGGCGTTCGCCTTTGACCTGCAGAATCTCGGTTTGCGGTTGTTCCTGCATCCGCTTCTTCACGGTCTTGCGATAGGACCAGTACTGGTCGGGATTGTCGACCACCAGCTCACGCTGCAACTTCAATTCGGTGAGGCGCCGCGCGACATCAGCGGTCTCGGCTTCCGCTCCACAAACCTGCTTCAACGGCTGAGCGGACCCGGCAAAGGTTTGAGTAAGCTCGCCATACTTATCGCCCCAACGCATCACTTCGAAGGGCAGGGCGGCGGTCAGATGACTGCTGGCGACGGTGTTCGCAGCAACCGGTTGCTGCGCCAGGAATTCGTCGAAGCGGTCCGAACTGATCATGGTCAGTTCCAGCGGACTGCCCCAATCCCACCCCAGCCGCGCCAGCACGCTGCGGACGTGTGTACGTTGCAGCCGCCGCACCAGGTCGCGACGGACGATGCCTTCTTCGCTGTTGCTGGCCAGCAGTACCCACTGCCCCGGAGCCACTTCAACCGCTGCAGTCTGAGTGAACTCGGACCGGCACGCGGCGACGATGGACTGCACGGCCGACAAGCCACAATCCACCACTGGCAGGTGCTGGCAGAACAGGCCGTCCTCACGCAACGCGCTAGCGGCCAGCTTGTAGAAGTTCGAGGTATAGTACGCTGCGGACTGAGGCAGCATCGCGTGATCGGGGTTGCTGATGACAACGTCGTAGCTTGCCGGTTGAGCGGCCAAGGCCAGCAACGGTTCAGCGCACACGACCTGACAACGCTCATCGTCTGTTGGCAAACTCTTCAGTTGCGGCCACACGGCATCACGCACAGCAGCGATCAGGCGCTGATCGGATTCCACGCACGTCAATGTCTGCAGAGGGAACTGTAACGCGGTTTCAGCAGCAACTCCCGAACGCAGTCCCAGAGCGAGCACATGGCCAGGGCGTTCGTGCAACACGAGCGGCAATACGACGGGCAAACTTTCCGCCGACGCGTCCGGGCACAATCGACCATCCAGCGAATGCACGGCCTTCGGCAGACCGGACTGCCGCAGTTGCAACTGCACTCCCCGATATCGCCAGACCGTCAGCGTGCCCTGTTCGGTCTCCAGCGTGCCCAGGTTGCGTCCTTCATCGAAGTGCGGCAGCAGTTCGGAACGACCTTCGATGCGACTGGCCGAGAGGGCCTGCGTATCAAACAAGAGCTTGGCGGACTTCACAGGATCAAAGTTGCGACCAGCGAGTGGCATCAAGGCAACGGCTGCAACCGCTCCTGCAACCTGCAACACGGCAGGCTTCGCCGCGATCCGCGACCATAGGGAAGTAGAGGTAGCTGGTTCAGATTTCTGCCCCCACAGCACCACCACCGCAGAGATCACCAGCAGCGACGCACTGGTTCCCAACAAGCCGGTCACACCAAGTTCAAAGAGCCCGTAGCCGCTTGCTCCGATCCAGCCTCCGCAGAAGGCCAGCAAACACAGCGACCACTGGCCAAACGAGCGAGGTGCCAGCAGCGGCCCGCGAGCCCAGCATCCCAGACACAGGCCCAGCGGTAACATGGCCAGCCAAACGATCGCAGACTGCCCCAGGGCATGCTGCCAGACGATCGAGGCATACGAATTGAGGTTCAATTCCAGAGTGATCAACAGCGGAAACGCCGCCAGCATCAGCAGCATGGTGCTAGCCGCGATCCAGTTCATGGTCGCGACTCGTCGCATCGCACCGCTCGCGCGCAGGCTGGCAAAGGCCACCCCGCTGCACAGGCCAGCCCACTTCACAACGCCGTACCACCAGGCAGAAATCGCCAGTTGATCCAGCAGACGGCTCATGCCGACGAACCCCATCGCGACAGCGGCGTAGGCCAGAGGCTCAAGCCATTGCGCCTTCATCGGTGTTAACACGGTGTTCTTAACCGTCGTATTCGGTGCTTCGGCCGAAAGGATCGCGTTGCGTCGTTGCTGCCAGATCGTCGCTGCGACGATCAACACACCGAAGCCCGCCGCAATCATCGAACTCGTCTGCAGGCCCCACAGCGGAGCCAGTCCAAACACGTTGAACAGCAGCCCGCAGCTCAAACCGAACAACATCTTCGGAGTCGGCACAGCGGACCAGCTTTGGTCCGTTCGAGATGTCTGCAGCAAGAACGTCAGCGCGGCCACAGGCAGTGTCAGGCAGACGCAAATACTCGGCAGGCATGCTGACCATTGAGCCCGTGATCCAGTCCAGGTGTCCGTCGATATCTGAGATCTCAGCAGAGTCCAGGCGGCCTCCAACACGAATTCGAAGCCGGCACTCCAGGCGGAAAGCAGGAACAGCGGCAAACTGAAAATCATCCAGTGAGGGCGTGATCCCAAGCGGAGCGCCAGGCTGCTACCCAGCAGCAGCCCCAGGCCAACAGCGACCATCATGGCCGTCTGCACGAGCAGCGAACCGCCGAACGCGGTTTGAGTCTGTTGCAGCCAGTTAGCCAGCCAGATTCCAGTCAGGCCAGCAGCGGCGAACTCAAGTACGGTCGGTTGAATGGCGCAGGCGCCAACGCGTCCAATGCGGGAGATAAACTGCATGGCCTCTTGCCGTTGCTGTTAGGTTTCTGGCGTTGCCCGCACATGAAATCGCCCATCTTCGCAGGACGCGAACTGCAGCCATTTCAGGAACGAACAACACGACTCTGCCTCCCATCCATCGAGCTGACGGGGATCAACTCGCGGGGTTCTGATGTGAGGCGGAGCCGTTCGGGGTGCCAACTTGTAACCGAAGGTTTTTCGCACGGACAAGACGGACATTTTCGGCTGCGACTCGCGAAGCCGCCCGGCAACTGTCAACCTACGCCAACTGCGAGTCTGGCCGGTCACTTTTTCGCATGAGTCGCAACATGTCGCACAAACAGCTCTGGGCCCCCTGGCGCCTGGCCTACGTCGTCAACACCGAGCCCGTTCCGAAGACGGAATCCGAGTGTTTTCTCTGCCGATACCGGGAAAGCACCGAGGACGCGAAAAACCTCGTTGTGTACCGCAGCGAGCACGCGTTCGTCGTGCTGAATCGCTTTCCTTATAATAACGGACACCTGCTGGTGGCTCCGCTGGCCCACAAGGGGGACCTGCGGCACCTCAACGACGCGGAACTGCTGGACTGCAGCAAACTCCTGCAACGCATGCTGGACGTCGAGCAGGACGTCCTCAGTTGCGACGGTTTCAACGTCGGCCTGAATCTGGGTCGAGTCGCCGGAGCCGGTCTGCCCGGTCACCTGCACTGGCACATCGTCCCGCGCTGGAACGGTGACACCAACTTCATGCCGGTCATTGGGGATGCCAAAGTCATCCCGCAATCGCTCGAAGCTCTGCATGGGCTGCTGACGGAGAAGCTCAAGGGATAATGACTCGTCAGGTTCGCAGGTCGGACATCCTGTCCGACTGCCGGACAGGATTGTCCGGCCTACTTACTTTCACGCTGTTCGTAACTCCTCGAATCAGGAGATGGCTGATGAAGCTTGCCGGGATTTTTTCGCTGACGGTGCTGCTGATCTCGAACGCTCAAGCCGCCGATGTGGCGACCATCGCCGGGAACGGACAGAAGGCCTATGTCGCGGGTGAGCAGACAGCGACGGAAACGCCCATTGGTGAGCCCTATGGCATTGCGAAGGCTCCCGATGGCTCACTCTATATCTGTGAGATCGCAACTCATGTGGTGCGGCGGCTGGATGAGAAGACCGGAAAGCTCACGTTGATCGCAGGCAACGGCACACGCGGCTACTCGGGCGATGGCGGTCCGGCGACAGAAGCACAACTCAACGAACCCTATGAAGTCCGCTTCGATGCCAAGGGCAACGTGTACTTCGTCGAGATGAAGAACCACATCGTGCGTCGAGTCGACGCGCAGACCGGCAAGATCTCAACGGTGGCTGGTACCGGCAAAGACGGCTTCTCGGGCGATGACGGACCGGCGACTAAGGCGACTCTGCGCAGCCCGCATTCGATCGCGCTCGACAACAAGGGGCAGCTCTACATCTGCGACATCGGCAACCATCGCATTCGAGTGGTCGATCTGGCCAGCGGTGTCATTCGGACCTTCGCAGGCACGGGCGACAAGAAGCCCACTCCGGATGGAGCATCGTTCGCAGGCACTCCCTTGAATGGACCGCGAGCACTCGATTTCGACGGGCAGAGCAACCTCTATCTGGCGCTGCGCGAGGGCAACGCGGTCTATCGGATGGACCTCGCCAAACAGACGCTGCATCACATCGGAGGAACTGGAAGATCTGGCTATTCCGGTGACGGTGGGCCAGCCACGAAGGCTCAACTGTCAGGTCCCAAAGGGATCGCACTCAGCCCCGCTGGCGACATCTACCTGGCGGATACCGAAAGCCACACTATTCGTGTGATTCGCAAGGCCAGTGGCATCATCGAAACGGTGATCGGAGACGGCAAGCGCGGCGATGGACCAGACGCAGACCCGCTGAAATGTCACACGGCACGACCGCATGGGGTCTATGTGGACTCAGCCGGAACGATCTACGTCGGCGACAGCGAGAACCACCGCGTGCGGCGTTTGATGACTCGCTAAGGCCAGAAAGAAAGACAGCCGGCCGATGTCACAATGTGCGCGGGCCAACGCATACACGTAACGGTCTCGACCGGCTGCCGAACTTCAGTATCGCTTATCCAATCGCGAAAATGCAGTCTCAGAGAGTAAGAATTAGCGATTGCGGATGCCCGTAGCGAGACGCCAACTGACTCCCAATCGCGTGCAGACACTTCTGACTCTTCGATAGACGACTACTACGTGACTTTCGTTCCCAATTCTGAAAGGAACTTTGCATGTCCTCAGTGAATCGTCGCAGCTTTCTTCAAACCTCTCTGGCTGGCGGTCTGGCGACATTCGTCATCAGCGGGACGAAGTCGTCGGGCAACGTGCTCGGAGCCAACGATCGCGTGCGAGTCGGCGTGGCGGGAGTCAACGGACGCGGCTCCGGACATCTCAGCGAACTTTGCGGCCTCAAGGACAAAGGCGTCGAAGTGGCCTACGTCATCGATCCCCATCAAGGCACCTGGGATCGAGCGGTGAAGTCCGTGAACGACAAGTCCGGTTTCACACCGAAAGCTGTGACGGACATTCGCGCCGCGCTGGAAGATTCATCGTTGAACGGGATCACTGTCGCGACGCCCAATCACTGGCACAGCCTCATCACCATCTGGGCCTGTCAGGCGGGCAAGGACGTGTACGTCGAAAAGCCCTGCAGCCACAACGTGCGTGAGGGCCGCATTGCGGTGGACGCCGCTCGCAAGTTCGGGCGCATCGTGCAGCATGGAACTCAGAACCGCAGCAGTGGCAGTTGGGCCAACATCGTTGCGGTGACTCACTCGGGTCATTACGGACAGCTCAAAGTCGCGCGTGGCTATTGCTACAAGAACCGTCCCTCGATCGGCTTCAAAGAGAAGAGCACGCCGCCCGCCGAACTGGACTTCAACCTGTGGCTCGGACCGGTTCAGGAACAGCCCTATCACCAGAATCTGGTGCACTACAACTGGCACTGGTTCTGGGAAACCGGCAACGGCGACATCGGCAATCAAGGCGTGCACCAGATGGACATCGCCCGCTGGGGCATCAAGGGAGCGACCCTGCCGAAGTCTGTCATCAGCCTCGGCGGCCGCTTCGGCTATACCGATCAAGGTGAGACCGCGAATACACAAGTCACGATGATGGACTTCGGCGAGACGCAATTGATCTTCGAAGTCCGCGGGTTGAAGACCGAAAATCGACTGGTCACCAATCGCTTTGAATTCGCCGACGGCTACATCAAAGACGACGGCAAGTTCTACAAGTGGGGAGCCGATTCCGGCGAAGCCATTCCGAAGCTGAACGCCGGACGAGGTCCCGGCAGCGGCCACATGGGCAACTTCATCGCCGCCGTCCGCAGCCGCAAGCAGGAAGACCTGAATGCCGACATTCTGGAAGGTCACTACTCCAGCGCGCTTGGGCATCTGGCCAACATCTCGTACCGACTCGGCAAGAACGGCGCGTTCGGTACTAAATCCGAAGCGTTGCAAGGCAATCAAGCGGCCGCTGAAGCCATCGGCAGAATGGAAGAGCACTTGAGTGCCGAGAACAATGTCACCCTCAAGGACACTCCGTGTCGTTTCGGCCGCCTGCTGAAGATTGATGCCAAGACTGAATCCTGCGGCGACGATAAGGAAGCCAACGCCCTGCTGACGCGCCAGTATCGTCAGCCGTTCGCCGTGCCGGAGAAGATTGCCTGATGCGCCGCTGCGTTGCGCCTCTTGTCCGCTGGGCAAGAGGCGCGAATCAGACTTGAGACTGACTATTCCACGTGAGGTACGACCGTCGCCGCAAGACCCGGTCAACGCGGCAACGTGATCACAATCTCCAAACCCGGCGGGCCTTCGTTTCCGACGATGATGCTCCCGTCATGCCCCTCGATGATGCGACGAGAAATCGCCAGGCCCAATCCCGTTCCGCGCGTCTTCGTCGTGAAGAACTCATCGAACATGCGGTCCCGCTGTTCGCCACTCACACCGGGGCCATTGTCCTTGATCGAGACCTGTAGCGCGGGTTTGCCATGCCACGTGGCGTCGGACCAGGTCACCGTGATGTGCGTGCTCTGCTCACAAGCTGCCAGTGAATTGTCGAGCAGATTGTGAAACACCTGCCGCAGGGCAAAGGGCTCCACGTGACAGGTGACAGGTGAGATCATTCGTTTGAGTGATGTCCGCGAGTGACGTTTCATACCCCGCGCGCTTCACGATGAGTTCATCCCACGCCTGACGCAGCAATTCGTCAACACGGTGTGAGCGAAGTTCAAACCGCAGCGGTCGCGCATACTCCCGAACATCTTCGTAGAGGCGATGCAGGTCACTCTGAGCAACCTGAATGCGGGTGATGAGCTTGGTGGCCTGCTCATCGCCTTCGAGATCTACAGCCAGCATATCGAGCGACGCTTGAGCTCGCTGCAACGCGTTGCGACTCTCATGCGCAAGACCCGTCATGGCCTTGCCGATCACGGAGAGTCGTTCGGAACGCAACAGCCGCTCTTCACCGGCGCGGCGTTCTGTGATGTCGCGGATGGTGGACACGACGTGCGTACGGAGCCCGTTTGCATCTGTCACGTGCGACAGATGGACTTCGATGGGAAACTCCCCGCCATCGCCGCATCGCGCAAGACATTCGCCGGTGAATGAACGGCCGGCAGCTATAGCCTCATTAAGCTGTTCGAGCAGCACTGCATTCGAGGACAGATCCATGAACAATCTGGGAGTGGCACTCATCAGTCGTTGCGACTCGCAGTGCATCATCCGACACAAGGCGGCGTTTACGTAGACGACTCGTGAGTTCAACCAGCTTCCCTCAGCTCGAGTCAGCAGGACACCTTCTTCGAGATTCGCAATCGCAGCGTTAAGCAGCGTCAGCCCCTGCTCAGCATCGCGGCGCGCGGTAATGTCGTGCGCAGTGAGCAGCACTGCTGGTTGGCCTTCGTTGTCATCCCGTCGCCGCGCGTTACACAGCAGCCAGTGCCGCATGCGGTCACGGCCAACAACACTGAACTCAAAGTCGTGCAGTTGCACTCCCTCCAGTACCTGCTGAAGAGCGGCGAGAGCGCGATCACGATCGGCGCTTTCGATCCAGTTTGCGATGCCTCCCTGCACGCTAGCGGAGCTCTTCTCCAACGTGCCAAAGAGGCTCTCGGCAAACGGATTCAAATACACCACTGAATGGTCTGGTCGAGTGAATGTGATGACGCTGCCGGCCGATTCGACGAGTTGTCGGAACGCGGCATCGGTACGTTGCTTCTCGCGGCGCAACCGCTTGCCTTCGATACAGCGTTCGATCGAGATGCAACGCTTCGGGGTTGATTGGCTTCAGCAAATAGTCTGCAGCGCCCAACCGCAGCGCAGCAATTGTGCTATCCAGATCCGCATGTCCGGTGACGATCACGACATCAGTGTCAGGAACGCGTTCACGGAGCAGCGGTAATGCTTCTTCAGCACGCAGATCCGGCAGGCGGCGATCGAGCAAGATCACGGAAACATCCTGCAGGTTCGGGAACTGCAACGCGTCTCCAGATGTCCCCACATTTGCAGGCTCGTAGCCAAACATCTCCAGAATGTCGCACAGGTTGGCACGGATATCGGCATCGTCATCAACATCGTCATCAACAATGAGAATGCGTGCCGGCTCGGACCTCACCATACACCACTTTCCCTGCGAGCTTGCTCCGTGTTCCGAATGTGACCAACGCTTTGAAATTCAACGTAGTCCTACGATCGCGTGGCAGAGAAGATCGTCTCCGGTGTTCGTGCTGCCATCAGAAGAACAGTTAATCCAGAACGAAGCGGCGAATGCTCCACTGCTGCGGAGGGTTCACTCGCAGCAATTGCTGTGCATGGTCGACCTCTGTGACCAACAAACCGCGTCAGGCCGCAAAACGGGTGAGCCCAGCTATGATGCCGTTTGCGAGCCGTTCTAAACTCCTCGCCAAGAAAATCGATGGCAGCGGCCTGATCTGCAGAAGCAAGCAACGAGCGTTGATCATCTATGTCGAACTTTGAACTTAAGAGTGAGTACGCCCCCGGTGGAGATCAGCCAAAGGCCATCGACGCGTTGACACGCGGCATTGAAGAGGGCAAACGCAATCAACTGCTGCTCGGTGTAACCGGCTCGGGCAAGACGTACACGATGGCCAACGTCATCGCGCGGCTGAATCGTCCGACGCTGGTGTTGTCGCACAACAAGACGCTGGCGGCGCAACTCTATGGCGAGTTCAAAGACTTCTTCCCGAATAACTCGGTCGCCTACTTCGTCAGCTACTTCGACTACTACCAGCCCGAAGCTTACATCCCGCAGCGCGACATCTACATCGAGAAAGATTCGGCGATCAACGATGAGATCGAGCGACTGCGGCTGCTGGCAACAAGCGCACTGGCCACGCGGCGCGACGTCATCGTCGTGGCCAGCATCAGTTGTATCTACGGTTTGGGTTCACCGGCCGACTATCTCGCCATGATGATTCCACTCGTGGTGGGCGAAGAGTTCGAACGCGA
>CAYLTY010000140.1:0-22243 GCA_964386705.1 uncultured Planctomycetaceae bacterium
ACGGGCTGTGGAAACTCTCATACCGCCTGGCTCAGGAAATGGGGAGCAGGTCACTGGCGCAGGGCGTTCCGATTGCCCGTACGAGAGCTACCGAGGTGGCGCATCCAAAAGAATGCCAGGGTAACGATCCATTGGAGAGGCCCAGTGACTGCCGCCACTCATGTCGTCTCGGGGAATGAGCGGTTCATCAGACTTTCACAATCCAAATGACCGAAGGTTCCAATTCGGTGAGTGACATCAGCCGGGAGGCCGGTGGCCCATTGATGGCTCGGTCAGAGATCGGCCACAACAGAGTGAGCTGATGGTCAACGCCTTCTGCGTTGAGGTTCTTGAGCAGAATCTTGAAGACGCCGCGTGAGATGCGACTGCCTGCGACCAAACCATCCCGGTAGCCCGAGCACGGATAAGCGGGGCTCCTTAGCGATTGCGCGGCAACAGTTGTTGTCTTTATCGGCGAGCTGACTATTCTCCCACACGCGGGCAGACGTTCATTCCTCTCGAAAGGATACACAACGATGATTGAGTTCGTACGTCCCGACGCTTGCGTTCTCGGTCTGATGTCTCGGCTAGCCCGGCGATCTGCAGGCCGCCCCAAGGCGGCTCGCCGTCGCAGACAACTGCTGGGTGAACGGCTGGAATCACGCGAGCTGCTGACGACTGTGTTTGCCGTCACGGATACCAATGCGTTGTTGCGATTCGATGCTGCGGCGCCCACAACTCCCGTGACGATCGGAACGATCAGCGGGTTGCAAATGGGTGAGCAGGTTCAAGGCCTCGACTTCCGCCCCGCGACCGGGCAGTTGTATGCGTTGGGTATCGTTGATGGTATGACCACTGACGAAGGCCGTATTTATACTATCGACATCTTCACGGGTGCGGCGACTCAAGTTGGCACGACGCCGTTTAGTACGTCGCTGACCGATAGTGCGGACTGGGGCTTTGACTTCAATCCTATTCCGGACCGCATTCGCATTGTGAATGACGGGGACCAGAACCTGCGCGCGCATCCCGACACGGGGGCGTTGGCCGCTACGGATACACCACTCCTCTATGCTGCCACTGATGCGAATGTGGGAGCAGATCCCGCCATCGTCGGGTCCGCCTACAGCAACAACGTCGGCGGAGCTGTGGCAACGACGCTTTACGGGATCGACTTCAACGCCAATCGCCTGGTGCGTCAGGGTGGCGTTGACGGTTCACCATCACCCAATGGTGGACTGCTCAATACCGTCGGGAACTTGAATGTCACGCTGACGACCGCAAACGTGGGACTGGACATTGATAGTCACACAGGGCGTGCCTTTGCGGCTCTGAACGTCGGTGGAGCGACGGGCCTTTATACGATTAATCTCACCAACGGAGCCGCCACTGCAGTCGCAAACATCGGCGATGGCACTTTCGTGGTGCGCGACATCGCCGTGGTCAATCAGCCCGCTGCCAGCACAGCCACTCTGTACGCGGTGAACACGGACGGTCAACTGCTGCGCTTCGCAGCTAATGCGCCTGGCACGGTCACCACAGTTGGTACGATCAGTGGTCTGCAAATGGGCGAAATCATTCAGGGGATCGACTATCGACCGGCGACAGGTGAGCTGTATGCACTCGGTATTGTGGATACCTCAGGCACCGACGAAGGCCGGGTCTACAAGATCAACACCGCGACCGCGGCAGCCACAGCCGTAGCGATGAGCGCTACGCCCTTCAGTTCCTCGCTGGCTGACGAGGCTTTCTACGGCTTCGACTTCAATCCGGTGCCCGATCGCATCCGCGTCGTGAACAGCGACCAGGACAACCTGCGAGCCCATCCCGTAACAGGGGCGCTCGCCGCGACGGATACTCTTCTGGCCTACGATGCAAGCGACCCGCTGCAGGGACAGGATCCCGACATCGTGGGCTCCGCTTATACCAACAGCTTACCGAACGCATCGGCGACCACATTGTACGCCATCGATGGGACGGCCGGGCGACTCGTGCGCCAAGGCAGTCCGGACAGCACGCCAGTAACTCCCAATGCGGGCACGCTGTTCTCCGTCGGCAGCCTGGGAGTGACCTTGAGTTCCAGCAACGTCGGTTTTGATATCCGACCAGGTACCGGAACGGCGTATGCCGCGATGACAGTGGGTGGTGTCACGAGTCTATATACCATTAATGTGACGACCGGAGCGGCCACGCTCGTGGGAGCAATTGGCGATGGCTCGACCGAGATCGTGGGCTTGTCCACTCTGCCCGAAGGACACTTTGAAGTCTTTCTCGCCGAGGGTGGTGCAACAGCGACTGCTTCGGTCTCGGGCGGCAATCTGGTCGTGCGAGATGGGATGTCAGCCGATCTGATCACGCCGATTCCGCTCAGCACGGTGAGTGCGAATTCGCTGCGCATTTTCGGCGGTTCGGGCGGTGATACGATTACTCTGGACTCGTCATTGAATGGAGTCTTCACTGGCCGTATCACGGTCGCTGGTGGCAACGGCAATGATACACTGGCCGCTGACGCTGTTACCTTCGGAGTGACCTTCGACGGTGGCGCGGGCAATGATACCGCCTCGGGTGGATCGGGTGGTGACACTCTGCAGGGCGGCGACAACGACGACGTGCTGTACGGTTTGGGCGGAAACGACGTGCTGAGCGGTAACGCTGGCGGTGATATCATTCTGGGTGTCACTGGAAATGATACCATTTCTGGCGGTGCGGGGACTGACTTCCTCAACGGTGGTTCTCAGAATGACAGCCTGCTCGGCGGTGATGGTGATGACGTGCTGGAAGGCGGAACCGGCTCTGACACCCTGGCAGGCGGTTTCGGTCTCAATTCGCTGAGGTCCGATGTTCCGACCGATCTTGTAGTCGTCAGTGACGCAGTGAATATTGCAAACAGCGCCAATGCCCTCTTCAATACGTACCTGCTGGGCACCGGATCCGACGTGATTCGCGGCCTTCCCGCGCTGCTCCTCACAGTGAATGCCGCTGGTGGTAGTATTGATATTGCGTCCTGGACGGGACCAGCCAGTCTTATTGGATCGATCACTCATGACTCTTTGAGGGGTGGATCGGGAGCGGACTTCATTGTTGGTGGTGCTGGCAACGACAACATCGACGGCCGCGGTGGCAACGACATTATTCGAGGTCTAACCGGCGACGACAACATCACTGGCGGTCTGGGGAACGACTCCATCGACGGTGGAGCGGGAGCTGACCAGGTCGATGGAAGTGAGGGAGACGATACGCTGCTGGGGTCGGATGGAAACGACACCATGACCGGTAACGTTGGTAACGACAGCATTCAGGGCGGAACCGGTAACGACCTCTTGAATGGGGCCGATGGCGACGATCGCATCTTCGGCGAAGCGGGCAACGACACACTGCGGGGAGGTATCGGCAACGATACTCTCGACGGTGGAGACGGCAACGACGGCCTGTCGGGCTTCGGCGGCAACGATTCGCTAGTTGGCGGCGCTGGCCGTGATACGCTCATCGCGGGCGACGGTAACGACGTGCTGCGTGGTAACGGCGGCGACGACATCGCGCTGGGCGGAGATGGTGACGATTCCATCAACGGAGATGCCGGCACCGACACCGTGGGTGGTAATAATGGTGCTGATCGGATCATTGATCCTTTGAACGAGATCGACGAAGCCTTCACCTTCAGCGCGCCCTGGGTTGAAGTCTGATAGCCTGGGTATAATACGTGCCCCGGAAATAGCAGCGTCTGGCTGCGTGTCGCTTGTCACATGGAGAGTGACCGCCACGCAGCCATGATGCTCCGCTCGCCGCGGTATTCAGGGAAGAGCGGCTCTGTTGAGTATCAAGGATGAGGATGGTCAGGAGTTTGCATCAGCTGCGGGTTGCCGGTAGCCCAAGTACCGGCAACTGGCAGTGATCATCCGAACTAGGATGCCCGGCAGGGCGGACAATTTTGTCCTGCAGGAGGCCAGCTTTCAGGCTGCCGCGCGGATGCTGCCCACACGCCTTGGTCGATCCGGAGGATTTTGCGCGCAAAAAACGGAGTCATCTATCTTCCCCGCCGTTGAACTTTTCCCGTTTCTTGAAAGGAAACACGATGACTCCGGCGATGAAGAGGATTGATCAATTCGTAATCTTGTTTGGGCACTCCGTATTCAAAGGAGGGGATCCTCGCGATGAAAACTCATGGTTCTTGACTGCAACTCAGCTAGAAACTGGCGTTGTGCCTTTGATCATGGAGCAGATCGCCTGGGCAATTCTCTATCTCGTTGCTCATCCCCACGCGCTGTTGATCTTCAGCGGAGGATACACTCGCGGCACCTTTCAGGATCCAATCTTCCGATCGGAAGCCGACAGCTATCTTGAAGCGGCTCTCAAGGCGAACCTCATTCCAGATCCCGCGTTGCTGTCGCGGATTGCTATTGAACCCTGCGCGAGAAACTCTTTGGAGAATTTCATCTTCGGTCTTGCCTGCGGCTATGAAATCACCGGCCGCCGGCCTCGACGAATCGTGTGCGCGGGATTGGAACATAAACGGCAGCGCATTTTGACTCACGCCAAGATTGCAGGTTTTCAGCTGGAATCAGAGTGTGCCTATTCCAAGTCACCGGTGGTGGCGTATCAAGGAGTTAATGATTTCGCAGAGCCCCACCTGGCGAAGTTTAAGGCCGGAGAAGGACGGTTTCTTGCTATGCTGCAAGACGAGCCACACGGCATGGGAGGCCTGGCCGCGGTTCGCTATCAACAAAGAAATCCGTATCTAAGACAGCCGAAATATCTGGCTTCGTCAGCGAGTTGGCCACAACTCCATGCTCAACTCGCGATCGCCTACGAGCCCGACGGGGTTATCATATGAGCACTCCCAACGCAAAAGTCAAAAAGACGTTCCAGCCGCTGTTCTATGATCATCTGGAACAACACGAGTTCCAGGTGCGAGACGGCTTAGCCATGATGTTTCTGCAGAATCGACTCGCCGATCTGGGGTTCCGTTTGGGTGAGCCCATCATCCAGTCATGCGTTACTCCAGACTACAAAGGGAAGGTTCCGGTCTTCCCGGCCAGCGCGGCGACTATTGATAACAGCGGCCAGGTGCATTCGGACCTCCTGGTCACGTCAACCAGACCCCCACTTGACGATCTGCCGCCCCCTAGCGACTGGCTAACTGCTCCGAAGGGAGGGGCGCCAAAACGCGGCGTCTTGAACCCTTCGGGTACTGTGCTTGAGCAACAACTCTTCCAGTCCTTGAGAGCGATATTCCAATACGAGGCCAGAAAGAACATTACTCTGCAGGATAAGATTGCATCCGAATTGAGGCCGGACTATGAGTCGCGAAAATCCATTCACTTCAGCCAATTTCTCGATGGCCGAAAACGCCGCACCGCAAATCGCATGGCTGCTTACAAAGAATTTGATGATGGTGCTCGTGTTCCCCGCGACACGACTTGTTGGTATTTGGTGCGAGTATTCTTGCCGAAACTCGCCATACCCGTTGTCTGTCTCTTCGGCCTGAGTGGCTCTGACACCTTAGCCGCCGCAAAGGCCATTAGCAGTAAGAGCGAACTCGGAAGGCTGTTTGACGACGTCGTCACTTCGTCAGGCGAGCACTGGCGTCTCGTCATGATCGAAGCGTCGACAATATCGGCGTCCGATGTCGAGTTCCAAACGAAGATCATCGCCAATGCCACTGGCAGTCACTGAGTGGCTCAAAGAGCTTGCGGAAGTGCCCTCTCTGTAGAGCACTTCCGCATTGCTCACAATAGATACAGCGGAAGTGTGTCAATCGGAAATTGCAGCGTGAGCAGGGCCATCGCGGTGGCATACTCGGCTCCGACAGTTGGATCGTACCAGCAGCCATCGCGAGTCTGCCGCTGCAGTAGCTCGTCTCGAACGATGGGGAACCAGTCATCCCACACTTTTCCACCTGCCTGCCATGCAGCGTAAGTCATGTAGTATCGCCCGTAGTAATAATACTCGGCTGAATGCGATGTATCGGCAGGTGGCGCGGTCAGAGAGAGTGGATTCGCCAGATACTGGCGGCCGCGGCTGAGTGCAGGCCCAGGATGCACCCCGGCGGCGTGCAGAGCCACGACGGCTGCCGCCGAGCGGGGTAGCAACGATTCTGGCGGATCGATCAGCCGGTAGCGGAAGCCGCCGTCAGGATTCTGACACCGCAGAAGAAAGTCGATGCTGTGCACAATGGCCTCGCGCGGAACAGAGAAACCTGCTTGACGAGCAGAGCTGAGAGCGAGCATCTGGCAGGTTGTTACTGAGACGTCCGAATCCTCGGGAAATGGTGTATATCGCCAGGCTCCGTTCTCATCCTGCAATGACAGGATCAGCGAGATGCCGCGCTTTAATACGTTGCGCAGCTCCGTGCGTATATCCATACCATACACTTGCGAGAGGTATGTCACGGCGAACCCATGACCGTACATCGGCGCATGCGTTACTACATGGTCCTCAACAATGTAGCCGCTCGGCTGAGCATGCGCGAGCAGATAATTCGTGCAGCCTTCAATGTGGCGGCGGAACTGCCCTTCCATCCCTTGCGGAAGAAATGCCAGCCCACTCAACGCACAGATCCCAACGTTGCGAGCGTAGCTGCGGGGAGCACCAAACCCGCCATCTGCCTGTTGTTGAGACGCCAGCCAGGCCAGGCCGCGCGAGATCGCCGCATCGGCCTCCGGCGACAGATGACGCGGTAGTCGCCGGTTGATCGATTGCTCAGGCGAGTTCGCATGCTGGTCCGGAAGCTGAAATATCTGCAGGTCGACCTGCCCGTCGTCGAGGGTTGGATCCGGCTGCGCCGCTCGTTTCGAGGGAAGATGCGACAGCGCCAGCGTGCCTGACACGGCACTCCATAACAGCCGACGGCGAGTATATCGCGGGGGTTGACCATCAGCGGGCGTCTGGGCGTCTTCGGACATTTGTCTTCAGTCCTTGATGATTCTGCAGAGCTCTTGCGGCTCCTTGCGTACCGGCGTGCTCGAAGACATAGCTCGTTCGGGCTATCAAGTTCAGGTCTCGCGCAGGCCTTTTTTTCACCATATGCGGCGGCCTTTTGGCCAGCGAGTACATTTGCCACACAACTATTGATGAACGACGCTTGGCCATCCGTAGTGGTCTGCTGGACAATCACAGTTCCCCTTAGCCACCTTCATCTTTCAGGATGCCTCTGATGCATACATCGTTTACCAAATACTTTGGCGTCGCCGTTCTCGCACTCGCGCTGTGCGGCGGAAGAGCGGTTGCCCAGACGATCGGGCCGGATGCGGATCAGCTCGCCAAGACCCGGGCGAAAGGTGTTGATTACTTAAAGACCACACAAACCGCCGGAGGCTACTGGACTACGGATAATGTGGGCATCTCCAGTCTGGTCACCTACTCGCTGCTCGTGAGTGGCGTACCGGAGAGCGATCCGGTGCTGGCCAAGGCGCTCAAATATATCACGTCCAACATTCGGCCGGACGGAAGTATTACGGGTCCCAAAGGCGGCCAGGTGAACTACGAAACGTCCCTGTGCGTGATGGTTCTGCAAGCCGCCAACAAGGATGGTAAATACACGGAAGCCATCAAGAACGCTGAGAAGTTCCTGCGAGAATTGCAGTTGGACGAAGGCGAATCACTCAAAAGTTCGGACGTCAACTATGGCGGCGCAGGCTACGGTAAGAACACTAACGGCCGGCCCGACCTTTCCAATACCGCGTTCTTCCTGGAAGCACTGAAGGCTGCTGGAGCCAAGCAGAACGATCCCGCACTTCAGAAGGCAATGGCCTTTGTATCACGCTGCCAGAACCTGGAAACCGAGCACAATGCGACTCCCTTTGCCGCACTGGTGAACGACGGTGGCTTCTACTACACGCCATCTGGAGAGGGCAGTTCTCCGGCCGGTAAAGAACCCAACGGCGGTCTGCGATCTTATGGAGCCATGACCTACAACGGTTTGAAGAGCATGGTCTATGCGGGCCTGAAGGCTGATGATCCGCGTGTCAAAGCCGCGGTGGCCTGGATTACCAAGTATTATACCGTGGAAGAGAACCCCGGCATGGGACAGCAGGGAGTGCTCTATTACTACCAGGCCTTTGCCAAAGCGCTGTCGGCAATGGATCTGGATCTCGTGAAAGATGCTGAAGGCGCCTCACATGATTGGCGCAAAGAACTCGCCGAGCATTTGATGAAGAAGCAACAACCGAACGGTTCGTGGGTCAACAAGACCGATCGCTGGTACGAAGGTAATCCCGACCTGGGAACCGCGTTCGTGCTGGTCTCACTCCACTACTGCGAGCCCAAACCAGCCAAGGCCAAGTAGAACATCAGTTGTAGCTGTTGACTTGTGGTGGCCGGTCTCCTGATCGAGTCATAACACGCAGACTGGAGGTCTCCAGTTCGCTGCGTGGCTGAGACTGGAGATTGCGATCAACGGTCGCTGGAGCGAAAGCGACCATTTGATTCCAGAATTGATGCTGGCAGACTCCTTCGCGAAATCTCGGCCGACCGGTGGCGGCGGCATTGAACATGAGGTGCGCGGTGGCCAGACTCAGGTGGCCTGTGCCCATATGTTTTGCTGCGTTTCGCGATGGAAGTGATCGGCCCTCTCACGCTCCAGGAGGCCATGATGTCCGATGCCTCGTCTTCCGAATCGACGTCAACACCCGCCCGGAAACCACGTTCGCCGATTGAACGTGCGGTCGTGTGGACGCTGATCGCGGCATTGATTTGCACCACGGCCTGGGAAGCTTGGCAACTTCACTGCTACGACAAGACACTATCCACCTTGCAAGCCCGGCTTCGTGAGGAAGACGACAATCCGGACGCGGACTTTGAACTGTCTGAAGCGAAAGGGTGGATTCAGGGCTGGCCCACCGAGGCGACCGTCGCTGACGGAAGTGATAAGAAGATCGACTTGAAATGGCCCAGTCTCTTCAAAGATCTTCGCCTGCAACTGCTGGTCGGGTCGGGCGATGTTGTGCTGGCAATCGCCTCCGGCGATGAGCTGGATCAGATCGGCTCACGGACGGTGACGAGCCAGCCGCCGGAGAACCTTCGCCCCCAGCAATTGACTGTTCCCGAAACCGCGCCGGCTCAGTTGATCAATGGAAGCCTTGGACAATCAGACGCGCCGCTGTTGATGGTTGATGTCTATGAAAAGAATGGCAATTTCACCGGTGTTGAAAACGGCATCCTGATTCGCGAGTTAGGACGGCAGGCGCTGCTGATTGCGGGGCGAGACGAACTTTCGTTGCCGACGCGCGACCAGTCGCTGGGCGAAACTTTCCCCGTCGCAGAAGAACCTGTCCTGCGGCCGTTTGGAGCGATCACCGCCATCGACCAGGACGGAAAAGCGTATATTACCATTTATCGTTATACGCCTTCTCAGTTTGGCCTGCCAACTCCGGAAGCTCTGAATACATTTACTCTGCCGCTCAAGACTGGCGACTATATCAGTCAATTGACGACCGCGCTGGAGCCGCTCTCCAGAAATGAATTTCCCTGTCTCTTGAAAGGAAGTGGATATGCCGGCTCCGCTCGCAAGTTCGCAGCGGACGAGCCACTCTCTGACGATCTGGGGCAGCGTCCCTTTCACTTCGACGTTGTGCACCAGTTCGCCACCGTTCGTGATTTGCATGCGGAGATTCAGCAGCGCGGTGAATCCGTGCCAAGGCTGGCAGCGCTCGCTCGGGCGTATGCTCAACTCGGCACCCTGACCGAAGGTTTCTGGAGCCCGATGCACAAAGCGTTTAAGGCGCGGGCACTGCTCTATGCCGAGCGACTGGTCGGCAAAGTTCCGAAACATCCCGCCGCGTTTTGGAACCGGGCCTTTGTGAGAGCGCTCGTTGGATTACCGGCTTCAGCGTTAACCGACCTGAAGACAGCCAAAGGGTTGAAGGGCGACGCAGATCGTGAACCGGACTGGTTGCCCGCGATTGACGCCTATTGCCGATCGGATAGCAAGCAACTTCAGGAGTATGTCAAGAACGGTCCGCAGCCAGTCATGGCGACGTACCTTCACATGCTCGCAGCTGATTTATCGAGGAACGATCCGCAGCGCTACAAAGCGGCAGAAACAATGCTGAAGGTAGCACCTGACTGCCTGCGTGCCTGGGACGTTATGGTGCGCGATACGGCTTTGGGAGTGCATAGCCGAGCGGCAGATGTGCTCTTTGAGCAATTGCAGGCCTTGTCTGAGCAGCCGCAACCAGAACAGAAGTTGAATCCAAACGCGAATCTGGATAGTGCCGACGAACTGGTGATCCGCGCCAACAGACTTATTGAGTTACTCAAGAGTGATAAATTCAGCAGCGATCAGCAGGAGTTGAATCTTACTGTGCTGAGACAGTTGATTCGCGAAGTGACGTTTGTCTTGGCATGGCGAATGGTGAGCTTTCAACGTCATTCACTCGCCGTTAACGCTGACCATCTGATCGATCAGGTGCAACCGTTGGTCGCCGATCATCGCCTGGCGAGATTCTTCACCGGTCAACTCTGGTATGACGGCACACAAGCGAAAGCCAATTTGATTGTTCTGGCCGGTCAGGGTAATGATCCGCTGGCCGAGTTGACCGAAGAGCCACTCTTTGAGGTTCTGGACGCCTTTGATCTTAAGGAACCAGCAGCAAAGCTCCGGGAGATGTCGTTGAGGCATTCCGATCCCGTGCTGCGTGACTTGATGATGCTGGCACGCGCAAAGGTCCCGAATAGCGTCAAGCAGCGAGCCGCGCAAACCATGCGGACAATCGCCCCGTTATCACCTGCGACCGCTGCCGCCTCAATCAGGTTTGACTGGGAAGCGGCCAAAGACTTGCTGCCGCAATGGCAAGCAACGTTGGAGAACGATCTCGATCTGCTGCAGGTGACCGCGGAGCAACAACGCAATCTCGGAAACCTGGTAGAGGCAGCTCAATTGTTTGAGAAACTGCAGGGTGCGACACCCAGTTTTCGTACGGCTCATTTGCTGGCGAACATCTACCGAGACCTGGATGATACCGATCGGTGGAAATCGACACTCGAGAAGGCCTTGAAGATCGGTTCTATGGGTCTCGAAGACAGCGATATCCACAGGGAGATCGCGAGATACCATATGGCGCGGCGTGAATGGGATCTCGCTAAATCCCACGCGGACGAAGCGGCCGAATCGTATGCATCCTGGGCATTGATCTGCGCTGCCGAGTGCTACGAAGGCTTGGGTGATTGGGAACAGGCGGAAAAGTTCCAGCGAGCCAACTCGCTGCGTTACGAGTCCGATGTGATGCAATGGTTCGCGTGGTGTCGTGCAACGAATCAGGGCGACCTGGAGGCAGCTCGGAATGTCTCCAGCGGCCACAGAGCTGAGTGGATTCACAATTCCGGGCAATTGTCGCGGGAACTGATGGGTCGATATTTCCTGCTCGACGGAAATCTGTCGGACTCGTTGACGCTCTTTCAACTTGCGTTCGACGCCAAACCCGGTCCATACAGTAGTAATAAACTCTTACCACCGTACGACGGCTTGATTACGACGCTATTGGCGGACGAACTCGGCAGAACCGAAGTCCGCGACCAGAATCTGAAACGCTTCACTGGTCCAGAGGCTAAGGACGACCTGCTGACGGTCGAGTTGGCTCGGCTGTTTCGTCAGCATCTTGAAACAGGTAGCAAACAACCGCTTGATGCACTTGCCGTCGAGTGGATTCTGCATCGCGCAGATTCCATTGAGGCCGTGACCAATCTGCTTTACTTCGCGGGCAAGTTCTCACAATTAAGAGGCCACGCCGACGCAGCCAAGAGTTACTACCGGCGTGCCGCTGGGTCAGTCGCCAGCCATGCACTCAATCGGCCCTACGCAGCGCGAGAGCTGAGGCGAATGGGTGGAGAACTGCCATTGCCTATGGAGCCTGTGTTCGACCCGCAAACCGATCGAGCGTTTGAACTCGCGAATCGCGCGAACAAGGATCTGGCCGAAGGACGGCTGCCGGGTGCTCGTTGGCATAGCGATAAGGCGCTGCAAGTTGCTCCTGACTGCGTTGCGGCGCGTTTGGCTCATGGAAACATTGCGAGTACTCAGGAACGCTTCAAAGAGGCCCGAGATGATTATGACCATCTCGTGAGACTGGGGATGAAGAACACAACGACGCTGGTGAAGCGCGGTCTGGTGTCAGAAAAGCTCGGCGATCATGCCGCGGCGATTGCTGACTACGAAGCCGCGTTGCAGATCGATCCTGCAGATGGCAAAGCCTGCAACAGCCTGGCAATACTGTATGCCACCTGTCTGGAACCGCGTTTCCGCAATCCCGCGAAGGCGATGGAGTATAGTCTGCGTCTGGAAAAATGTTCCAAGATCGACAGAGCACACCGCTACGCGGCGTTGGGGATGGCTCATGCCGCTCAAGGCCAGTTCGACGAGGCTGCTCAGAAGATGAAGGTTGCGATGCAGTCAGCTCCGGTGGAATACCGTCAGCAACTTGCACAGTGGCGGCAACTTTATGAGCAACGGAAGCCCTACGTTCGCTCTGAAAACTGGTGGAGGCAAACCGTAAATTGAATTCTGCTGGCTGTCTTCGAATTGCTATTAGTGGCCGTGCGCGCCGCTTGCACGGGGTTTCCAGGACGCATTGAATTCACGCCGCCGCGCGGCAGTTCAGCTGAATGTCTTGAGCCCGCCCGTCCGGATCGTAGGCGGAGAGCACTTCGAGCGGCTGGTTATCGACCAGCAGTCGCATGGCGGGCGTGATCGCTCGCGTTGCGTCGCAGATGTGGAGCTTGACGACATGTGTCACTTCGGGCCGGCTGATCCAGAGTCGCTGCCAGATCGGGCTGCCCTGCGTCACCACCTGAGCCCACTGGCCTGAGTGCAGTTCAAACGCAACCTGCTGGCCGTAGACGTTCGAAGCGGGTCGCTGAATGGTGACGAACTTATCGCGTTGGCTGGCGAAGAACATGATCTCACTCCTGAGCGTGACTGGTTCTGCAACACTCAGGAGAACGTCGTCAAACGCGCTTTCTTCCCGACCAGCCTAAAAATGTTTCAGATTCGGTGGCGAGCAGGGAATGCTTCGGCCGCTGAACTCCGCTGTGGTTCGTCTTCTTGCCAAGCCACAACAGGGCGTGACTTTGCAAATAGCCGTGCGCACCTCGCAGCAGCTTTTGTCTTGATGGAGAAGCTGCCAAGCTACGGGTCCGTGACTTGAGGTTAAACTAGCGACCACAATCTGGTGATGGCGCATACCAGGCGAACAAATGGATGACCGAGAACTGGCATGCCGTGTTGAAGATGGTTCGTTGCCAAGGGAGCAATGGACGCATCGTGCACACGTGCGAGTCGCTTTCTACTACCTATGTACCTACTCGTTTTCTGAGGCAATGGATCGGCTGAGGGCGACGATACGTGTCTATAATGCGGCGCATGATGTCGTTGACGGACCCACCAGTGGATACAACGAGACAACCACGGTCGCATTCCTGCATCTCATCCACTCAACGATGCGGGCGTATGGTCAAGTCATACCGACTCAGGATGGCAATGCGTTCTGCGATGCTCACCCGCAGTTGATGCACAAGGAAGCCTTACGACTGTTCTACTCGCCTCAGCGGCGTATGCATCCCGACGCCAAAGCGAACTTTGTAGAACCAGACCTCGCGCCCCTGCCGAGCGTGCTGTCCGGTACGATTGGTGATTCTCAAGCTCAATCCAGTTGAAGACGTCATATCCGCTCGATCGGTAATGCCCAAGGCCACAACAGCTCATCGCCAAATCGTGAACGAAGCCAGCTGAGATGTCGCTTCCTGCGGCTACGCCACTCATATCTCGAAGACGGGCAACGGGACGAGATCTGCGAAACAAGGCGGCTCAATCCCTCATCAGCAGAGTGCTCGATGATCACATGCCCCAAAGATGAGCATTGATTACAGTCAGGAGACAGCGGCAGTGCTGTTGCTGTGCTGGAATGCTTCTCTTGCGAAAGACCTCGCGATGAATGCTCGATTGTGTTCCGCCATCGCTTTGGCGGGTGTGTGCGCGTTGCTGGACTGTCTGGGAACCGCGAGCGTCTGGCGCATCAGCCGCTCGGCACAGGCGCAGCAACCGGCTGCCGTCGAGTTAGACCGCACGGCGCTGCCGATCCAGGAACCCGCGCGTCCGGCGATTACAACGCTCGACGCCCGTGATGCGAAAGCTCCTCCGCGATTCGAAGTCAAAGCGCCGCAAGGAGCTCCGAACGTCGTCATCGTGCTGATCGACGACTTTGGATTTGGGCACAGCAGCGCTTTCGGCGGACCCATTCAGATGCCGACTCTGGAACGCATGGCGGCAGGCGGACTGAAGTACAACCGCTTCCACACGACGGCACTGTGCAGCCCGACCCGCGTCGCGCTGCTGACTGGCCACAATCATCACGCCAATAACGCCGGCGCGATTATGGAACTGGCGACAGGGTTCCCCGGCAATACCGGTGTCCGCCCCCCTGAGATTACACCTCTGGCCGAAATCCTCCGCCAGAACGGTTACAGCACGGCGGCGTTCGGCAAGTATCACGAAACCCCGCCGTGGGAAGTATCGGTCTCGGGACCTTACGATCGCTGGCCCACGAGGTCGGGCTTTGACAAGTTCTACGGATTTATCGGTGGTGAGACCAACCAGTGGGCGCCTGCCGTTTACGACGGTGTGACAAGGGTCGAAACGCCCCGCACGCCGGATTATCACTTCACCACAGATATGACCGACAAGGCGATCAACTGGGTGAGTGCTCAGAAATCTCTGACGCCAGAAAAACCGTTCTATATGTATTTCGCCACGGGCGCGACACACGCTCCACATCACGCGCCGAAGGAATGGATTACGAAGTATAAGGGGCAGTTCTCCGGCGGCTGGGACAAGCTGCGTGAGGACACGTTTGCCCGGCAGAAAAAGCTTGGTGTGATTCCCGCCGATGCCAAATTAACGGCGCGCCCCAAAGAAATTCCTGCCTGGGCTGACATGAGCCCCAAGCAACGGCAGCTCTTCGAACGTCAAATGGAAACCTTCGCAGGATTCGCGGCGCATACCGATCACGAAGTCGGTCGGCTGGTGGATCAGCTCGAAAAGATCGACGCGCTCGACAACACGCTGTTCTTCTACATCGCCGGAGATAATGGATCGAGCGCTGAAGGCGGACCGGAAGGTACCTACAACGAAATGATGGCTCTCAACGGTATCATTGGTAAGGCCGAACAGATGCTGGACCATGTTGACAACTGGGGCGGCCCCACGACATTTCCGCACTTTGCCATCGGCTGGGCCTGGGCGGGTAATACGCCTTTTCAGTGGACGAAGCAGGTGGCCTCACACTTTGGCGGCACCCGCAATGGCATGGTGATGCACTGGCCAAAGGGTATTAAGTCCAGGGGTGAGATGCGGAGCCAGTTCCATCATGTGATTGATGTGGCACCCACCGCGCTCGACGCCGCCCGGATTCCGCAACCCAAGCTGGTCAATGGAGTGAAGCAGCGTCCGATGGATGGTACATCTATGCTGTATTCAACGGCTGACGCGAAGGCTCCGGACCGCCGCAAGACTCAGTACTTCGAGATTTTTGGCAATCGAGGGATCTATCACGAAGGCTGGCTCGCCTGCACGCGGCATTCGATTCCCTGGTTGATGGTCCCTCTGCCGTCCGTGAAGGACGATGTCTGGGAGCTGTATCATGTCGATGAGGATTTCACCCAGGCGAATGACCTCGCCGCGCAGCAGCCTGCGAAACTGAAAGAGTTGCAGGCCATCTTTCTGAAGGAAGCTGAACGGAACCATGTACTGCCGATCGATGATCGTCGGTCAGAACGGTTCAATCCGATGATCGCTGGACGTCCCGATCTGTTGAACGGGCGCAAGACGCTTACTGTTTATCCGGGTATGACCGGCATGATGGAGAATGCTTTTATTAATGTGAAGGGTGTGCGTCATACAGTGACGGCCGAGGTGGAATTGAAGGACGACAAGACCAATGGTGTCATCATCGCGCAAGCCGGTTATTTCGGCGGCTGGGTGGTATATCTGCAGGATGGCAAGCCGCATCACGAATACAACTGGTTCGCGATTGAGCGTACCAACATCGCGGGCGATACAGCGCTGGCACCGGGCAAGCACACGATCGGCTACGAGTTCATTCCCGACTCGCCCAAACCGGGCACTGGAGGAAAATCGATTCTGAGCGTGGACGGCAAGAAGGTCGCGGAGGCCCAGATTCCGAAAACTCAGCCTTTCGCGTTTTCAGGCGATGAAGGCGCCGACGTGGGCCTCGATTCCGAGACTAATGTTTCCCCCGCCTACATGCCGCACGACAATGCCTTCGGCGGCAAGATCATCAAGGTCACTGTCGAGCAGAAGTAACGGCTGTGAATTCTGGCGAAATCGCAGCTATCCGTCGCTGAATGCTCGGTATAGCAGCCTGTTGAACAGTTCCAACGTACCCTCAGGTGGCTTATCGAGGACAATGGCCCGATCGGGACACACAACGGAGTGCAGATCCTGCTAAAACGCGTACTACACAAGAGACTGACAACGGACGGTAAGTCATGCGCGTAACATTCGAGCCTGGCCGACAGGCCTTCGTTGATCTCCGTGCGCGGCTCGCTAAGCCGGCGCAGGGGCGACGCATCAACCTGAAGCATGAACCTGATCGCTCTGCGGAATTACCAGAAGCCGTCGAGTGGCCCGCGCTCGGCGAGTTTGTCGGGCAGGTCAATCGGCGCTCTCTGTTTCAGACAACGGGTTGCAAGGCCTCTAGTCGCACACCCGGCGGGCTGGCTCACCCGTTCGTCGACCTGGCCTTCTCTGACGAAGTCCTCGCTCATTCGGAGAAAGCGTACGCACGGTTAAGAGACCAACTGCTGACCTTACGCGAGAGTCGTTCGGCCCCCGATTTCCCATTGATTATCTGGGACGGCTGCGCGGTACGCCGAGACGCGACCAGGATTCGATCCTTGCGCCTCTGGATCGCCGGACCGAAGTCCGAAGCGGACGACTGCTTCCAGCAGATTCTTCGTCTACTCGACAGACAGAAGTACGAGGACTACGAGGAACTGGGCATCTCCGACCACAACATGAAGCGCCTGCTGCGACTGGTCACCCAAGCCGTCCTCCTCGGCTGGCTCGCGTTAGGATCAGTTCTATGGTCCGGAATAGGCTTCCTCGGAGCCGCAGCCATCGGATGGCTAGTCTGGTTCGCCTACTCAAGACTCAAAAGCCGCAGCTACACCATTCTCGACTGGCGCTGATTCGCAAGAGTCGGTCGCCCAACGACGGTTGTGGCTCGGTCAAAGGCCGACCACAGCAGAGGTTCTGGATGTGTCGCAGGTTGACACTCAGATGGTTGCCGTGGAACAACCAGAACAGTCCGCAGCGTAAACGATCGTTTCATGCAGTTCTGACTGGCCTTAATGGTGTGGATGGGCGTTTTCAGTCCGATGCATTGTGAGTGTGAACCGCCACTGCTGGTACAGGCGGTATAAACCCGACGCAAGGCTCCTGAAGTTGCTTCAGTGAGAGCCTCTGTGCGCTGCGCATTCGAGCGAAACCGGATACTAGCTTTATACCCTACGACAGGCTGACGGTTCTCACCCGCAGAATCCTTCTTAACATTCGCTTGCATAGCCCCGCGCCGATTCCCTTCTCCGAGCCAACGCATGCAGCCGTCGCAATCGTTGTTGGCGGGATGACAACCTCATTGGGAAGGATCGGCAGAAATGATTCTGAAACGACTTACGTGCGCGTCGCTCGTCGCTACGTTAGCCTTCGGAGTCTGCAACGCAGCGTTGGCTGATGAGTCGGAACTCTCTCCGGAAGTGCGGATCATGCTTCGCCGCCTAGAAGCGGCGGAAAAGCAGATTGCGGACTTGAAGAGTCAGGTTGAGGAAACCAAGTCGACTCGCCAGCAGATCAGCGAACTGAAAGACCAGATTGACGAAACACGGGCGACTCAACAGCAGCTCAGCGATAACCAGTCGCAATTGAGCCAGACTCAATTGCGGATGTACGAGATCAGTGCTGAGGCGCTCTCGGCCGAAGCCGCCAAGCCCGCTGGCCAGGATCTCACCATGAAGGCCAGTTGGAAGAACGGCCTGGAATTGCAGACCGCTGACAAACAATTCCGTATTCACATCGGTGGCCGTACTCAACTGGATTCGAGCTGGTACGCGGTTGACGATCAAATCGACGCGAACTCCGGCGCCGCGCCCGGCACATCGAACCGTTATGAAGACGGCGTCGACTTCCGCCGCGCTCGCTTGCGTATCGACGGTGATATGTATGAGCAGATGGAGTTCGCGGTTGAGTATGACTTTATTAACTCAGCTCGCGTCCGTAACTCAGCGGGTACCGGCACAACAGACTTCGACCTGACCGGCTTCACGGACGTGTGGTGGCAATTCAAGGAACTGCCAGGCGTTGGTAATATCCGTATTGGTAACCAGAAGGAACCGATCGGCTTCGAACACATGGTCAGCAGCCGCTTCCTGCCGTTCATGGAACGATCCTATAATCAGGACACGTTCTACGGCGGATCGTTCAACGGATTCACACCCGGTATTTCCGCGTTCGACAGCTACGCGGAAGACACCGGCAGCTGGCACGTGGGCGTGTTCAAGCCGACTGATAACGTCTTCGCGTCGAACGCCAATAACGGTGACTACGCGGTGACCGGTCGCCTGACCAAGTTGCTGTGGTACGAGTGCGAAGGCGAAGAACTGTTCCACGTCGGTATTGCCGGCCGCCAGTTCAGCACCGTCGGTGACCGCATTCGCTTCCGTACTCGCGATGCCGTTCGTGCTGGCATCTCGCAGCAGTGGCCGCTGCCGGCTGATACCGGCAACCTGTTTGGCGACAACGGCCAGTGGATGAACCTCGAAACCGCCGCCGTGCATGGCTCGTGGACGTTCCAGGCAGAATACCTCGCCAGCTTCACTCACAACGCGGGTCTCACCGCCCCGACAGCGACCAACGACCTGTTCTATCAAGGTGGCTACGTGCAAGTCATGTACTTCCTGACGGGCGAGCACGACAACTACCACAAAGGCCGCGCGGCGTTTGATCGTGTGAAGCCGAACCGCAACTTCCGCTGGATGCGCACCGACTGTGATGACTGCAACACCGGCTGGGGCGCGTGGCAGGTGGGTGTGCGCTACAACTACCTGGACCTGAACGACAGCGGTATCAACGGCGGTGAGCTCAACAACTACACCGCTGGTATCAACTGGTTCCTGAATCCGAACATGAAGATTCAAGCCAACTACATTCTGACCGACCGCAACGCCGCCACTGGCGGAGCGGACGGCAACATCCACGGCTGGGGCTTCCGCCTGGCCCACGACTTTTAGCCTGGATGAAGCTCACCTGCCGAATCAATCTGGCGCTTGATTCCCGCTCGTGACACAAATCCCACCGAACACGCTTTGTGCTCGGCGGGATTTTTTGTTTTGCGAGGCAGCCAGATGCGGACCAGCAGTCACGGCTGAGTTTCCTATTGTCGCGACCCGCGGCTAGCGCGTGGCGGCTCTATAGATGATTCAACTCGTGTGAATCACAAGACGTCGCGGACTTCTTCCAACGCTGGCTGTGCGACGTCCGGGGATTCGACGGCGGGCTTGCAAGCCTGGTCGAAGAATTTCACCAGGCGTTCGTCGTACTCGGCGGTGGCAACGTTGCGAGCCTGGTTGTGTTTGGCTCCGGGCACGATCCACAGGGTGGACTGGTCGCCGCCGATACGCTCGAAGACGCTCTTCGCAATGTCGGGATGCACGTAGGTGTCGCGCTTGCCGGAGATCAGCGAGACCGGCAGGCCGCTCAGTTGCGGCAGGTACGATTCGATCGCCACGTACCGGCAATGACGCTTCAACTGGCTGATCCACCACGCCACCGTGATGGTCATATCGATGTGCCAGCTCGGGATTCGTTCGGCGGCCCACGCGGGGACGAACAAGGTCATCCAGCGACGGGCGTAGAGGCGGGTCATGCTGCGCGTCGTATAGGCGCTGTCGCTGCACACGCAACGCACACGCGGGCTCTGCGCGGCGACAACCAGCGACGTGCCAGCTCCGCGACTGATACCGAACAGGCCCAGTGGCAGATCGCGCAGGTCGGGCCGGGAGTCCACGTAGCTCAGGACAGACTGCAGGTCTTGAACTTCGCCGGTCGTCAGCCAGTGGATGGGGGAGTAACCGGGAACGCCATCGCTTTCGCCGTGTGAGCGAAAGTCAAACGCCAGCACGTTGAAGCCAGCTCGATAGAGCGCTTCGCAGTAGCTCATCGCCGACCACTTGTCGGCACCGAGTTCATGACTGAAGACAACCAGCCCGCGAGGCGGTTGAGCAGCGGGACGAAACAGGCAGGCACTCAGGCGGATGTTGTCGCCGGTGAGGATTTCAAAGCGTTCGGCGCGGTCGTCGGCAGCGGAGAGGTCAGCGTTCAGTGGGGGCGTGTATTCGAACATGCGCAACGCGAGTCGCACGATAGCCGCATGCACGATGAGCAGCAGCAGAGCCATCCCGGCGATGCATGCCGTACCAATCAAACCCACGATGAACTCCAACTTCGGGGAGAGCACTCCCACGTCCCGAGAGTGCTCAATGATTGAATGGAAGATACCAGCCAGCTGAGGACCGCGTTGTTTCCAAAACAACGCTCCCTGCGCCGACCGCAGGGAGACTCAGTGGCAACGACGCATCAGGCTGCGAATTCAGACATGATCAATGACACGTTCTGACCGCCGAAGCCGAAGCTGTTCGACAGGCAGCGACGTACCTTGCGGGTTTCACGTGGCTGGTTCGGGATGTAGTCCAGATCGCAGTCCGGATCTGGCGTCTCGTAGTTGATCGTCGGCGGCAGCACGCCCTTCTTGATGGCCAGCAGGCACGTGATGGCTTCCACGCTACCGGCTGCCGCGATGAGGTGACCCATCATGCTCTTGATGCTCGACACCGGCGTGCGATAGGCGTCCTGTCCCAACGCCCGTTTGCAGGCCAGAGTTTCAATCTGGTCGTTCACCTTGGTGCTGGTGCCGTGAGCGTTGATGTAGTCCAGGTCGTCGGTATTGAGCCCGGCATCTTTCAGCGCCATCTTGATGCAGGACGTCGCGCCGCGGCCATCCGGATGAATGTCCGTCACGCGGAACGCATCAGCCGTTGAACCGTAGCCGACGATCTCACCGTAGATCTGAGCGCCGCGCTTCTTCGCGTGGTCAAGCTCTTCGAGGATCAGAATGCCGGCGCCTTCACCCAGCACGAAGCCGTCGCGGTTCAAGTCGAACGGACGAGAAGCTTCCTGCGGTTGGATGTTGTGTTCAGAGAGTGCCGTCAGCAGATTGAAACCCGTCAGACCGAACGGGTGAATCATGCTGTGAGCACCACCCGAGATCATGACATCGGCATCACCGCGACGAATGAGTTCCGTCGCTTCGCCGATCGCCTGACTCGATGCCGCACACGCGGTGAGGCAGTTCAAGTTCGGACCTTGAGCGTTGAACAGACTCGCCAGATGACCCGCCGTCATGTTGGGTTCTTGCTGCAGTTCGTTCTCGCCGTTCAGGCGTTCGAGCCCCAGGCGCGCGAACTCGCCGAGGTCGACTTCGTCGCCCTTGCGTGATTCAGCAATGATGCCCATGAAGCGGTTGAAGTCCTGAGCGCCTTCGCCGGCACCCAAGTACACACCGAACATCGACGGATCGAGGCTGCTGCAATCATCCAGCCCAGCGTCATTCACGGCCTGAACAGCGGCGCCGATCGCGAACTTGATGTTGCGACCGCAAGCCGAGAACCGTTCCGGATCGGGAATGTACTTGCCAAGGTCATAGTTCTTGACCTCAGCCGCGAACTTGGTGGGGAACCTGGTCGCGTCAAAGTACGTGATCCAGTCGATCCCGCTTTTGCACGCCATCAGGCTGGCCCACATGTCTTCAATCGTCTTACCAACGGGAGTAATGCAGCCCATGCCGCTGACAACAACACGCCGTCTCATGGCTTCGCCCCTTCAACATTGAGGCAAGTGAATGAGTTGGATGAGAAGCCCCTGCTCCTCATCAACACCCAACGCTCGGATGCACTAATACGATCCGGGCGTCACAAGTTTTGAGCGCTCTGACCTAGTTCTTGGCAGAACCGAGGGAACCATCCCCTGCCTGGCCAACTTCCAGAATGCCGAGCAGGTTCATGGAGAACACGAAGTTCTTCTGATCGATGGCACCGAACTGAGAGTCCTTCTGGTCCAGATGCACGAAAATGATTTCGGCTTCCGCGACCAGGCGGTCTCCCACATGCGCAGAGACTTCGACTGAACCGCCTTCGGGTCGCG
>CAYLTY010000141.1:0-22203 GCA_964386705.1 uncultured Planctomycetaceae bacterium
TCAAACTTCACCGAACGCAGAACCGTGCTAGCCACCTGAATCGACTTGCTTGAAGAGCTCTTCCATTTCGGCGCGGGTTGGCCGTAAGGCGGTGCCGACACCGCGACGAGCTTGTTCAACCGCGACCTTCGGAGCGCAGTTGTTGACCATCGCCAGAATCACGGAAGAAATCGTCTTGAAGAACGCCATTTCGCTGTGGCCGAGATCTTCCATGCGAGCGGCCATCGGTCCGAGGAACCCGTACGACGCCAGAATTCCCAGGAACGTACCGACTAGCGCCGCACCGACTTTGTGACCGATTTCTTCCACGGGGCCGTCGATGGCACCCATCGTGATCACGATACCCAACACAGCGGCCACGATTCCGAATCCCGGCAGACCGTCGGCAGTTTTGGTCAGCACGACGATCGGGGCGTGATGTTCGGCTTCCATGACCGACATTTCCGCGTTGAGCAATGTTTCCATTTGTGACGCATCTGCCGATCCTTCCACGATCGGAGCGAGTGCTCCCGCGATGAAATCGCAGGCATGATGGTTCTTGGAGATCAGCGCGTACTTGTGAAACACGCTGCTGTCATGCGGATTTTCAACGTGTGATTCCAGCGCCAGCACACCGTCTTTACGAGCCATTCGCATCAGCTCGTAGAGCAGCGCGAACATCTCTTTGTACATGGCTTTGTTGAAAGGGCTGCTTTTCAGCATGCCGATCATGCCCTTGGCGAGGTCCACCAGGACCTTCATTGGGGACATGATGATGGCCGCCCCGAGCGCAGCGCCGCCGATCGTGAACACCTCAGAGGGGTGGATCAGCGCGTGAATTTCTCCGCCTGCCCAAGTGAAACCACCGAGCACGCAGCCGACCACAACCAGGCAGCCAACGATGACCAGCATAAGCACCTTCCGATCGCCCACCATCCTGGCTGATACGGGAGTGCTTCCGTGTCACTCGTTACCCGTCAAAATGCATCGACGGAACAAGCCATCGAGCCTTATTCAAAACATAGGTCCCGCACGGAACGCGGGACCTGACTATCTGGCCGCGGCAGAATCGGTTTCAGGTATTTACCTCACGCTGTGAGGGGATACTGAGGTGCTGTTGCCGAACTGGACTACCGACCCAGGACAAGCAACTCGTCAACGAGCTGTTGCACCGAGGTGATGACGCGGGCATTACCGCGATAGTTCGTCGACGCGACGATCAGATCGACCAGATTTCGACCGACGTCTGTATTCGACAGTTCGATCGCGCCGGCTCGCACGGTACCGCTACCCTGGGTGCCTGGAGTGACGATTTGGGCAGGGCCCGAGCTGATACCTTCAAGGAAGCTTCCACCACCGTTTTCGACCAGTCCCAGCGGGTTTGAGAACTGAGCCATCACCAGTTGGCCCAGCGTGCGGATGACGCCGTTGGTAAACACGCCGCTGATGATGCCCGTTTCGTTGATGTTGAAGGTACCCAGGGTGCCTGGAGGAGCACCATTTTGGGCCAGCAGGTTCATGCTGCCTTCTGCTCCCGGCTGAGTGAGGCCGTTGATTTGTGAAAAGTCCACGTTCAGCGACATGTCCTGAGCGGCCGTGTTCTGGCGATTGATGGTCACGTCGGCGTTGAAGTCGCCCGTGATCTTACCTTCGCCGTCGATGGCGAACGTGCCACTGGTCAGCGAGATCGCGGTGTCGCTGTCGTCCACGCTCTCGAAGTAGTAACGATAGGTCGCAGCCGTGTTGGAGCGGCCTTCCAGAATCGCGTGCAAGCGAATCACAACTTGCTCGCCCAGCGAGTCATAAACGGGGAATGTGACCACCACGCTTTCGCCGTTACCCTGTTGAATGTCGGTCATATTAAGGGCCACGGGGTTGGTGCCGTTGCCGCCGATCGTGGCTTGCGTCTGCTGCAGGCGGGCTCCGAATGACGCGACAGATTGCGATTCGCCCTTGTTCGAGACAACGCGGATGCGACCGTCGCTGGTGATGCTCACACCGGGCGCACCATATGCAGCATCGGGAGCGATCGACGCGTTATTCACGATGCCGAGAGTGTCCTGCAGAAACGATCTGAAGTCGCCGACCGTGGTGGTGTCTGTAATCACAAAGCTTTGCTCGTCGTAGTCAGCACCGCCCTTGCGAGGGGTGAATGTGAGCGTCTCACCCGAGCGAAATACCGCTGAACCACCTGAAGCAGGCACGAGGTCCTTTAGCAGACTGGTCGCCGTCATTGCGGCGCTTGTCGTGCTGTCGTTGAAAATATCGCTTTGGACGACCGTACCCAGCGTGGCTACTTCGGCGTCCACGCCAGATTTCAGCGCGCCCTTGAGTTCCACGTCGGTCGTTTCCAGGGCGACGTTCAAGTTGCCCAGCGGAACCGTGATGTCGACCAGTTGAGTCGTCACCAGATTGAAGCCGTCATCGATGCCGTAGCCCTGCACTCGCAGACCGCCGTCATTAATCAGTTTGCTCTCGGTATTCACCGAGAAGTTACCGTTACGTGAATAGACACGTCCCTGATTACCGGCAAGCACGAAGTAGCCGGCACCTTCAATGGCGATGTCCGACGGGCTGGTCGAACCGCTGATGGCACCTTGCGACAGGTCACGCGTGATGCTGGCGGTCGTGGCACCGAGGCCGATCTGGCGAGGGTTGGTACCGCCGTTGGGACCTTGAGGAGCCGAACCAACGCTCAGCGTGCGGGCGAGCTGAGTGGTGAAGTGCACCGTCGACGCCTTGAAGCCGTTGGTACCGGCGTTCGCGATGTTGTTGCCGAGGACTTCGATGGCTGTTTCGTTGAGCGACAGGCCGTTCAGCGACGTGTTTAAGGCGGTTGTAAGACCCATCCGTGAACTCCCTCAAAGCAGATGAAATCAGGCGACTCCGCAAACCGCGCTACGCCGCCGCAGCCCGTCCCTGGCAAAGGGCGCTGTCTCATACATCGACCAGAAGATTGCCGCGCTGCACGCAAGCTCGTAAATGGAGGTATCTACCTGCTCGAGTTTTCCATCCGTGGAGTATGTCCGTAGCAGTGAATCGTTCTGGCGCGGAACTTAAATGCACTCTTTTTCAACGATGCCGTACATGCAGAGACTGTTTCTGACATTCGCCTGTCTGGTGGCAACTTTTCATCCAGCGACCGCTGAGGAGTCACCGCCACAAGCGACAGGGCCAACATTCGCCGTGCGGCTGAAGGACGGCAGGACGATCTCATCGCGACTGGCTCATGCCGAAGGCTCGCGAGCGATTGAGCTGGCGTCTGGCAGTCATTCGCTGGCTGATGTGCAGCGACTTGATTTGCCCGCTCGCCAGCCGGATCAGGTCGATCTGCTGCCGCTGAAACGAATTGTGCTCGTGAACGGCGATTCGCTGACGATTCCTCTGATTATCGTGAAGCCGGATGGCATTCGAGTAGCACACAGCGGGCTGGCTGAGCCGATCCCGCTGAACGTCGTGGCGTCAATTGATGCGATGGAAGGGGCAAGGGATTTGTTCTGCGTCCTGATTGACGAGGCCAACCAAGCCTGGAGTTCCCGACCTGCTGGGACCGTCGTTGATGACGCTCAGTTTGGAAAAGCTCTGAAGCTGGGGAGCGGTTCAAACGCGGAGCTGGTCCTCCCGCGGAACTTTTCAGAGGGCGAGTTCAGCTTGTGGCTGAAGATGCCTCAGGGGGATGCCGGAGAGAATGGAGAGCCCTCTATTGAATTCGGGTTTTCTGAACCCGCTCGGAGTGTCGTCGTGGCTTGGAATCGCGCCGACGCTGGTTCGGTTGTTCGAGTAACTGACGAAACTCGGCAGTCCACTGTGCGACAGGGCATTAGGGCGGGTGAGTGGCTGTGCGTGCGACTTTTGCTGTCCGAACAATTGATCGTCGCGATTGATCGTTCCGTGGTCGCATCGCTGCCGGGCAATAACGGCGGCTTGCAGACAGTGAGGGTGCAACTCAACACGAATTCCCAGAAGCACCCGACTTCAGAGATTCTCATAGGTCCGTGTTTCGCACGGGAGCATGCCGAGGTGGCAGGGAGACGTAGGCTAGTTGGCCAGCAAGATGCGCTGGAGTTGCGTGATGGCATCGCGGTGTACGGCAAACTGACGCGAGGCAATGCCAGTCAGATGGAACTGCTCGTGCGTGGCAAGCAGCGAACGGCCTCATGGGCAGAAATGCATCGCGTGGTGATTGGCACCCGACCGCTGCAACCCGCTGCACCGCCGACGGGTTATCTCGCTCGCATCGACCTGCAACTTCAGCGGTCAAGCTCGACGCCGAGCACTTTGGATAGCCTGCAGGGAGCGATAACGGCGATTCGCGAGGGCGGGCTTGAGTTGCAGCATCCTCTGCTGGGACTTGTTCGAATCGGCTGGGATCAGGTGCGTCGCATTAGGCCACTCTTTCGCGGTACTTCCTACCCGCTTGAACTCAGAGCACGGCACATAGGGAACAGCCTGCGTGATGACTTTCAGCACTCGGAGCCCGAGGGACCAAGACTCAAGAGTTTGTTCGGGCTTCCGTCGCGCCATGTTGGCAACGGGATGTTGACGTTCACTCTGCGAGATCTGGAGCCATCCGGCCCGGATACTTTGCGTGCAAGTCCTGTGCTGGCGGACTTGCGGGATGGCTACCTGGCGACTGTCGTCTACTTGAACGGGAAATTGTTGTGCCGATTGAACGACCGCATTTCCACGTGGTCGACGTCGTCGGAGCCACAGCGAATTCGGGTTCCCGTCGCTGCCAGTTTCCTGCTGGAGGGCACAAACTCGCTCGAACTCAGGCAACAGTCCGCCCGTCGTGACGAGACACTCTTCGACGACACCGAAGTGCTGTCGATTTCTTTCGATCGTGAAGAGCCTTGAGGCGGCTGCCGACCAACCGAAGCCTCGCGTTGACGTTCCGTTCGCGAGACTTCGGCGGAGTAGTCGGAGTTACTTGCTCAGAATGGCCTTCATCACGCGCGGCGGCGACATCGGCAGTTCGGTCATGCGCACCCCGATCGCCTGATGAATGGCGTTGGCGATCGCGGCTGGTGGCGGGACGATCGGAACTTCGCCCACACCGCGGACGCCGAAGGGGTGCTGTGGGTCTGGAACCTCAACGATGATGGTCTCGATCTTCGGCAGGTCGTAACAGGTGGGGATGCGGTAATCGAGATACGTCGAATTCCGCATCGTGCCATTGGTGTCGTACCAGTATTCCTCGTTCAGAGCCCAGCCGATGCCCTGCACCGCACCGCCGGTGAACTGACCTTCGACGTAGCTCGGATGAATCGCGGTGCCTGCGTCCTGCGCGACCGTGTAACGCAGGATGGTCACCTTGCCGGTTTCTGGATCGACTTCGACGTCCACCGCGTGAGTTCCAAACGCACCGCCCTGAGTGGCTTCGCTGGACGTACCGCGACCGATGACCGCGCCGCCCGTGTGGTGCAGCTTGTCGGCCAGTTGCTTAAACGTGAGCGACACGCCCTTCGGGCCATGCACGCTACCGTCTTCGTAACGCACCTGGCCAGCATCACATTCCCAGATGATCGCGGCGCGTTCCTTCAACTGATTGATGATGTCCTTGCCGGCTTCAATCGCTGCAATGCCGGTCGCAAAGGTGACTCGGCTGCCACCAGTTACGTCCGTGTAGCCGACGCTGTCGGTATCCACGACGGACGGTTTGACTTCCTCAGCCTTAATGCCCAGCGTTTCCGCGAGTTGCATGGCGATGGCCGTTCGCGAGCCACCAATATCGGTGGAGCCTTCCAACAGCGATACCGTGCCATCGGGATTCACCGTGGCACTGGCAGCGGATTTCAGACCGCAGTTGAACCAGAAACCGGTGGCAACTCCTCGGCCGCGATTCTTGCCGTTGAGCGGTTGCCGCCAGTGGTCGCTGTCCTTGATGGCTTGAACAGTTTCTTTCATACCGATTCGCGGGAAGACCGGACCGTCGACTCGGCGCGTGCCCTCTTGGGAACCGTTCTTTAAGCGGAACTCGATCGGGTCGAGTTTCAGCTTCTCGCAGATCTCATCAATGATGGATTCGACCGCGAAGGCAACTTGGGTTGAACCGGGTGCGCGGTAAGCGTTGGTGCGAGGACGATTCACGCAGACGTCGAAGCCGTCGACTTTCGCGTTCGGGATGTCATAGCACGCGAAGACGCACATGCAGCCCATGCCGATTGGCGAACCCGGATAGCCACCAGCTTCGAAGGCGACCCATGCCTCACCAGCCACCAGCGAGCCATCTTTCTTGGCTCCGATCTTGACCTTCATCACGCTGCCGGGTGTGGGGCCAGTGGCCTCAAAGACCGCGGCGCGATCCATGACCAGCTTCACCGGCTTGCCGGTCTTCTTGGACAACGCGGCAGCAACCGGAGGCAGATAAACGGAGATTTTGCCACCGAAGCCACCGCCGATTTCCATCGGGATGACCTTCACGTCCGAGATCGGAATGCGGTGCAACTCGGCAGTCTGTTGGCGAGCCGAGAACGTGCCCTGTGTACTCATCCAAACTGTCACTTTGCCGTCCGCGTTCCAGTGCACCGTGGCGTTATGCGGCTCGATGTAGCCCTGATGGACCGTCGCGGTGCGGAATTCTTTCTCGATCACCACGTCCGCTGCGGCGAAGCCTTTGACAACGTCACCCTTCTCGAAGCAGAAGGTCTTGGCGACGTTGGTGGGCTTGCCGTTTTCGTTCTTCACGTCGGGATTGATGACGAGGGCATCAGGCTTCATGGCCTCAATGACATCCATCACCGGAGCGAGTACTTCGTACTCGACTTCAATCAGTTTGCAGGCTTCCTCGGCGATGTGAATGTTGTCGGCAGCGACGGCGGCAACGGCGTGACCGCGATAGTTGACCTTCTCGCGAGCCAGAACATTGCTGGCGAGATGCCGCATATTCACGGCGCCTTCGCCGAGTTCCACAATGCGATCGCCCTGTTCGGGAATGTCTTTGCTGGTGACGACCGCTCGCACGCCGGGCAGCTTCTCGGCCTTGGAAGTATCAATCTTCTTAATGTTGGCATGAGCATGCGGGCTGCGCACCATCGCCGCATACAACATGCCCGACAGCTTGATATCGGCACCATACTTGGCCCGACCGGTCACCTTGTCCGCACCGTCATGGCGGATAGGGCGGGTGCCAATCACTTTGTACTTAGGCTTGGGGGCGGTCGTCATATGAGATTCCTCGTTGGATTAATCTGAGCCTTTTTAGACTGCTGTGTTCTACGCTCGCAGGAGAACCACGCCGCGTCAGTGACAACACGCCGTTGTTCCGCAGCCGGACTGACGCTTGGTGGCCGCTGACTGGACGGCTTGGACAATCTTGTCGTAGCCGGTGCAGCGGCAGAGGTTACCGGCCAGGTAGAAGCGGATTTGTTCTTCGGTGGGCGAGGCGTTCTCGGCCAGCAGAGCTTCGGTCTGCATGATGAAGCCGGGGGTGCAGATGCCGCACTGCAGGGCCGCGTTCTCCAGGAAGGCGGATTGCACTTCATCCAGATGCGTCCCGCAGGCGACGCCTTCGATCGTCTTGATCTCAGCGCCTTCGGCTTCGACGCCCAACACCAGGCAGCTATCGACGGGGCGACCGTTCATCAGCACGGTACACGCACCGCAGTTGCCGTTCGAGCAGCCTTCCTTCGCACCGGTCAGGTCGAGCGTATTGCGGAGCACTTCCAGCAGCGTTTGCCGGGGCTCGCAGAGGAACTCAACCGTGTCACCGTTGATCTTCGTCGTAACGACTCGTTTCTTGGCCATCTTCGGAGATCCTCAATTTAGAAACTCAACAGCGGAGTGTTGGTTATTGAATCATCATGAACTGTGGAGAGACGCTCAGTGCGACGCCTGTTGGTGAAAGCACTTAATGTGTGTGGCCAATATTCTCCCCGCGAGCCCGAGCGACTGCGGCGGTGATGATGCGCTGAGTCAACACGCCGACGAGATGCACGCGGTACTCGGCAGTGCCACGCATGTCGTCGATCGGCTTGGCGATGGATCGAGCAAGCTCAGCCGCTTTGGCGATGCTGGCTTCGTTGACCGGTTGACCAGCCAGGGACTCGCTGGCGGCTTGAGCGAACAGCGGCGTCGGCGCCACGGCTCCCAAGGCGATGCGAGCGGAAACAAACTTCTGGACGCTGTCATCGAGGACCACCGAGGCAGCGACTCCGACGACGGCGATGTCCATCTCGTTGCGGGGGATGAAGCGGCGATAGTGCGAACCGCTGTGGGCTGCTCGCGCCGGGAATTTGATCTCTACCAGTAGTTCATCGGGCTGCAATGCGTTCTTGCCGGGACCAACGCAGAACGCTTCCGCGGGCAGTTCGCGAGTACCCTTCGGTCCAGCGATTACACACACGCCACCCAACGCGATCACCGCTGGCGTTGAATCGGCGGCGGGACCGGCATTGCACATGTTGCCGCCGACTGAGGCGCGACTTTGAATCTGGATACCGCCGATGATGCGGCAGCTATCGGCCAGGGCGGAGTAGTCGGAGACGATTCCGCAGTGTCCGTAGATCTTGTAGCAGGGCACCGCGGCGCCGAGTCGCAGGCCGGACGCGTCATGCTGCAGGACGTTGAGTTCCGGGATCTTTTTGATGTCAACAATGACATCGGGAGCATGCCGTCCCATTCGGACTTGATCGATGAGATCTGTGCCACCCGCCATCGTTTTCGCTGTCCCTTTCGAGAGCACAGCCAACGCGCCGCCGAGCGACGTAGGGGCCTCATACTCAAAGTCTCGCATGGCGTCCTTTCATGGATGAATCGACAACAGAGGTGTTGTTGATCTGTGCCACGCCTTGCGAGCCAAACTGCGTGCATTCATTCCCGTTAACTCTTGGGAGCGAGCGGCGGCGGGCTCTCGTGTTCGCGGCACAGACTTCTGGCAGACGTCTGAAGCAGCAGAGTAACGGGAGAGGCCGTCGCAGCAAATCGGCCCGCGTAACGAAAACAGGCGAGCGGACGCCGAACTTCGTGGAGAAGTGATGGCCGTCGGCTCGCCTGTCAGCGAAACAGGTTGTACGGAATCGGTTACCAGCCAACCCAGATTGACTGCGCGATGATCAAACTGATTGCGGCGGTCGCCCCGACGCGCACGTTGTCGTTGAGCTTAACCGGCAACGATTCAGCAATCGCTGCCAGCATGGTAGCGAAGGCCGTCATGCAGAAGGCGGTCGCGTAGGGGACGCCGGGACGAGTCTCGCCCCAGTAGATCATCGCTGAATAGGGAGCTCCGATGAGCATGAAGGACAGCAGGCCTGCCCAGGATTTCGAGGGATTCCAAGGCAGCCGAGGGCCTCTGAGCAGCATTCCGCCCAGCGTCGCTGACCCGTCGCCAAGAGAAATGATGGCGAGCGTCGCGAATCCCAGCTCAGCTTGAGCCGGTAGCGCGAATAGCATCGTGAAGACGGGAATCGTGTATCCCAGAATGCAGGCGGAGTTTGTGACTTCGCCGCGACGGGCGAATCGATGATATTTGATCGCCGTCAGCACACCGATGCCGATGATGATGCCACCGAGCCAGGCGCGCGCATCCCAGCTCAGCGGGTCGCGGTGGTAGATCTGCCACAAGATCAGCGGCATGAAACCCGGAAGAATGTGGAGGGCTCGCCTCCGCCATTCCTGCGGGGAAATCCTTCCCAAGAAGCTTTTCAGCCCTTGGAAGTGATCGACTTGGGGGGCGCGTCCTTGCGGCTTGGTTTGAACTGTGGGAGTTGCCATGGCAGTGACGCGTTCGGACATAAGAAGACCTTTGCAGCGCAGGGTGTGGCCGGCCCAATGCCCTGACAACTAGCCGTCGAATAGCATCATCGGCTGCCAACGCGCGCAAACTCTTCGCAGAACTTGAACGATGTTTTGATCTATCGACGCGGATTCTTCGGCGCGTTGAGCCGAATTGCCAGATTCACTTCGACTGCTACAGTCGTTTCACAGCACCGGTCTTGGAGTTACGTCGTTAATCTGAACGAACGCTCCAGATCGAGACTGCGAACGAAGCAGGACACTCGTTTCACTTAGCAAGGCACGTGCCGATTTATCTATGAATTCACAGCGACCCAAATTCTATCTGGGCACCGAAATTGACGGCGTCCAACTTAACGCCGAACAGTTGAACGTGCGGGCGAAAGATCTCAATTCGCTGATTGGAACCGTAACCTACACGGATGCCGTGTTCCATATCCTGAAAGGTAACTTTCCTACCGAGGAAGAACGCAAGCTGTTCGACATCGTGCTCGTGGCATTTCACGGTGGTTTCGGACTTTTGCCACCGACAACATTTGTGCCACGAATCGTGGCCGGGACGGGCGTCGGGGTGCCTCAAGCGATGGCCGCCGGTTTTCTGGCGAGCGGCCCGTATCACGTGGGTGCCGTCGAACATGCGATGAAGTTCTACCAGTCGATTGCCGACGACTTTGCGAAAACCGCGAAGCCTGGAGCAACGGCTGGCGATTTGGAGTTGTTCGCATACGAAACAACACTGCAGCGGATTGCCTCAGGGCAAACCGTGGCCGGGTTCGGGCACCCGCTGCTGAGAAAGGATCCTCGACCAACTCACGTGCGGCGGCTGCTCTGCGAAATGAAGTCAGAGAGCATCTACTTCGACATCTATGACGGAGTCGTCCGTTGCCTTGAGGAAAAGAAGGGCGTTCCGGCAAACGTCGACGGAATCACGGCGGCAATCATTCTGAGGCTGGGCTTCAATTATCAGTACGGGACCGGCTTGTTCCTGCTGGCCCGGTCGTCGGCGATGCTGGCTCACATCATCGAAGAGCAGACGGTGATGCCGTATCAGACTATGAAACGCTTCATGCTGATGCCGATTCTCGCCCCGAAGCTCTTCAATGCTGACTTCAAGTCGCTGACGAAGCGTTTCAACAAGCTGCGCGATTCGAAGATCTTCCAGTCGTTTCAAGGAATTCTCGGTAAGCGGCGCGAGAACAATGCGTTTGCCAAGCAGGAACGCATCGATAAAGACGCGATTCAGGCGACTCGACCGGCACGCGCCGCGACCGCGATTCAGTCGGAACTGCAGGGATCTTCCGGTGCCGTCATCAAGGAAGATCCTTACGTGGCGGCAACGCGAGGCACGCCGGACTGCACTGACGCGCAGGGAGATCTGGAAGCTTTGCTGGGAGAGAGTTCGTCTCCCGAGATGATGGCCGGTGCGGCGTTCTTCCTGTCGAACTGCTTACAAACGATGAGTGCCGATCCGTCGAAGGATGAACGTGCACAGAAACTGATCGAATCAGCGTTGCAGCTGGTGCAGCAAGCGAGTGAACTCTCCGATGAACCTTAGGCGGCAGGCTGCTCTGTGACGGGCGGTGATGTTGCTCTGAGAGCTTATTCCCGCGCCAGCCGCTTTCGAATACCGCAGAAACAAGCCCATGCCTGGTAACTATATTGTCCGCTACGGTCTGACACGTGCCGTCGCTGAGTTCTCCTTCAAGGGGCCGGAAGACTTTCCGCGCAGCAGTTCTGTCATCGTCCGCAGCGAACGGGGGGTGGAGTGGGGCGAGGTTCTGTGTCCGGCCTCAGATCGCACGCGCGAGTACATGGGTGCCAAGCCTGAAGACGCGACCGGACGCATTCTGCGACAAGCGGATGAAGATGCTCATCGCCGGCTCGATGAAGTTCGACTGCGCGAACGGGAAATCTTCTTTCAGACCAACGTCATGATCCGCGAACGGAACATGCAGATGCAGTTGGTTGACGTCGAGCACCTCTTTGGCGGCGAACGAGTCATCTTCTATTACCTCGCCGAGCAACGCGTTGATTTTCGCGAACTCGTGAAAGTGCTGGCGAAACGCTATTCGACGCGCGTCGAGATGAAGCAGATCGGTGTGCGCGATGAAGCCAAGCTGCTCGCTGACTACGGTGACTGCGGCAAGCCTGTCTGCTGCAACACGCACCTGCATGAGATGCCGCCCGTCTCGATGAAGATGGCCAAGATGCAGAAGGCGACGCTCGACCCCAACAAGATTTCCGGTCGCTGCGGTCGTCTGAAGTGTTGCTTGAGGTACGAGTACGACACGTACGAAGAATACAAACGCGAACTGCCCAACGTGGGTTCGACGATCGTGACCAAGACGGGGCAGGGCCGGGTGCTCGCCCAGGAGATTCTGGCGAAAAAACTGCTCGTTGAATTTGAAGGCAGCCGGCGCACGATTGTGGATCTCGGGGAAGTCCTGACCGTGATCTCCAAAAAGTCGGGCGGTAATGGAGGCGGAGGTCGCCCGAATGAATCACGCGGCGGCGATGATCCCAGCCTGAACTAGGTCTGTGAGCGGTGAGTTTGAAGTCGCGGCGTGGTTGCTTTGCGGAGTGATGCTGTGCCTCTGGTCCCGTTGGATTTCCTGAATGCTGGCGAGCACGCGCGGATCGCGCAAATTGACGGCGATCAGACGCTGGTGACTCGGCTGCACGAGATGGGGCTGCACGAAGACGTTACGATCTGCATGATTCAACCGGGTCAGCCCTGCATCATTGCGGTGGGCAATCATCGACTGAGTTTTCGGGGCGAAGAAGCCGCAGTCATCCTGGTTGAGACTGACTAGCCTGTTCGATTTCCGGGTTTCATCACATCAGGTCGTCGATCTTGGACCTCCGCGCCGCAGGATACTCTGCTGAAACTCGACCGCTGCCGTTGAAGCGGCGGCTCGATCTGGAAGTGCATGAAGTCCATTTTGGCGGTTCGCGTTACTGGCACGTCAAAGATCCGATTTCACTGCGGTACTATCAGTTGAAGCCAGAAGAGTATGCCGTCCTGATGCAGTTGGATGGGCACGTTTCGCTGCGAGATATCCGCCGGCAGTTTGAGGATCAGTTCGCACCGCAGCGACTGGACGCGAGCCAGTTGCAGTCATTCCTGGCTGTGTTGCATGGTGCGGGGCTGATTATGACGGACTCGCCCGCGCAGGCTGAGTTCGTGTTGCGGCGCCAGCACGATGAGCAGCGGCAACGCTGGTTGAATGCGCTCTCAAGTGTCCTCGCGATTCGGTTTCGTGGTTTTGATCCGCACGCCTTCCTGAACTGGCTGACGCCGTTGGCGAGCTGGTTATTTCGCCCCGTCGGGGGAACTCTTGCGCTGACGTTTATCCTCGTGAGTGTGCTGTTCGCGGCGCTCAACGTGGACGCTCTGCAGATGCGACTGCCGAGATTTCATGAGTTCTTCAGCGGCTCAAACCTGTTCGTGCTGGCGGCGACGTTGGGACTGACGAAGGTGTTGCACGAACTCGGGCACGCGGTCAGTTGCCGACGGTTCGGGGCCGAGTGTCACGAGATGGGACTGATGCTGCTGGTCGGCACGCCATGTCTGTATTGCAATGTTTCAGATGCCTGGATGTTGCCCAATCGCTGGCAACGCATCGTCATTAGCTCGGCGGGCATGTATGTCGAACTGTTGCTGGCGTCGGCCGCGTTATGGCTGTGGTGGTGGTCGGTGCCGGGGTTCTTTAACTCGCTGTGCCTGAATGTGGTCGTCGTGTGTTCGATCAGCACGGTGTTGTTCAACGGCAACCCGCTCCTGCGTTACGACGGCTACTACATCCTGAGCGACGTGCTCGAGATCCCGAACCTCCGGCAGCAGGCAGGAACGCTGGTCGCGAATACGGTCGGGAACTGGCTCTTTGATACGGATATCGCGAGTCCGCGGCTGATGCCTGAGCAGCGGCAGACGTTGCTGACCGTGTGGTTCATCGCTTCGGGTGTGTACCGACTGGTGATGTTGTGGGGCATTATCTGGTTTGTGGACTCGATCCTTGAGCCATATGGTCTGACGCCCCTTGCGGTCGTTGTGGCTGTGCTGTCAGTCGCTGGTTTGCTGCTATCTCCGCTCGTGCAGTTTGTTGCTTTGTTTCGAAACCCGTTCTGGACCCGAACTGTGAACTGGCCGCGTTTCTGGTTGAGATCCACCCTGGTTGTCGCGGCCCTCGTTGGTTCAGTCGCGTTGCCGTTGCCGTTTTCTGTGCAGGCACCCGCAGTGATCGAAGCAGAGCAGGTGCGGCATGTCTTTGTGCAGCAGAAGGGACGGCTGAAGTGGACGGTCGCCGCAGAACAGATCGTCGCCGCGAATGAGACCATCGCCGTTCTGGAGAATGTCGAACTCGAAAAAGAGCGTGTGCGGCTGACGGGTGAAGTGTCCGTGCTGGAACAGCAACTCGCGTCGCTGGAAGCGCGTCGGGCACGCGACAGTGAAGTCAGTCAGTTGATCCCTATTACTCAGGAACGCCTGGCGAAGAAACGTGATGAACTGACTCAACGCGAGACCGATCTGGCGCGGTTGACGATCAAGGCGCCGATTGCAGGCCGAGTTCTGCCCCCGCCCGAGCGCCTGCAGGAGGAGCAGTCATCGACGAGGCACGAATTGCCGTCGTGGTCGGGTACTCCGCTGGATGAGTCGAATCGCGGTGTGACATTGGGGGCGGGCATTGAGCTTTGTCAGATCGCGCCGGCCGATCGCTATGAAGCGGTGTTGGCGATTGATCAGAACGACATTGAGTTCATCAGCACTGGCCAGCGGGTCGAACTGTTGCTTGACCATGTTGCGGATCGGCATGTGTCGGGGCAGATAGTGGAGATCGCGGAAGTCGACCTTTCCGTAGCACCGCGTGAACTGGTCGAGCATCCTGACTTCCCGACGCGCTTGGGTTCTGACGGCGTGCCGCGTCCGGTGAGCACCGCCTATCAGGCACGCGTGCGACTGGATGGCGATGAGTCCCTTGTCCTGCGAGGAACTGGAGTTGCGAAGGTGGATGCTCAGTCGTTGTCGGTCGCCGACCGGCTGAGGAGGTTCCTCGGACGGACATTCCGCTTCCGCACCTAAGCTGTTTGCGACGTGATTGCTCCGCCAATCTTCAACGTGAATGGTTGGGACGCTTGACCCGACGAACGCATCGGCCAACTCTACTGCGTTATGCGTTGCATCCGGGCTTCTTTACCACTGATGGAGTGTTCGCATTATGTCTCGTTCTTTGAATCGTCGTCAGTTTCTCCGCACCGGCGCCGCGAGCGTTGCCTCTGCGATTTACGTGGGGCATGCGGTTGCTCAGGAATCGAACTCGCCAAATGAGAAGCTGAACATCGCCTGCATCGGTGTGGCTAACAAGGGGCGTCACAATATCGACGAGTTGGCTGGTCAGAACATCGTGGCCTTGTGCGATGTCGACGAGCGGCATTTGAATCAAGCGGGAGAGCGTTGGAAGGATGCGCGGAAGCATCGCGACTATCGCAAGATGCTCGAAGCGGAAGCCAAGAACATCGACGCTGTGGTGGTTTCCACTGCCGACCACACTCACGCGCCGGCGACTTCGGTGGCGTTGGATCTGGGCAAGCACGTCTATTGTGAGAAGCCGCTGACGCACACCGTGGCTGAAGCGCGAGCGATCGCGAAGCTGGCCAAGAAGAAGGGCGTGGCCACTCAAATGGGCACTCAGGTGCACGCCAGCAACAACTACCGTCGCGTGGTGGAACTGGTGCAGAGCGGCGCGATCGGCAACGTCTCCGAGGTGCATAGCTGGTGCAACAAGGGCTGGTCCAATGGCCGCTTCGACGCCTGCAACGTGCCAGTGCCGTCGCACCTCGATTGGGATCTCTGGCTGGGACCGGCGAAGGAGCGTCCGTACTGCAACAAGATTCATCCGGGCGACTGGCGCCGCTTCTGGGAGTTCGGCTCCGGCACCTTTGGCGACATGGCCTGTCACGTGATGGATCTGCCGTTCTGGGCGTTGAACCTCACGCATCCGGTTTCGGTTGCGTGTGAAGGTCCGGAGGTCCATCCCGATGGTGCTCCGTCGTGGTGCAAAGCCAGTTACGAGTTCCCGGCCGCGAACGGCAGCAAGCTGCTCTTCACGTGGTCGGATGGCGGTGAGCACTTCGACATTGTGAAGAAGACCAATGATCGGGAAGGGAAGTCGCTGGCCAATTGGGGACTCGGCGTGCTGTTCATCGGCGACAAGGGCATGCTCGTGGCTGACTACGGGCGAGCGATCCTGATGCCTCAAGAGCAGTACAAGGACTTCAAGGCGCCCGAGCAGACGATTCCCAATTCGATCGGGCACTGGAACGAATGGGTCAAGGCCTGCAAGACGGGTTCACCGACAACCTGCAACTTCGACTATTCCGGTCGCCTGACCGAGACAGTGCTGCTCGGCATTGTAGCGTTCCGCAGCGGCGGCAAGGTGGCATGGGATGCTGAGAAGTTGATGGCTTCCGGCAACGACAAGGCGCAACAGTACGTCAGCAAAGAATACCGAAAGGGTTTTGAAGTGGTCGGACTTTAGGATCACGGGAGGCCTATGCGTGGTCTCCCGTTCTTTTCGAATTCTTCTTAGAAGTCATCTTGTCAGGATCAAAAATCGTGGCAACATACGCAGCGTTGTTCGTGCTGACCGCCAGCACGAGGTACTAGATGGTGCTGTTGAGCTCTCGGTGGCCCCGAGCGTGCTCCAGCTTACTCTGTTACCAGGAAAGGAGGTGGTTCTTGATAAGTCACAAACGTAGCCAAAGAGGTGCGTCTGGCTGAGATTCGCCGGCGGGTGACACTCACCGCCACCTCCTCGTAAGCAACTGTTACGAGCCAATGGAACCCGGTTCTCACGTGAGAGCCGGGTTCTTCTTTTTGATGAAGGTCAAAAGGAACGAACGAATGCGGAATCGACTTCGTATGGCGATGCTGGCAGCCACCGTGATTTTGATTTTTGTTTACGTCGGCTCGTACTACTGCCTTTCGAGGCGAGCGTACGCAGAAGCCGACCGTTTCGGCATGGAGGGGTTTTACTACTTTCTCCCCGAAGATACCGATGCCTGGCATACGAAGAACTATGCGTGCGTAACGCTCTTTTGGCCTTTGAATGCCCTTGACCGATGGCTTGGATATGGTCGCTATCCTGCGCATCCGCCGTTGTTCGGCCTGAGCCTACTCATTTGCAACCCGTCGTCTGTTACGAACGGATAGGCAGCATGGTCTCACGGTTGCTAAGAAAACAAGCCATCGATCGCTTGACCGTGATCGAGGATCGACATTGGGCGACCCAGTTGGTTGTAGACGCGATCATCGGGATCGATGCCGATTGAGGCGTAGATCGACGCCGCGAGATCCGCCGGACCGTAGCCGCGGGTGACGGGATAGGCGGCTTGCTTGTCGGACTGACCGATGACTTGCCCTCGACGCACGTTGGCTCCGGTGAAGAACACCGAACCGCAGGCCCCCCAGTGATCGCGCCCGCCGCCCGCATTGATCTTCGGCGTGCGACCGAATTCGGTGAGGTACACGACCAGCGTAGAGTCCAGCAGGCCGCGTTGCTTCAGATCAGAGATCAACGCCGCGAACGCTTTGTCGATGCCAGCCACGTTGTAGCCGCGCTTGCACATCTCTGAGACGTGCGGGAACTTCTGTTCGGCCACGTTGTGGATGTCCCACAGGTTGCCGTAGTCCGGGTCATAGCCGTAGTCGACCATGACGAATCGCGCTCCGGCTTCGACCAACCGGCGAGCCATCAGGCAGCGGCCACCGATCTTGGTGCGTCCGTAAGTGTCGCGAGTCGCGTTATCTTCCTGAGTGACATCAAACGCCTGACGAATGCCATTCGATGTCAGCAGCTCAACCGCATTGGAGTAGTGGCCATCCATCGCGGCGAGCGAACCGTCACGTTCTGCGCGCGTGGCTGCTGTATCCAGTTGGCTTCTCAAGCCTGCTCGGCGATCAATGCGCGACACGGAAATACCATCGGGCATCGCGAGAACTTTGGGCGATAGATCCTCATCGCAGCGCGGCGACGGGTTGTATGACTTCTCGCCGACGGTGAAGTCGGGTTGCTCGGGCTGTCCGCCAACGCAGAACGGCGCGTATTGAGCACCGAGCCAGCCGCCCACAAACAGAGGGTAGGGCGGGGGGCCGGGACGTGTGATTCCTGGCACTGCGATGTAGCCGGGCAGGCCGCGGCGCGGGCCGTAGAGGTGCGAAACGATCGAGCCGATATTGGGTTCAGTGAAGAGTTGCGTCGCATTCACCTTGCGACCGGACAGCGTGTAGACCTGACTCAGCAGGTGATCGTTGCTGTCGTGAGAGAAGGTGCGCACCACGGCGAGATCATCTGCGATACGCGCCAGGTTCGGGCAGGCTTCGGAGAAATAGGTGCCCGGCAACGCGGTGTCGATTGTGTCGAGCGTCCCGCGAATTCCTTCGGGAGCTTCCGGCTTTGGGTCCAATGAGTCGATGTGCGTGACGCCGCCGCCCATCCACAGATAAATAACGGACTTGGCTGGTCCCGGATGTTCGCGGCCTGGTCCCGTGGCTGCCTGGATACCCATCGACGACAGCATGCTGGTCGACAGCGTGATTGAACCGACTCGCAGCACATCGCGGCGGGTCAGCTTTCCAAGCACAGGACGGTTGAGTTTCTCGGTCACAGCAGGGCTCCGCAGTAACGACGTTCAACGCTTCAGGCGGCTATCGCGCGAGTCAGCCAATGTCTCATCGGCCGAATAGCGAAAGCCACCGCAATCCGGTGCATCAGAATGAAGTTCCACCACGCGACACGCAAGCCGACATTTACCACGTGACTCTCAATTTGGTCCGTCGCAACCGGTCATTCCACCGCATCTTCCGTCAGCAGTGCGCCGATCAGCTTGCGAAGCTCTTCGTCGGTATGGTGATGCCCTGTCACACCGAGATGCTGGTTGATGTCTTCTGAATTCAATTCGTTCAAGACCTTGCGGTATTCCTGCCGTTCGGCGCGAAGATCGCCGCGTGAATGTGCCAGCCGGGCAGCTCGCAAGGCCCGTTGATAGGGTTTGAGTTCGTCGCCTTCCTTACCGTAGAAATGGACGATGCTGTGCCGGGCCTCCTCTTTGGTCAGTGCCGACGATGATGTCGAACCCGCATCCAGCAACATCAGGCCCAGTGAGAGCGAGAACGACAACGCCAGCACCGCATACAGCAGGTAGGGGTTGCTTTCTTTCGACTTCGCCGAGCGTTCGCGATTCGTGGCGGCATCGTCCAGGGACAGTTCCGGCAACTGACCATCGGCTCCGAGTTCCACCAGCATGTCGCCATGATCGGTGATGAACCGCGCGACCTGCTTCTTGCGTTTGGTCTTCTTCTCCGCCTTCTTGCGACTGCCGGTTTCAGCCTGACTGGCATCTTCAGAGACCACCACGGCTGACGGCGTTTTTGGTTGAGCAGGGGCAGCGGGTGCGAGCTCAGCTTCGCTGGCCACTTCCTCATACGAAAACTGGCAGGCTGTGCGGCGTCCGAATTGCAGCCGCGAATTGGTGGGCAGCCAGACCCATTTCTCAGAGGGAATCTCGCCGCCGTCGACCTGCACGTCAGCAGTCTTTTGCCGATAGATTGCAAACCGACCTTCTCGCTGGAGGATGCTGGCGTGGTGTTCGGACATGCCCGGATCATCAAAGACCACATGGTTGTCTGCCGAGCGGCCAATGTGGGCGAGTTCTTCTTCGATCTCAAAGACTTTGCCGCGATCTGGACCGGTGGTGACAACGATTCGACAGGCGTGGCGCATTCTTGGCGAACCGGGCGTTGAAGGATGTGTTGGCTTTACGGGAGCCACTTTACGGGCTTCGGGGTATAAGTCGCCACCCTTTGTTTCACTCGCTCTGCAGGAGTCTTCCTATGTGTCGTTTTCTCCGCACGATTTTGTCTCTGATGCTATTGAACTGCATGGTGGCAACCTCGCGGGCTGAAGAACTGCAGCACGTGGTGCTGATCAGTGTCGATGGCTTAGCCGCGAGTTACTTTGACGACCCTAAGGCGGATCTGCCGACATTGCGCAAGCTGGCTCAGCAGGGGGCACGAGCCAAGGGGATGCTGACAACCTTTCCGAGTGTCACCTGGCCATCGCATACGTCGCTCATCACGGGCACCACAGCCCGAAGGCACGGTGTGATCGGGAACTCCGTGTTTGACCGCAAGGCTGGTCGCGAGTTGGTTTACATCGGTGATCCGGAACTGGAGAAAGCTCAGGCGATCAAGGTTCCGACGCTGTATGACGCGGCTCATGCCAAGGGGTTGAAGACCGCCAGCGTGATCTGGCCGGCCTGTAATGGAGCGGATTCGTTGAACTGGGTGATTCCGGATTCCAACAAGCCGGCGCTGCATGCGAAGTACACCACTCCGGGTTTCGTGGATGAACTGAAAGCCGACGGGATTGATATCTCGCAACTGGGTGCGTGGGGCTGGGGCAAGCAGTACTCAACGCAACGCGACGACGTTTATACCCAGGTGACGCTGCACCTGCTGAAGAAACGCAAAGCGAATCTCGTGCTGCTGCATTTGATTACTCCAGACGGCGTGGAGCATGCTTACGGTCCGCATACGCCTGAGGCCTACAAGGCGGTGGCCGAGGCGGATGCCAACGTCAAACGCGTGTGGGACGCGCTGCAGGAGCCCGAGTTTGCCGGCAAGTCGGCTCTGTTCGTGGTATCCGATCATGGCTTCGCGCCGATTGCCAAGTTGATTCGTCCGAACGTGGTGCTGAAGCAGATGGGACTCATGGAGACCGACGACAAAGGCAAGCCGACGAAGCGGCAAGCCTGGTGCGTGGCTCAAGGCGGATCGGCTTTCATCTACCTGCTGGACGATGCTCCGAAGAGCCAGCAGGGGCGTATCAAGGAGTCGCTAGCGAAACTGGAAGGCGTGCAACGTGTCATCGAGCCAGCGGAGTACCATGATCTTGGACTGCCTCAACCGGACGAGAATCACGAGGCGCCGCACTTCATTCTGGCGACAGGGCAGGGCTTTTCGTTTAACGATGGCACGACGGGTGATGCCATCGGCCCCGTCACGGAAACCTACAAAGGCACTCACGGTCATCTGCCACAGGGAGCCTTCATGCACGCCACATTCGTCGCGGCCGGTACCGGAGTGAAATCGGGCGTGATGCTCGACACGATCAACAATATCGACGTCGCTCCGACCATCGCCAAGCTGATGAACGTGAAGCTGCCCAGTGCCGAAGGCCGCGTGCTAACCGAGATCCTCAAGTGATTTGAGGGGTGGAAGAATTTTGGCCACGGATGGAACACAGATGAAACACGGATAAGAAATGAGCCGACAAGTCCCAATCCCTCTATCTGTGTTTCATCTGTGTTCCATCCGTGGCTGATTCATTCTTCTTTTGGCTACTTGGACGCAGGCGAGTTACTCGCGGGCTTCGTGGTCGCCGGTGTACGCGATGGTTGAGTTTTGCTCGTGGCGGGCGTTGGCTGCTTCGGTGATTCCGTGACCTGCTTGCTAAGCATTACATCGGTAAAACTCTTCAGGTCGGTCCAGAAGGTGCCTTCGCCAGCGTAGATCATGTCGAGCTGAATGCCATCCGGCAGGCCTTGAGCGAAGACCCAGCGGTTGTAGGCGTCGCCCGAGCCGAAGGCTTCCACGGCCATCTTGAATTTGCCAGCCTTGGCTTCCTCGGACAGCTTGCGTGATTCTGCCGTTGCCTGGCCAAGCACACGCGTGGCTTCAGCTTCCATCTCGGCGGTCTTCTTGTCGATCGCCGCGACCATCTTGGTGGTTTCCGCGATTGTCTCCTGAGCTTCCTTGTTGGCTTCAGCCTTACGCTTGGCGAGAAGCTTCTCGGTTTCGGCCGAGATCTTCACGGTGGCGAGCTTCACTTCCTCTTCGGCGGCTCCCAATGTGCCCTTGGTCTTGGCCGTGATCTGTTCCTGCTCACGCGTCAGCTTCAGTTCGGTCGCGATATTGGTTTCTTGAATGGGCGTGCGCACCTGTTGCGGGATGTAGATGTTGCGCACCAGCCCGGTGAGTACTGTGAGATCTTTCTCCTGCAGGATCTCCTGGAACCGCTTCGACGTATCTTCCTGGAATGCCTGGCGCGAATCGCCGACCAGCAGCTCGACGGCTCCCAGATTGGAACCCATGTTGCGGCAGATGCTCTGGATTTGCGGATCGACCACCTTCTTTTCGACAGCTTCAATGCTGCCGAAGTTACGGACGACGTCTGCGGCCTGCTCAGGCCACACACCCCAGATGGCGGTGAAGTCCATCGTAATGCGGAAGCCGTCACGTGAGGGGAAAGAGATGCCAGTTTCGTCGTCTTCGAGGATCGGTTCGCCGCTGGCCTCGAAAAGCTGTTCTCCGCCCGGCCCGGTCTTCACGTGCTTCTCAACAGTGAATTCCCGATAGCCAACGAAGATCACATCGACTCGCTGCTCTTCCGGATTCACAAGATAGAGCCCCGGTTGCAGCACATCTTTCTGAAT